>NZ_JARJLT010000312.1 GCF_029335315.1 Pseudomonas citronellolis
GGGGTCAGTGGCTTGGGGGCTTCGGACATCGGCTGTCTCCTGGCAGAACGAATAGAGGCGCCCTGGCTCCAGTCTTGCCGACCGTGCTTGCGCAACCACACCAGCACCGTCGAGCGACCCTGAATGCCAAAGCGGGCCTGAGCCTCCTTGTAACTCATTTCGCCCTTTTCGACCTGATCAACCACCGCCAGTTTAAAAGCCAGCGTGTAATCACGCTGGCTACGCCGCACACCTTCTGCCATCGCAGCTCTCCTGAAATAAGGGCTAAGGTGTAAACCTTATTCAGGACGGGACACCTGAACGAAAAAAGCCCGGCTGATGCCGGGCTTTTTCATGGGCGCGGGAAAGCCGCCGGCTACTGCTGCTGGTCGCCGGCGCTGGGGAACACCCGGCGGATGCGATCGGCCAGGGCCAGGGCGCGGTCGCTCTTGGTGAACAGCAGCAGGTAGTCGTGGTCGGACTTCGCCGCCGGGGCGATGCGGTACTCCAGCGGCCCCTGCACCACCTGCTGGCCCACCGGCACGCGGAAGGTGGCCACGCATTCGAGCACGCCGCTGTCCGGGTCCTTCTCGAGGATGGCCGCGTCGCTCAGCTCGGCGTCCTTCAGCAGGTCGCCGCGACCGGCCAGCGGGCCGTCGGTGAACACCTTCACCAACTGGTTGCGCATGTCCTTGCTGGCGCAGACGTCCGCTGGCTTGCCGCAGGCGCTGAGCAGCGCGGCGACCCCGATCAATGGCAACAGCTTGTAGTTCATCATTCACCCATGGCGAGACTTGGTCCGAGTTGGAGTACGTGCCACGGGAAAAATTCCCACACTTCAGCGTTTTCCGTAATCCACCGACCGCGCCCGCGAGCGCCACGGCAGCCCCCAGTCGCGCTGCATGCCCGCCGCGGCCAGCAGGATGGCCGCCACGCCCAGCCATTGGGCCAGGCCCAGGCGGTGGCCGAACACCACCCAGTCGACCAGGATCGCCGCCACCGGGTAGATGAACGACAGCGCGCCGGTCAGCGCCGTCGGCAGTTTCTGGATGGCGCCGTAGAGCAGCACGTACATCAGGCCGGTGTGGACGATGCCCAGGGTCGCCAGGCTGGCCCAGGCCGACGGTTGCCGCGGCAACGCCGCGAAGTCGGCCCAGGGCGCCAGCAGCAGCACCCCGCTGCACACCTGGATCAGCGCGATCAGGTGCGGCGGCACGCCCTGCAGGCGCTTGATGATCAGCGCGGCGAAGGCGTACAGCAGCGCCGCGCCCAGCGCCAGGCCGATGCCGCCGAGGTAGTCGCTGCCGGCGGCGCTCGCGCCGTGGGCGCTGACGATGGCCAGCATGCCGACGAAGGACAGGCCCAGCCATCCGAGCTTGCGCGCGCTGAGTTTCTCGCCGAGCAGCAGCGCGGCCAGCAGCACCAGCATGAACGGCTGGGTGTTGTAGACGGCGGTGCCGATGGCGATGGACGCCCGCGAATAGGAGGCGAACAACAGCACCCAGTTGCCGACGATGGCCACCCCGCTGAGCAGCGCCAAACCGAACGCCGGCAGGCTCAGCAGGCCCGGGCGCAACAGCCCGAGCGCGGCGCAGGCGATCAGCAGGGTGGCGGCGCCGAACGCGCAGCGCCAGAACACCACGTCGAGCACCGGTTGGCCGGATACCAGCACCAGCCAGCCGATGGTGCCGCAGATGAGCATGGCGGCGGTCATTTCGAGGCTGCCGCGTTGAATGGACTTGTCCATGAAAAATCCTCCTGCAAGGCGTGCCTACAGAATGACAAGGCACATGCCGGCCCATCCATCGCATTGCATAGGCGACATCAGCAATCTGCCTTTACTATCAAGGCGAATACCGTCATTCACCTAACGAACCCGCCATGACCGACGAAATCGACCAGTTGCTGATCGCCGCCCTGATGGAGGACTCGCGCCGCTCGCTCAAGGCCCTGGCCCAGCTCAGCGGCCTCTCCGCGCCCAGCGTCGGCGAGCGCCTGCGCAAGCTGGAGGAGCGTGGGGTGATCCGCGGCTACACCCTGGAGGTGGACCCGAAGGCCTTCGGCTACCAGTTGCAGGCGATCGTCCGCGTACGCCCCCTGCCCGGCCGCCTGCACGAGGTGGAACGGCAGATCGAGGCCATCCCCGAGTTCACCGAGTGCGACAAGGTCACCGGCGACGACTGCTTCGTGGCGCGCCTGTGCGTGCGCGACATGGAACAGCTGGACACCCTGCTCGACCGCATCAACCCCTACGCCGAGACCAGCACTGCCATCGTCAAGAAGACCCCGGTGAAGCGCCGCCTGCCGCCGATGGCCTGAGCCGCGCTCAGCCGCAAGCCTCGCGCAGGCTCGCCAGGGCCAGCAGGTCGGGAGCGCCCGAGGCCTGCCGGAAGATGCCCAGGCTGAGCAGGCAGTCCGCCGGCAGGCAGCGCTCCAGCTCGTCGCAGATCGTCACGTAGTCACCGAAGGTCGGCACCAGCCGCTGCGCTACGAACAGCAGCAAGGAGCTGGCCCGTCCCGCCCCGGCCAGTTCCTCCTGCAACTGGCACATGCCCTCTCGCCAGCCCCCGGCGGACAGTTGCAGGCCACGGCGCCGGCCGGGCTGGCGTAGGTGCTGGAGGTAGTCGCTCCAGCCCAGGCCGAAGAAACTGCGCCCCTCCAGTGCGCTGAACAACTGCCGCAGGTAGGCCAGCATGATCCCGCGTTCGCTCCAGTGCAGGTCATGCGCCCCCGCGCCCGCCGATGCGCCGACCCAATGCAGGTTGAGCTGCGCGGTCTGTCCTGCCAGCTCCGCCGCGCGCCCGGCCGGCAGCCCGGCGGCATCCAGCACATGCAATTCATGCCAGAAGCCCGGCAGCGGCTGGCGCCAGCTGTAGCCATGCAGGCGGACGCGAGTACGCGGCCAGGTCGGCAGGGCCACATCGCCAAGCAGGCGTTCGGCGCAGCGGCAGGCGTCGGTGACCCTGTCACTGAGCAGGGCGATGTCGAGTACCCGCGGCTGCGCCTCGAACAGCAGCCGCCCGGGCCGCTCCAGCTTGTCGTCGAGCATCGCTCAGCGTACCGGCACCGGCGCGCTGGCGCAGCGGTAACCGGGGAAGCGCGCCTCCGCGGTGAGCCGTGCCATGGCCGAGCTCGGCGCCTCGACCTGGACGCGCAGGTTGGCCTTCTCGCCAGCGTCGGAACGGATGCGTTGCAGGAATGCGGAATAGGTCTTCATGCGGGTCTCCTCGTCGTTGAGGAGACCAGCCTAGGCGGTCAGGCGACAGCTTCTGTCGCTGGCGTCTCGCGGTAGAAGGCGGCCACCTCGGCCACGCACTCGGCGACCTGGCGGCGCAGGCTCGGCGGCTCCAGAACCTCGACGGTGGCGCCATGGCCGAGGATCCACCAGAGCAGCCCCTGGCTGTACGGCACCTGGCATTCCAGCAGCCAGCGGCCGTCTGCCAGCTCGGTGAAGCGTTGCTGCTCGGCCAGCGGCGTCTCCTTGTCGTCCAGGCGGAAACGCATGCTCGGGCTGATGCGCAGCTTCAGCGCGATGGGGTCGGGCTCGACCAGGATGTGCTGGTGCTGGCGCAGGTCGAAGCCTTCCGGCTCGCGCGCCTGGCGCGACTCCAGCGCGCGCACCGCGAGGATGCGTTGCAGCGGCAGGCTGCGGACCTTCTCGCTGGTGTCGATGGTGCAGACCAGGTAGATGCTCGAATCGCGGTAGGACAGCCCCAGCGGGTGTACCACGTAGCTCTGCTCCTGGTCCTGGGAGCGCGAGTAATAGCGCAGCTCCACCTGGTAGCCGCCGAGCAGGGCCATCTGCAGTTCACGCAGCCAGCGCTGGTCGATGGCGGCGCGACGCAGTTGCAGGTGCTGGGTGCCGACCACCACCTTGCCCAGCCAGCGCCCCTCGTGGCGCAGGAACTTGTCGAGCAGTTGGCGCGCCTGCAGGTACTGCTCGCGCAAGTCGTCCAGCGCGGCGAAGTGCAGCAGGTGGCTGGCCTGCTCGTAGAGAGTGACGATGCCCAGCGCCAACCGAGCCGACTTCAGCGCCGCCGCGTCGGGTTTCAGTGTCGGGGCCGCAGCGACACCCAGCCGGCCCTTGCCCGAAGTCCGCCAGCGCGCCTGGCCTTCGCGCTGGAAGCGGCTCAGCTCGTGCATCCCGGTCAGCAGCTCGAGGTCGCGCTGGACAGTGCGCAGCACCACGTCGAAGTCTTCGTCGAAAAGCCTCTGCGTCAGCTCGGCGGCGGAGATGCCGGCCTTGCCCGCCTCCCCCACCAACGCCCGCACGCGGTCGCGACGGATCAGCGTATTGGCGGTCCTGGATTGTTTTTCTTGGCCCATGGGGCAGCTCCCTCTGCGACAACTTCTGTCGTCCGACTACGGCAAGTTACAGGCCCACAACAGGCGGACCAGAGCACTTGCAGCGGAATTTGTGGCCATAGGCTACCATGCGCGACCGGCGGAGCAAGAGGTCCGCCGTCCCTCCCCCCGCACAAGGAGTCGCCAGTGCCGTCACGCCAGCTGACACAGATGAACCAACAGGACTTCTTCAACCAGCCGGACGCGCAGGGCTTCGTGGAATGGCTGTGCCTGAACCTCGACAGCCTGACGTTCAGGCTCGACATCAAGCAGAGCCCCAAGGTCAGCAAGGCCATCAAGACCGACGTGCGCGGTGTGGAAGCCTTGCTGCAGCACTACGCGTGGAAGGCCAGTTGGGACGACCAGGGCGTTGCGGTGAACTCCGAGGACTGGGCCAGCACCCGGCATTCGCTGGGCCTGCTGCGCGCACGACTCGGCAACGCGGTGGCCGATGGCGACGAGCAACGCACGCTGGAAGTCTGCCTGGCGGTTCTGCGCTGGGGCGGCGTGGACGGCGCGATGACCTTCCTGAAACAGCTGCGGGCCCAAAACGGCCTGGTGGCCTACCTGCAAGACTGCCGGCGACTGTTCGACCCCTTTGGCACGCAGCGCCTGGATGACCTCAACCCCGGCAGCATCCTGCTGTTCGACGCCGGCCTGACCAAGATCCACGCCCTGCTCGACGGTGGTGGCTCGCCGATCTACGACAGCCGCGTGGGCGCGGCCAGCGCTATGCTCTATGCGCTCTATCGGCAGACAGCCAGCCATCCCGCCCTGCTGCGCTTCCCCAGCGGCGGCGCGCGCGGCGAGCAAGTGCGCAATCCGAACCAGTTGGGTTTCTCCCGGGCCCCCCAGTTCTACACGGAAGTGAAGAACGAGAAATGGGCGCGCTACCAGGTGATCCTCGGCTGGATCATCCGCCGGGTCCTGTCGCGCACCCAACTGTTCATCGGCATGGGCAGCGACCCGAGCGCTCGCGCCCACGCCCTGGAGGCCGCGCTGTTCATCGCGGGCTATGACCTGCGCTGCCTGGATCCGACGCCGTAGGACGCCGGCAGCAATAGGCAAGAATCCGGCAGCAATCGAGTGCCGGATTTCCTCGCGCGCCTTCCATACTGCATGGGCTTCGCCGCCCGGCCACGGGCCGGCGCCTTTCCTGCCCTCCCCGAGGAGCTTCCCATGCGCTATAGAAAATTCGGCAACACCGGCCTGTTCGTCTCGGAACTCTGCCTGGGCACCATGACCTTCGGTGGCGAAGGCCAGCTCTGGAGCCAGATCGGCAAGCTGCAGCAGGCCGAGGCCGAGCAACTGGTGGGCGCCGCCCTGGAGGCTGGCGTCAACTTCATCGACACCGCCGACGTCTACTCCGAAGGCCGCTCCGAGGTCATCACCGGCCAGGCCCTGAAGAGCCTCGGCGTGCCCCGCGAGGACGTGGTGATCGCCACCAAGGTGTTCGGCGAAACCGGCACCCGTGGCGCCAACTCCCGCGGGCTGTCGCGCTATCACATCGCCAGCGGCGTGCAGGCCAGCCTGGAGCGCCTGCAGCTGGAGCACATCGACCTCTACCAGGTGCATGGCTTCGACCCGGCCACGCCGATCGAGGAAACCCTGCGCGCGCTCGACGACCTGGTGCGCCAGGGCCTGGTGCGCTACGTCGGGGTGTCCAACTGGGCGGCCTGGCAGATCATGAAGGCCCTCGGCACCGCCGAGCGCCTGGGGCTGGCCCGCTTCGAGTCGCTGCAGGCCTACTACAGCGTCGCCGGCCGTGACCTGGAGCGCGAACTGGTGCCCATGCTGCGCAGCGAGAAGGTCGGCCTGATGGTCTGGAGCCCGCTGGCCGGTGGGCTGCTCAGCGGCAAGTACGGCCGTGGCCTGGAGGCCGAGGCCGGCAGCCGGCGCACCCAGTTCGACTTCCCGCCGGTGAACCGCGAGCGCGCCTACGACTGCGTCGACGCCATGCGCGAAATCGCCGAGGCCAAGGGCGTCTCGGTGGCGCAGGTGGCCCTCGCCTGGCTGCTGCACCAGGAGGTGGTCACCAGCGTGATCATCGGCGCCAAGCGCCTGGAGCAGCTGCACGACAACATCGCCGCCACCCGCGTCGAGCTGAGCGCCGAGGAGTTGGCCCGGCTCGACCAGGTCAGCGCGCTGCCGGCCGAGTACCCCGGCTGGATGCTGGAGCGCCAGGGCGAGTACCGCCGCGGCCAGCTGGGCTGACACTCTCGTAGGGCGGATAACGCCCCGGGCGTTATCCGCCGTCGCCCCCCGGTCGGCGGATAACCGCGAACGGTTGTTCGCCCTACGTGGTTTGCCCGCGCCTTTCCAGGCGTGGGCAAAACCGGCAAGCTCGCGGCTCCTCTTCCGGAGCCGCGCGCATGTCGTCCTACCCCGTCCTCACCGGTGAGCACACCGAGCTCCTGCCCCTGCTCCGCGAGCATGCCGCCGCGCTGGTGGCCGCCGCCGCCGACGGCGAGCTGTGGAACCTCAAGGTCACTGTGGTGCCCGGCCCGGACAGCGTCGACGCCTACCTGGACAAGGCCCTGGCCGGGCGCGACGCCGGCAGCGTGCTGCCCTTCGCCATCCGCGACCGCCGCGACGGGCGCATCGTCGGCAGCACGCGGTTCTGGAAGATCGACCGGGCCAACCGCAAGCTGGAGATCGGCCACACCTGGCTGGCCGCCTCGGCGCAGCGCTCGGCGATCAACACCGAGGCCAAGCTGCTGTTGCTCGAATACGCCTTCGAGGTGCTGGACTGCGTGCGCGTGCAGTTCACCACCGACGTGCTCAACGAGAAGTCCCGCGCCGCCATCCTGCGCCTGGGCGCCGTGCAGGAAGGCATCGTCCGCCACGAACGGATCATGCCCGACGGGCGCAAGCGCGACTCGGTGCGTTTCAGCATCATCGACGACGAGTGGCCGGCGGTGCGCGCCGGGCTGCGCGCCCGCCTCGGCCGCGGCTGAGGCTCAGTCCGTACGCCAGCGCCGGCGTGCGTGCTGGTAGGCGTCGAGGTCGGCGTAGCCCAGGCGGCTGGCGATCTCGCCACGGGCCAGGCCCTGCAGTTCCAGGTGCTGCTCCAGCTCGGCGCGCACCAGGTCGAGCAACTGGCGGAAACTCAGGCCCTGCTCGTCCAG
>NZ_JARJLT010000313.1 GCF_029335315.1 Pseudomonas citronellolis
GGGTACTCTTCTAGCGCCGCCGGCGCGGCTCGCGGCCGGCCTGCTGCTGCTCGCGCTGGGCCTGGCCCAGGCGCGCGCCGGCGTGATCATCGACGGCACCCGGGTGATCTACCCGGCGCAGGAGCGCGAGGTCACGCTGCGCTTCACCAACAAGGGCAAGGAACCGGTGCTGATGCAGGTCTGGGCCGACCGCGGCGATATCCGCTCGCAACCGCAGAGCGCCGACGCGCCTTTCCTCATCACTCCGCCGATCTTCCGCCTCGACCCGCAGAGGGGCCAGAGCGTGCGGCTGGTGTTCACCGGGGAAAAACTGCCGGGCGATCGCGAGTCGCTGTTCTGGTTCAACAGCCTGGAAGTCCCGCCGATGCCCAGCGAGGCCGGGCGTAACTACATGCAGATCGCCGTGCGTTCGCGGCTGAAGCTGTTCTACCGGCCCGCGGGGCTGCCCGGCGACCTGCCCACGGCGGTCGGCGAGGTGCGCTGGCGCCTGGTGCGCGAGGGCAAGGGCTACGCCCTGCAGGGGCAGAACCCGAGCCCCTACCACCTCTCCTACAGCGGCCTGGACCTGGAGCGCGACGGCCGGCGCTACAACGCCGGCGGCGGGATGATCGCGCCCTTCGCCAGCCAGACCTTCGCCCTCGCCGACTACCCGGGTCCGCCCGGCCCCGGCCGGGTGTTCTACCGCTGGCTGGGCGACTACGGCGCCGGCCCGGAACAGGTCGCCAACCTGCAATGACGCTTCGCCGCGCCGCCCACGGGGCGGGCGCCGGAGTGGATGATCGAGAAGGGAAACCGATGTCTCTGCGTTCCTGCCTCAGGTCGGGCGCTGGCGCCCGTTGCCTGCCGGCGCTGGCGGTCGGCGCGGCGTTCGCCGCCGTGCCACTGCAAGGCGCCGCCGAGAGCGGCCTGTACGCCGCGTTCAACCCGGCCTTCCTGCGCGGCGCCGACGGCGAGCCGCTGGACGTCTCGCGCTTCGAGAAGGGCAACCCGGTGAACCCGGGCAGCTACCGGGTCGATGTGTTCGTCAACCAGGCCTGGACCGGCAGCCAGGAGGTGCGCGTGCTGGCCGACGACCCGCAGGCGCCGCGCTACTGCTTCAAGCGCAGCGCGCTGCCGGCGCTGGGCCTGGCGGTGGAGCGGCTGCCGGATACCGAGGCCCGCGCGCGGGCCCTGGCCGACGCCGACTGCGTCGACCTGCTGCGCCTGGTGCCGGCGGCGCGGCTGGACTTCAGCCAGGCCGACCTGCGCCTGGACCTGAGCATTCCCCAGGCCTACCTGGGGCGCGTGGAGCGCGGCTACGTCGACCCGCGCGACTGGGATCGCGGGGTGACCGCGGCCTTCCTCGACTACAACGCCAACGCCTACCGCAACCGCAGCGGTGGGCGCGACCAGGAGCAGCTCTACGCCGGGCTCAACGCTGGCCTCAACCTCGGCGACTGGCGCCTGCGCCACAACGGCAGCTACAGCCAGAGCCACGGCGACGGCCAGCGCAGCACGCACGACTACGACGCGATCAGCAGCTACGCGCAGCGCGACATCACCGCGCTCAAGTCACAGTTGACCCTCGGCGAGTACTACACCCCCGCCGAGCTGTTCGACAGTTTCCCCTACAGCGGCGTACAGCTGGCCTCGGACGACCGCATGCTGCCCGACTCGCAGCGCGGCTTCGCCCCGGCCATCCGCGGCACCGCCGAGACCAACGCCAAGGTCAGCGTGCGCCAGGCCGGCAACCTGCTCTACGAGACCAACGTGGCGCCGGGCCCCTTCGTCATCGACGACCTGTACAACTCCGGCTACGCCGGCGACCTGGAGGTCAGCGTGACCGAGGCCGACGGCCGCGTCCGCCAGTTCACCGTGCCCTTCGCCAACGTCGCGCAGTTGCTGCGCCCCGGCGTGTCGCGCTACAGCGTCAGCGCCGGGCGCTACCGCGACGACGACCTCGACGACGAGCCGCACTTCGTCCAGGGCACCTACCAGCGCGGCATCTCCAACCTGTGGACCGGCTACACCGGCAGCATCGTCGCCGAGAATTATCTGGCGGCGCAGGGTGGCCTGGCGCTGAGCACCGCGCTCGGCGCCTTCGCCCTGGACGTCACCCAGTCCCGCGCCGGCGACCTGCGCCCGAGCGAGGAGCAGGGCCGCACGGCCAGCGGGCGCAGCTACCGGCTGAGCTACAGCAAGGTGCTGGAAGCGACCCAGACCAACTTCGCGGTGGCCGCCTACCGCTTCTCCAGCGACGGTTACCTGGGCTTCTCCGACTTCGCCTACGCGCGCTCGTCGAGCGCCGCCGACTACCGCGCCTGGCGCCAGCGCAGCCGCTTCCAGGTCAACCTCAGCCAGCCGCTGGGTGGCGCTCGCGGCAGCCTGTACCTGAGCGGTTCGGCGCAGAACTACTGGAACGCCGGCAAGGGCAGCGACATGAGCTACCAGGCCGGCTACTCGAACAGCTTCGGCTGGGGCAGCCTGAGCCTCACGGCGAACCGTACGCGCAGCCTCTCCGGCAATACCGACACCCAGTACATGCTCAACCTGACCTTGCCGCTGGGGCGTTCCAGCCACGCGCCCTACCTGACCAGCAGCACCACCGCCAACGACAACGGCGACCTCAACACCCAGCTCAGCCTGGCCGGCTCGCTGGGCGACTACAACCAGCTCAGCTACGGCGTCTACGGCTCGCGCAACCGCAGCGACGGCTACAGCAGCACGGCCAGCGGCGCGAACCTGCAGTACCGCGCGCCGCAGACCAACCTGGCGCTCAGCGTCAGCGACGGCGACGACTACCGCCAATACGGCCTGGGCCTGTCCGGGAGCGTCGTGGCGCACCCCGGCGGCATCAACTTCAGCCAGGCCCAGGGCGAGACCCGCGCGGTGGTGGCGGCCAGGGGCGCGAGCGGGGCGGCGCTGCTCAACAGCAGCGGCGGCGAGGTGGCCGGCAACGGCTACGGGGTGGTCTCCGGGCTGATGCCCTACCGCGAGAACGAGGTCCAGCTCGACCCCAAGGGCTTGCCCGACGACGTCGAGCTGCAGGCCAGCGCGCAGAGCGTGGCGCCGCGCTACGGCGCGGTGGTGATGCTCGACTACCCCACCGTCAGCGGCACGCCGCTGCTGCTGCAACTGCTGGACGAACACGGCCAGGGCCTGCCGGTGGGCGCCGAGGTGCTCGACGCCGCCGGCAACAGCCTGACCCTGGTGGGGCAGGGCAGCCGGGTGTTCCTGCGGGTCAAGGAGGGCGGTGAGTTGCAGGTGCGCTGGGGCAGCGGTACGCGCGAGCGCTGCAGGGCCCGCTACCCGGCGCCGCCGCCGGCGGTCGGCAAGGGTGCGCCCCTGCCGACGGCGCAAGCCGTGTGCTCGCGGCCCGCGCCCGGCGGGCAACTGGCCGGGCGCTAGGGCGCGCGGCATGCCGCAGATCACTGGCCGTTGACCATTTCCGTCGAGGTGTCCCGATGAACAACCTGCTCCGCCTCCTGCTTGCGCTCCTGCTCCTGCTGGCGTCGACGCCGCTGTGGGCCTTGTGCCGCTATCTGGTTCCGGCGGGGCCGGCGATCACCCGGGTCAACCTGCCGGCCACCCTCGAGGTGCCGCGCGACGCGCTGCCCGGCGCGGAGATCTGGAGCACCGGCGGCTGGACCAGCCCGCAGACGGCCCGTGTCTACTGCGACGCCAACGCCCCGGCCACGCCGCCCGGCGTGACCCCGAACTTCGGCGTGGCGGTCCCCGGCTACAGCAACAGCGACGGCGTCGCTTCGGTGTACGCGACCAACATCGAGGGTGTCGGCATCTCGGTCTACTGGTGCGATACCAACCTGCGCCCCTGCCCGGCGGACTATCGCGCCGCGATGCCGGTCAGGGCCCTGTATGGCCTGGCGGTGAGCGCGGGGCGCAGCTACACCTCGAACGTGCGCTGGTGGGTGCGCCTGGTGAAGACCGGGCCGCTGCGCGCCGGCGGTTCCCTGCAGGTCGGCGGCATGCCGGCGGCGGTGGTGATCCTCTACGACAACCTCGAGGTGGCGCACCTGGTGCTCGACGGCAACAGCGTGGTGGCTGCCCAGGGCTGCGAGGTGAACCCCGCCAGCCGGACCATCAACGTGCCGCTGCCGGATGTGCGCAGCGGCGAGTTCCCCCTCGGCACCGGGGTGCTCGCCGACACCTACAAGGCGCGCTCCTTCGCCATCTACCTGAGGTGCGACCCGGGGGTGAAGGTCTACTACCAGATCGACGGCAGCGAGGCCTCCAGCGGCAGCAACGTGCTCGCCAACGCCACGGGAGCGGGCATGGCCAGCGGGGTGGGCGTGCAGCTGTTCCGCGGCAACCTGGTCAACGCCCCGGTGCAGGAGCTTGGCCAGCGCCGCCTGTTCACCACTACCGGCGGCGCCGCGCAGGACGTCAACATCGTGCTCGCGGCGCGCTACTTCAAGACCGCCGCGCAGGTGACCGGTGGCCAGGTGGCGGCCACCGCGACCTTCACCCTGAGCTATGAGTGAGCCGTCGATGCCATTCCAGCGCATGTTGCCCTGCCTGCTGCTCGCCCTGCTGGCGGGCGTCTGCCGGGCCGAGTGCAGCTTCGAGTCGGGCTATTCCACCGCGCAGTCGTCCATCGGCTTGCCGGCGAGCCTCGCGGTACCCCGCGACGCCGCCGTCGGCAGCGAGCTGTGGAGCAGCGGCTGGGTGGCCGGGGCGGGGCCGAGCATCGTCTGCGACGGCGAGGGCCGGGTCGGCGGGCAACTGGCCGCCGGCATAGGCGCGCCGCTGCCGGGCTTCGCCAGCGCCGCCGGATTCCCCTCGGTATTCGCCACCAACGTCGAAGGCATCGGCGTCTCGGTCTACTGGTGCAACATGGACGCCTGCAACCCCGATTTCCTCAACGTCACCCCGCTGGCCAGCCTCGCCTGGCCGGTGGTCCCGGCCCGCTACCCACTGGGCAACAGCTGGTGGGTGCGGCTGCTGAAGACCGGCCCGATCGCCGGCGGCCTGCTGCAGTTGGGCGGGGCCTCGGAAGTGCGCTACCAGGACCTGGCCGTGGCGCGGCTGACCCTGAGCGGGGCCAGCGCGGTGGCCAGCCTGGGCTGCGAAGTGAGCCCCGGCAGCCGCAGTCTTTCGGTGGCGCTGCCGACGGTGGCCCGCGCGGACTTCCCCGCCGGCCCCGGCGCGCTGGCCGACGACAGCAAGGCGCGGGCGCTGAGCATCGACATGAGCTGCGACGCCGGGGTGCGGGTCAACTACCGCATCGACGGCGCCAGCAGCGGCGATGACGTGCTCGACAACGCCAGCGGCGCCGGCATGGCCAGCGGCATCGGCGTGCGGCTGTACCGTGGCCAGCTCGGCAGCCGGCTGGTGCAGCCGCTGGGCGTCCCCTTGCTGCACGCCGTCACCGCCAGCGCCGGCCAGCTGGTCAGCATCCCGCTGACGGCGCGCTACTACCGCACGGCCGGCAGCCTGGGCGCGGGACGGGTGGCGGTCACTGCGACCTTCACCCTGAGCTACGAATGAGCGACCGTTCGTCCGCTGGCGCCGATAAAGATCGACGCGCGGTCGATCCGCGCCGGGCTGGCGCGACTATAGGTATCTGCGTCCCACAGCCCAGCGAGGAGCCGAGGATGAAATACCTGTGCCTGATCTACCTGGACGAAAAAGCCGCCGCGCAGTTGCCCGAGCGTGACTACCGCGCGGTGGTGGAGGAGTGCCTGGGCTACGAGCAGCAGCTGCGCGAGCGCGGCCAGCTGGTGGCGGTGGAGGCCCTGCAGTCGGTGGAGAACGCCACCACCCTGCGTCACCGCGACGGCCAGCTGTCGATCACCGACGGGCCCTTCGCCGAGACCCGCGAGCAGCTCGGCGGCTTTTACCTGATCGAGGCCCGCGACCTCAACGAGGCGCTGCAGATCGCCGCGAAGATTCCCCCGGGGCGCCTGGGCTGCATCGAGGTGCGGCCGATCCGCGACTGGGAACAGCACTTCGCCTCGCGGGGTTGAGCCGCGAGCCGCCAGCCGGGGCCGAAGCGGCCCCGTGAAGAGGAGAGCGCAGCATGAACATCGACCGTTTCGACCGGCCGCCCGTGGTATCCCGCGAACAATGGCTGGCGGCGCGCAAGCGCCTGTGGCAGCTGGAGCGCGAGGCCACCCACGCCCGCGACGCGCTGAACGCCGAGCGGCGCAAGCTGCCGCTGGTGCGCATCGACAAGGACTACCGCTTCGATGGCCCCGATGGCCCGCTGCGCCTGCTCGACCTGTTCGAGGGGCGGCCGCAGCTGATCGTCTACCACTTCATGTTCCACCGCGACCGCGCCGAGGGCTGCGAAGGCTGCTCGTTCCTGGTCGACAACCTCGGCCGCCTGGAACACCTGCACGCCCGTGGCACGACCCTGGCGCTGGTGTCGCGCGCGCCGCTGGCGGAGCTCGCCGGGTTCCGCGCGCGCATGGGCTGGAAGCTGCCCTGGTATTCGTCCTTCGGCAGCGACTTCAACTACGACTTCCACGCCACCATCGACGCCAAGGTGGCCCCGGTGGAATACAACTACCGCGACCTCGCCGAGCTGCAGCGCCTCGGCCAGGCCTACCACATCGAGGGCGAGCAGCCGGGGCTGAGCGTGTTCCTGCGCGACGGCGACAGCGTCTTCCACAGCTACTCGGCCTACGGCCGTGGCCTGGAGGCGCCGCTGTTCACCTACCACCTGCTCGACCTCACGCCGCTGGGCCGTGGCGAGGGCTGGGGCGGCATGGCCGACCTCGATGGCAAGGGCATGGACTGGCTGCGCTACCATGACCGCTACGACGACGAGCAGCCGCCGCACAGTTGCTGCGCGTCCTGAACGGGAGGAAACGCCCATGGCTACCCCCATCGACCCGGCCATCCAGCGCCTGCTCGACGACTGGCTGGCGGCGGTGCAGGCCGGCGACGTCGAGGCCATCGTCAGCCATTACGCCGATGACCTGGTGGCCTTCGACGCCAGCGCGCAATTGCAGTTCGTCGGCCGCGAGGCCTACGCCGCGCATTGGCGCCGTTGCCTTGCGGCCTGCGAGCACACCCGCTTCGAACGCCACCAGCTGGCCGTGGAGCAGGGCGGCGACATCGCCTTCGGCCACTACCTGGCCTACTGCGGCGGCAGGGACGAACAGGGCCGCGAGCAGGCCGCCTGGACCCGCGCCAGCGTCGGCCTGCGCCGGGTGGCGGGGCGCTGGATGATCGTCCACGAGCATTTCTCGCTGCCCTTCGACATGCACACCTTGCAACCGCTGCTGGACGCCCAGCCGTGAGCCGGGCGCATGCATGACTACGCGCCGTCGTCGCTGCGCGACCAGGTGGACGACATCTACCGGCGCGAATCGCGGCGCGTGCTGGCCACGCTGATCCGCCTGCTCGGCGATTTCGACCGCGCCGAGGAGGCGCTGCACGACGCCTTCGCCGCCGCCGTGGAGCAGTGGCGGCGCGATGGCCTGCCGCAGAACCCGCGCGCCTGGCTGGTCTCGGCCGGGCGCTTCAAGGCCATCGACCACCTGCGCCGGCGGGTGCGCTTCGACGCCTCGCTGGAGCGCATCGCCCAGCAGCTGGAGATCGACGCCCAGGCGGCGCCGGAAGACGAGCACGAAGGCCTGGAGGACGACCGCCTGCGCCTGGTGTTCACCTGTTGCCACCCGGCCCTGGCCGCCGACGCCCAGGTGGCGCTGACCCTGCGCGAGGTCTGCGACCTGCGCACCGAGGAGATCGCCCGCGCCTTCCTGGTGGCGCCCACGACCATCGCCCAGCGCATCGTCCGCGCCAAGCAGAAGATCCGCGACGCGCGCATTCCCTACCAGGTGCCGGAGCCGGCCGAGCTGCCGCAGCGCCTGGCCAGCGTGCTGCGCGTGGTGTACCTGGTGTTCAACGAGGGCTACGCGGCCTCCAGCGGCGATGCCCTGACCCGCGCCGACCTCAGCGCCGAGGCCATCCGCCTCGGTCGCCAGCTGCTGGAACTGCTGCCGGAACCGGAAGTCATGGGCCTGCTGGCGCTGATGCTGCTGCAGGACTCGCGCCGCGCCGCGCGCAGCGACGCCAACGGCGAACTGGTGCTGCTGGAGCGGCAGGACCGTAGCCTGTGGGACGCCGCGCTGATCGCCGAGGGCCAGCGCCTGATCGGCGTGGCCCTGGCCAGCCGGCGCTTCGGTCCCTACAGCCTGCAGGCGGCCCTGGCGGCGGTCCACGCCGAAGCGCCGGACCTGGCCAGCACCGACTGGCCACGCATGGTTTCGCTCTACGACGCGCTGCTGCACCTGCAACCGTCACCGGTGGTGGCGCTCAATCGCTCGGTGGCCCTGGCCATGCGCGACGGCCCGCAAGCCGGACTGGATGCGGTGGACGCCATCCTTGCCGGCGGCGAGCTGGCCGACTACCACCTGGCCCACGCGACCCGCGCGGATTTCTGCCGGCGCCTGGGGCGCACCGCCGAGGCCCGCGAAGCCTACCGACGCGCGCTGCAAATGACCCGCCTGGAACCGGAGCGACGCTTCCTCGAACAGCGCCTGCGCGAGCTGGAAACGCACGGCGGATAACCGCGAACGGTTATTCGCCCTACGCCAGCGTTTCACCTGCCGATTGCGGGGCGGCCCGACGTAGGGCGCATAACGTCCCAAGCGTTATCCGCCATTGCCATCAACCCAGCGCCGCCATTTCCCGCAGCCTCTCCAGCGAGACGATGCGCAACTGTCGATAGCCCAGCTCCAGCGCGCCGCCGGCGACCAGCTCGCGCAGCTCCAGGGACAGCGTCTGGCGGCTGATGCCGAGCATCATCGCCAGCTCGTCCTGGCTGATGCGCACCAGCTGGCGCTGTTCGCCGTCGATGCTGCCGTCGCCGCGCGCCAGCTGTTCCAGGCGGCTGGCGATGCGCGCGCGGGTGGAGCGCAGCATGGCGTCTTCCAGCAGGCGATAGACCAGGCGCGTGTGCTGCGCCTGGAGCACGCAGATGGCGCGGGCGAAGCCGTTGTCGAGCATCAGCCGGTCGAAGGTCGCCTGGTCCACGCCGAGCAATTCGCTGTCACGGGTGGCGAGCACGTCGTGGGTGCGTGGCAGGCCGTCGAGCATCGAGGCCTCGCCGAACCAGTGGCCGGGCTCCAGCACCGCGAGGATCGCTTCCTTGCCATCCTCGCGCAGGGTCGAGGCCTTCAGCTTGCCGTGCAGCAGGGTGAGGAAGTGTTCGCCGGGGTCGCCCTGGCGGAACACGAACTCGCCGGCGCGCAGGCGCAGGCGCCGGCCCTCGCTGGCCAGCGCCTCGCGCACGGCGGGGGCGAGGCGGGCGAACCAGGGGTTGGCGGCCAGGAGTTGCAGCGGCGCTGGGGTCTCGGGCATGGGGCGGCTTCGGACGATGGGTCGGGGCACTTTGACCGCCTTGCCCGGCCGCCGCAAGCGCGGCAATTGTCAGAAAGGCGGCAGTCTGCGCCGGCGTTGCGGCCTAGCCTCCAGGCATCGCGGGCGGCGTGCGCCCGTCTGGCCCAGGAGAACAACAAGATGAGTTTCGCAGCCAAGGTGGTGTGGATAACCGGCGCTTCGTCCGGGATCGGTGAGGCGCTGGCGGTGGCGCTGCTGGAGCAGGGCGCCGAGGTGATCCTCTCCGGGCGCCGCGTCGAGGCCCTGCGCGACCTCGCCGCGAAGGCTCCGCAGCGGACCCTGGTGCTGCCCTTCGAAAGCACCGACTACGAGCGCCTGCCGGCGCTGGTCGAGCAGGCCTGGGCCTGGCGCGGGCGGGTCGACCTGCTGGTCAACAACGCCGGCGTCAGCCAGCGCAGCCTGGCGCTGGACACTGACCTTGCGGTCTACCGGCAGCTGATGGAAGTGGACTACCTGGCCCCGGTGGCGCTGACCCAGGCCCTGCTGCCGCGTCTCGTAGCCCAGGGCAGTGGCCAACTGGCGGTGGTCAGCTCGGTGGCCGGCAAGGTCGGCGCGCCGCTGCGCACCGGTTACTGCGGCGCCAAGCACGCGGTGGTCGGCTACTTCGAGGCGCTGCGCGCGGAAGTCGAGGCGGCCTACGGCATCGGCGTCAGCGTGGTCCTGCCGGGCTCGGTGCGCACCGCCATCGCGCAGAACTCGCTGGAAGGCAACGGCAGCCAGCGCGGCCGCTCCGACACCAACATCGACAACGGCATCGACCCGGCGGTGGCGGCGCAGACCATCCTCGCCGGCCTCACCGCGCGGCAGCACGACATCGTGGTCGCCGAGGGCATGGAGAAGCTGGCCCTGCAACTGCGCCAGGCCGACCCGGAGAAACTCTTCGGCCTGACCGCCCAGGAGGGCGCGCGCCTGGCGCAGCAGCGCGCGGAGCTGGGGGCCGGGGCCTCCATCGACCCAGGCGACGTGAACCGCCTGCAAGGCTGAGCCCGGCGCGACCTTGTAGGAGCGG
>NZ_JARJLT010000314.1 GCF_029335315.1 Pseudomonas citronellolis
GGGTGTCGAGCCAGAACGGCCGGGGCCGGGCGTGGGCGAGGTTGGCGTGGAGGGGTTGGCTGGGCATGCTGTGCTCCGACGGATGCAGGTGGGGGTGCGCTGGCACCGTGGGAGTTTTTTACTGGTTGCGCGTGGGCGCGCAAACGACTCCGGGCTCTTTGCGGGCACGCCCGGAACCGCAGCCGGCACAGACCGGCGTGACAGAGGAAGCAGATGAAACAGGACAACGGCTGGAGCACCGGCCTCGAAGAGCAGCACTACCGCGTCGACCCGGCGGGGGCGGCCACCCACGCGGTGGTGATGCGCTACCACCAGGCCTGGCGCCGCCACGACATCGACGCGCTGATGGCGCTGTTCGACCCGCAGGTGGAATACAACGACTTCTTCCAGGGCCGGCGCATCGCTCCCGCCGAGCTGCGTGATTTCCTGCTCGCCGGGATGCCGGCGTCCGGCGACGAGAACCAGCTGTACTGCGACCGCCTGCGGGTCGACGGCGACACCGCGTTCCTGCAATACCAGGTGACCCTGCGCGGCACCGAAGGGCTGGTCTCGTTCCGCGCCTGCGAGGCGCTGACCGTGCGCGACGGGCGCATCGTCCAGGTCAACGAACACACCGCGCTGCTCGGCCAGCGCGAGGCGCCCAGCGGCGCCGCCAACCCGCGCGTGGCGGTGAGCCGCCTGGGCCTCTCGGCGCGCCAGTTGGGCCTGCTGGCCGGCGATATCCAGCAGTACTTCGAGCAGGGCCAGCCCTACCTCAACCCCGACCTGGACATGCCCCAGGTGGCCGCCGCCACTGGCTACACGCGCAACCAGATTTCCTTCTTACTCAACCAGGTGCTGGGCTGCAGTTTCTACCAGCACCTCAACCAGCTGCGCCTGAAGCACCTGCTGGCGCAACTGGAAGTCGCCGGCGCCGCCACGCGCATCGACGAGCTGGCGCGCGAGGCCGGCTTCCGCTCGCTGTCGACCTTCTACCGCTGCTTCCGCGAGGAAACCGGGCTGTCGCCCAAGGCCTGGCTGGAGCGCCGCGCCGCCGGCTGAGTGCGTCCGGGCCCGCGTGCAAGGCGCGGGCGCTGCCGGCGCCGGGGCGCCGCGGCTATCCTCGGGGCTTTCCCACTCGCGCCCGCGCCAAGGGCCCCAGGAGAGCGACATGAGCGAACGACTCTACATCGACGGCCAATGGCGAGCGGCCGCCGCCGGCGCCACCTTCGACACCCTCGACCCGGCCAGCGAAGCGCCCCTGGCGCAACTGGCGGCGGCCGGCGCCGAAGACATCGGCGCCGCCGTGGACGCCGCCCGCCGCGCCTTCGACCAGGGCCCCTGGGGGCAGAGCACGGGCGCCGAGCGCGGTGGTTACCTGCGCGCCATCGCCGAGGGCCTGCGCGGCCGCCGCGACGCCCTGGCGCGCCTGGAAGTGCGCGACAACGGCAAGCCGCTGCCCGAGGCGCAGTGGGACATCGACGACGCCATCGGCTGCTTCGAGTACTACGCCGGCCTGGCCGACACCCTGGACGGCGCCGGCGAAGTGCTGGAGCTGCCCGACGAACGTTTCCGCTGCCGGGTGCTGCGCGAGCCGGTGGGCGTGGCCGGGCAGATCATCCCCTGGAACTACCCGCTGCTGATGGCCGCCTGGAAGGTCGCCCCGGCCCTGGCGGCCGGTTGCAGCATGGTCCTCAAGCCCTCCGAACTGACCCCGCTGAGCGCCCTGCAACTGGCCGAGGTGGCCGACGCCGCCGGGCTGCCGGCGGGCGTGCTGAACGTGGTCACCGGCCTCGGCCGCGACGCCGGCGCGCCGCTCTCGGCGCACCCCGGCGTGGACAAGCTGGCCTTCACCGGCAGCGTGCCGACCGGGCGCGCGATCATGTCGGCGGCGGCCCAGGACATCAAGAACGTCAGCCTGGAGCTGGGCGGCAAGTCGGCGTTCATCGTCTTCGACGACAGCCACGTCGAGGCGGCGGTGGAGTGGATTCTGTTCGGCATCTTCTGGAACCAGGGCCAGGTGTGCAGCGCCACTTCGCGGCTGCTGGTGCAGCAAGGCATCGCACCGAAGCTGATCGAGCGCCTGGTCGAGGAAACCCGGCGCATCCGCATCGGCAACGGCATGGACGAAGGCGTGCTGCTCGGCCCGCTGGTCAGCCAGGGCCAGCACGCCAAGGTGCTGCAGGCCATCGAGCGCGCCCAGCGTGAAGGCGCGCGCCTGGCCTGCGGCGGCAAGCGCCCGGCGCACCTGGAGCGCGGCTGGTTCGTCGAGCCCACGGTGTTCCTCGACGCGCCGCTGGACAGCGCCGTGTGGCGCGAGGAAATCTTCGGCCCGGTGCTGGCGGTGCGCACCTTCCGCGACGAAGCCGAGGCCGTGCGCCTGGCCAACGACAGCCCGTTCGGCCTGGCCGCCGCGCTGATGTCCGCCGACCCGCAGCGCTGCCAGCGGGTGAGCCGCGCGCTGCGCGCCGGGATCGTCTGGGTCAACTGCTCGCAACCGACCTTCACCCAGGCGCCCTGGGGCGGCTACAAGCAGAGCGGCATCGGCCGCGAGCTGGGCGTGTGGGGCCTGGACAACTACCTGGAGACCAAGCAGGTCACCGAATACACCAGCGCCGACGCCTGGGGCTGGTACCTGTAGGCGCGGACCGCGCCCGCGAATCGCGCGCATGGCGCGCTCCTACGGGGAGCGCGGTGCCCGCGCCAGCACGTGGCGTAGGGCGCATAACGCCACAGGCGTTATCCGCCGTCCCCAATACGCTGTGCGTTCCGGCTGGCGGCGGATAACCGCGAACGGTTATCCGCCCTACAAGGCCTGGAGGAAATCCAGCAGCGCCTGCAGCTCGCCGGCATCCAGCCGCAGCGGTTCGAGCAGCGGCGAGGTCTTGGGGAACAGCGGGTCGTCCTTCTGCTGCGCCGTCGGTTGCGGGTGGAACATGCCGGCGTTGTACATGTTGAGGACACCGCGCAGGTCGGGGAACAGGCCGTTGTGCATCCACGGCCCGGTGCGCGCCACCTGGCGCAGCGAGGGCGTGCGGAAGGCGCCGACGTCCTCGGCGCGGCCGCTCACCCGGAAGCGGCCGAGGTCTTCGTACTTGCGCCCGTAGTAGGTCAACCCGAGGTTGTGGAACTGGTCGTCGCTCAGCGCCGCGCCCTGGTGGCAGTTCAGGCAGCGCGCCTTGCCACGGAACAGGTCCAGGCCGCGCAGCTGGCTGTCGCTCAGCGCCTGGCTGTCGCCCAGCAGGAAGCGGTCCAGCGCGCCGCGCCGGGGCACCAGGCTGCGCTGGTAGGCGGCCAGCGCCTGGCCCAGGCGTTCGGCGCTGATGACCTCGGTGCCGAAGGCGGTGGCGAACGCGCGCGGGTAGTCGGTGTGCTCGCGCAGGCGCGTCAGCAGCGGGTCGAGGGTGAAGGCCATTTCCAGCGGGTCGACGATGGGCATCAGCGCCTGCTGCTCCAGGCTGCCGGCGCGGCCGTCCCAGAACAGCTGGCTGAAATGGCTGGCCATCGCCACGCTGGGCGCGTTGCGCCTGCCGGCCTGGCGGTCGTGGCCGAAGGACACCTTGCGGCCGTCGGCGAAGGCCAGGTCCGGCTCGTGGCAGGAGGCGCAGGCGAGCTGCCCGGAACGCGACAGCAGCGGGTCGAAGAACAGCTTCTCACCCAGCGCCACCTTGAGCGGGTCCTGCGCCGGTGGCTTGGGCAGCGACGCCAGTTCGTGCCAGGCGACGCCGGGGCTCAGGTTCGGCGCCGGCCAGTTCGCGCTGGGCTGGCTGTACACCCGGCGCAGGCAGGCGTGGTCCACCGCGCCGCCCGCCGGCGTGGCGCAGTCTTCGCCGTGAACCTGGCCGGCGAGCAGCAGCGCGGCGGCCAGCAGCATCCTAGAAGCGATAACCCACCTCCACCCAGAACTGCCGGCCGACCTCGTAGGTGGGCACGCCGCTGGTGCTGTTCACCGTGCTCACCGCCACTTCGTCGAGCACGTTGAACACGTCGAGGTTGACGAACACCGCCTGGTCCTTGGCCGTCGGCCGTTCCCAGGCCAGACGCAGGTCCCAGGTGACCACGGCGTCCTGGCGTTCCTCTTCCCAGACGTCCACCGCGGTGCCCTGGTAGTTCACGCTGTCGCCGGTGTCGATGATCTGCCGGTAGCCGGCGCGGTAGCGCAGGAAGTTGCTCCAGGTGAGGTTGGCCTGGGGGATCTCGGTGATGGTGGTCAGGCGCGCGGTCCAGGGGCGGTTGAAGTTGTCCGCCGGGCGTTCGGAGTAGCGCATGAACTTGCCGTCGTACTGGATGATCGGGTCGGCCAGGTCGGCCTCGCTGACCGCTGTGGAGTAGTCGACGTTGGAGCTGGTCACATCGGTCCAGTCCAGGGCCAGCTGCAGCATGCTGCTGGTGCCGGCGAGCTGGAAACGCCGTTGCGGGGTGACGGTGAAGGTGAGGATGTCGCTCTCGCTGCTGCCTCCGTTGGTGTAGGTGTAGTAGGTGCTACTGAGGTCGCCGGTGGCCGGCTGGCCGAGGTAGCGACCCTGGGTGCGGATGATCTGGTCGCGGCCGTCGCGGTGCACGTACTTCAGGGCGAACTCGGTGTTGAAGGCCAGCTGGCTGACGCCCAGGGTCCACTCGTCGTCGTAGGGGATGTCCAGCTGGTTGAAGCGCGTGCCGTTCTGCGTGCGCACCGGCGCGCCCCAGGCGGCGGCGCCGCTGGCGCGGGTCTGCTTGTACTGCAGGGCGGCGCGGCCGTCGTACAGGCGGTAGGCGAACATGTTGCGCCCGTAGTAGCGGTTGGCGCCGCCGGTGAAGCGCGTGCGGCCGTCGCCGAACAGGTCGTACTCGGCGGCGAAGCGCGGCGCCAGGGTCTTCTTGTCCATGTAGTCGTCGCCGTCCAGGCGCAGGCCGGGGCGCAGGGTGAGGCGGCCGATGTCGATCTGGTCCTGGGCGTAGAGCGCCCAGGAGGTGGTGTCGAACTCGATCTTGCCGGCCTCGTAGACGTTCAGCTGGGTGAACGCCTGGCCCTTGCCGGCGAAGTAGGGCGTCGGGCTCATCGAGCACCAGTCGCTCTCGCGGCAGGCGCTGGTGGCCTTGAGCAGCGAGCCGTACTGGAACTCTTCCAGGCGCTCGTAGTAGACGTTCTGCCGCGCCAGCTCCAGGCCGGTCTGCACGCGGTGTTCGCTGCCCAGCAGCTGCCAGGGGTGCCAGTCGGCGTTGAGCTTGTAGCTCAGGCCCGTCTGGCGTTGCTCGATGTCGCCATAGTTGCCCTCGGAGCTGAGCACGGTGGAGCTGCTGGCATTGGGCGCGCTCCAGTTCTTCTCCGGCGACCAGCGCCAGCCCTTGTAGTAGTTCTTCTCGCTGTCGCGGGAGTTCTCCAGGCGCGACCAGGCGAAGGTCTGGGTGACGTTGGCCAGCGAGGCGTCCCAGATCGCCCGCAGGCTGGCCTGGTAGCCGCCGGACTGGATGTCGAGCATCGAGTCGCGGCCGTTGACGATGAAGTAGCGGTTGTCCTGCGGGGCGTAGGTCAGCGCGCCCTCGAAGGCGAGGTCGTCGCGGGCCTGCCAGACGCCCTTGAGGTAGTAGTTGTCGATGCGCCGGGTCTGGTCCTTGTCGATGCCCTCGGCCGGGTCGCTGTAGCTGGCGTTGTAGCCCTTGAGCGGGATGGTGGAACGCTTCGACGAGTAGTTCAGCAGCAGGCCGAGGTCGTCGGTGACGTGGCCTTCGAGGGTGCTGCGCAGCACCAGCTTGTCGAACTCCGGCTGGTTGGTGTAGCTGGTGGAGTTCTCGAAGTTCTGCTCGTCGCGCTCGTCGATGTGGTAGCGCGTCCATTCCGAGCGGCTCACCTGGGCGGACACCTTGCCGTGCAGGTCGCGGGTCGGCTGCCGGGTGTTGGCCTCGATCACCCCGCCGTTGAAGCCGCCGTAGGAGGCCGGGACGTTGCTGTCGAGCACCTTCACCGAGTCCAGCAGGTCGGTGTCCAGGGCCAGGCCCTGGCTGCGTCCGGGCACGTCGGTCATGTTGCCGGCGCTGCTGGCGTCGGCCGCCGGGTCGATGTCGTTGTTCATGCTCACGCCATCGACCAGGAACAGGTTCTGCCAGTACTTGGCGCCGTTGATGCTGACGTTGGCCGGGTCGATCTCGCCAGGCGTCTTGCTGCTCAGCTGGGCGTCGTCGAACTGTACGTTGGGGTCCATCTTCAGCAGGCTGGTGATGTCGCCGTTGCCGGCCGGCAGGCGCTCGATCAGCTCGCGGTCGAAGACCATCGCGCCCTGGAAGCTTTCCTGGCGGGCGGCGCGCACCCAGACGTCGTCGGTGGAGATGGCGCGGCTGAGGTCGACGCGGAACAGCGTCACCAGGTTCGGCTCGGCGTAGCGCCAGTGCAGGCCGCTGCCGCGCAGCAGGTCTTCCAGCGCCGTCCAGGGGCTCAGCTGGCCGCTCACCGGCTGGCTGCGCAGGCCGGTCAGCAGGTCGCTGTCGACGCTGACCTGCAGGCCGCTCTGCTGGCCGAAGGCGAGCAGGGCGTCGGCCAGCGGCTGGGCCGGGATGGCGAAGCGCAGCTTGCGTTCGGCGGGCATCGAAGCGTCGTCGGCGACGTCGTCGGCCAGCGCCGGCAGGGTGAACAGGGGGGCCAGGCTGAGCAGGCCGACGCCGCCGACCTGACGCAGGGTGGAGCTGAAACGGCCGCGACGCGGGGCCGCGGACTTCCCGTTGGGGTTCATCTTGCGCTGTCTCCGGACGGACGCCACTGGCGTCTCTATCAATCGAGAACGACTCTCAGTCGCATTCAGCGCTCAATGACGTAGGCCGCGCGGTTTTTTTCAGTCGCGGATGAAAAAATTATCTGTCGGACTCTGCCGACAGCCACAACGGCCCCCAGCCGCCGACCTTGCCACCGAAGGGCTGCAGCATGGCCTGCAAGGCGCCACGCGGGTCGCGCAGGTCGTACACGCCGGTGACGCGCTTGCCGGCGAAGGCTCGCGCGTCCACCCGCAGCACGCCGGGGTAGTAGCGGCGCAGCTGGTCGAACAGCTCCGGCAGCGGTGTGTCGCTGGCCAGCAACTGGCCCTGGCGCCAGGCGCCGATGCGCTCCACCGGCAGCTTGTCCTGGCGCGCCAGTTCGGCCTGCGCCGTCAGCGACAGGTGATCGCCGGGGCCCAGCTGGCGCAGCGGCAGGCCGCGCGGCGGCTGCACGCGCACCGAGCCGCGCGCCACCGCCACCTCCCAGGCCAGCGGGTCGGCGCGCAGGTCGAAGGCGGTGCCGGTGACGGTCACCTCGCCGCCGCCGGCCTCGACGCTGAAGGGACGGGCGCTGTCATGGGCGACGTCGAAGAACGCCTCGCCCTTGAGCAGGCGCAGGTGCCGGCGCGCCGTCGAGAATTCCACCTGCAGCTCGCTGCCGGCGGCCAGCGCGACCCGGCTGCCATCGGGCAGTTGCAGCTCGCGATTGGCGCTGGCGCTGAAGTGGTTCGGGTCGCTCGGCTGGCCGAGCCAGGTGGCCACGCCCAGCAGCAGCGCGGCGGCCAGCGCCACCGGCCAGCGCGGGCGCTGGCGACGCGGCCGGGCCAGCGGCGGCGGTTCGGCGTTGGCCGGTTGCGGGCGGGCGTCGGCGCTGGGCACGCCGCTCAGCCGCCAGGTCTGCCCGGCCAGGCGCAGGGCCTGGGCGCGGCGCGGGTCGGCGGCGGCCCAGGCGCGGCAGGCCTGGCGCAGCTCGGCGGAATCCGGCGCCTCGCGCAGGCGCAGCAGCCAGTCCAGGGCTTCCTGCCAGAGCGGGTCGTCGTCGCGGGGGGTGAAACGTGGCGGGGTGGCGCTCACGGCGGCGTCCTCATCCATGGGATCGGCGGCACGCATTGTCGGCGGCTTCGGCCCGCGACGCCAGGCTTCAGTGTCCATCGTCGGCAAGGCTCCGCGCGCAGTGGGTGAGGGCCTGGCGCACCAGGTTGTGGACCATGGCCACCGACAGCTGCAACTGGTCGGCGATCGCCTGCAGGGTCAGGCCCTCCAGGCGGTACAGCTCGAACACCCGGCGCGTGCGTTCGGGCAGCTCGCCCAGGGCGCTGTGCACGCGCAGCAGCTCCTCGCGCTGCAGGGCGATCTGCTCGGGGGAGGGGCGCTGGTCGCTGAGGAAGTCGAAGAAATCGTCCTCCGCCGCCTGCTGCTCCTCGCGCACCGGCCGGCGGATGAAGTCCAGCGCCAGGTTGCGCACGATGCGGTACAGGTAGGCGGAAGGCTGGCTGCTCGGCTCGGCGCCGGCGAAGCGCAGCCAGGCTTCCTGCACGATGTCCTCGGCCTGCGCCCGGCAGCCGACGATGGGCGTGGCGTAGCTGACCAGCGCCGGGCGATGGGCGAGGAACAGCTGCAGCTTGTGTTGGCCTGGGTCGCTCACGATGACGGCGGTTCTGGCGGCCACGAGTGGCGCTTTGTTGGGGATGAAAATCATTATCATCCCAGGAAGGGCGGGGAGATGCCAGGGGAATTGCGAGGTGTTCGTGGCGGTGCGGCGAAGCGTAGGGCGCATAACGCCCCAGGCGTTATCCGCCGTCGTCGGTGGGCAGTGGGCACGGCGGATGACCGCGAACGGTCATTCGCCCTACGGGGTGTTTCGTTGCGGTGCGGGGAAACGTAGGGCGCATAACGCCTCGGGCGTTATCCGCCGTTGACCGTGGGACGGCGGATAATCGCGGGCATGGCCCGTTCCTACGGGCAGATGTCGAGGATGGCGCGGGCCGCCGTCTCGGTGCCGCGCGAGGCCTGCATCTGGCTGCGGACCTGCGCCAGGCGCGCGTGCATGGCCGCATCGCCGAGCAACTCGGCCAGGGCGCCGGGAAGGGCCGCCAGGGGCGCCTCGAAGCGCGGCAGGTAGCGCGCCACGCCGACTTCCTCGGCGCGCCGGGCGTTGTCGTGGCCGTCCCAGCAGTAGGGGATGATCACCGACGGCAGGCCGTGGTACAGCGCTTCGCAGAAGCTGTTGTTGCCGCCGTGGTGGATGAACAGCTGGCACTCGCGCAGCACCGCCGGTTGCGGGTACCAGCTGTCGAGGTAGACGTTGTCCGGCACCGTCGCGTAGTGCTCGCGGTAGGCGCCGACGTTGATCAGGAAGCGGTAGGGCAGCTGCGCCACCGCGTCGATCAGCCGTTGCATCATCACCACGTCGGCGGCGCCGAGGCTGCCGAAGCTCACGTAGATCAGCGGCGCGTCGTCGTGGCGCGGGAACTGCGGCGGCACGTAGGGCGCCTCGCTGCGCACGCAGCCGTCCAGGTACAGGTAACGCTCGGCCGCCAGCGGTTCGGCGCGCTCATAGCGCACCGGCGTCGGCGACAGCAGCAGGTTGAGCCAGGGCGAGTCCTCGAGGAACTGCCCGGCCGGCAGCGGCGCGTGGCCGCAGTCGTCGAGGAAGCGGGCGAAGCGCTGCTGGGCCGGCTTCAGGGCCTCCAGGTAGCGTTCGCGGAAGCGCGCGCAGGCCTGCGGGTCGCTGGCGCTGGCGCCGGACAGGTAGGGCGGCACGGCGGCGTCCGGCAGCTCGGTTTCGGCGCACGAGACCATGCGCACCCAGGGGCAGCCGGCGCGGGTGATGGCCGGGAAGGCCACCACGTTGTCCAGCACCACGGCGTCGGGTTTCAGCCGCGCGAGCAGTTGCTGCAACGGTTTCTCCGACTCGATGGCGGTGTCGATGATGGCGTCCCAGGCCGGCGCCACGTAGCTGTCGATCTGCGCAAGCGGAGTCTGGTCGAAGTACGGCACATTGCGCTCGATGAAGCGTTCCCAGTAGTGCTGGTGCTCGGCGGCGGACAGCGGCGAATCCAGCTGCAGCGGGTACTCGGCGAAACCGTACTCGGCGAAGATGCCCTGGAAGTGCGAATGGCAGATGAACACCGGCCGCGCGCCCATGTCGCGCAGGGCCTGGGCGATGCCGATGCAGTTCAGCGCGGCGCCGAAGCTGGCCTCGGGGAAGAAGGCGATGGTTCTGGTTCTGCTCATCGGGGGCATTTCCCTGGCCGGTCGGGTGCCGGCTTGGTCACGTGAAACGGATACTGCATTTTTTTCAGAAAAAAAACACCCTTAGATGAAAAATCAGCGGCGCAGCCCCGCCAGCCCTTGGGGAATGCCGCGGTTGGCCGTCTGCGGCCGTTGCGCGGCGGACAGGCGCAGGTGCAGGCGCATCAGGTCGGCGGCCACTTCCAGCTGGCCGCGCTCGACCTGCTCGATGATCCGCAGGTGCTCGCGCAGGGCTTCCTGCAGGCGGTGCACGCTGACCATCGGCAGCAGGTTGGGCAGGCGCCGCAGCTTCTGGTGCTGCAGCAGGGCGTCGGCGATGAAGCGGTTGCCGCAGCCCTGGGCGACCAGCTCGTGGAAGCCGATGTCCAGCTCGCGGAACTGCGCCACGTCGAAGCGCTCCACCGGCGCCGCGAGCAGCTCCTCCATGGCCCCGCGCAGCAGCGCCAGGCGCGCCAGGTCGGGTTCGAAGCCCGGCGCCAGCAGGGCCTCGGGCTCCAGTACCAGGCGGTAGCGCAGGCTGTCTTCCAGCGCCGCGAGGTTGTTCAGCAGCGGGCGGAAACTCCAGCTCTGGCCGGCGCCGCGCTCCAGCACCTGGTCTTCGCTGAGCTGCGCCAGGACCTTCTGCGCGGCGGCGCGGGAAATCTCGTAGCGGCGCATCAGCTCGCTGGCCCCCAGGCTGTTGCCCAGGCGCCCGGCCATGCGGTCGCGCAGCACCGAGGCGGCCAGCGCCTGTTCCTCGGCCTGGGGCAGGGCGGGGCCGAGCACCTGGCTGGAAGGGTCGGCGGTGAGGTGGTAGCCCTTGCCGGCCTGGTGGGCGGCGAGGTTCTGCTCCAGCAGCAGCGCCAGGGCCGCGCGGATCAGCGTGCGGGAAACCCCGAAGGCGCGCGCCAGCTGTTGCTCCGAGAGGCCGTCGCCGGCGGCAAGGCCCTGGTCCTGGGCGTGCTCGATGATCTTGCGCGCCAGCTCCAGGTGGTTGGTGCGCGGTTTTTTTTCGCTCTCGTTGCTCAAGCCGGATACCTCTGTGTCGGGCCTCTGCCGCCGCGGCTGCATGGCGCCGGGCGGGGCGCGTGCCCCTTATGCCACAGCCGCCGGTGCTCAACAAGAATGCAACAAAGTGTTGACTTCGCCAGCTGGTTGGTTTTTATTTTCGAAAAAAGACATGTAGTACGCTTTTCGTTCCGCTGCCCTTCGAAACAACAACAACCCGTCGTTAGGTGCGCAAGATGAAGCTGAAGACCATGCTCTACGCGGGGGCCACCCTCGCGCTCACGCTGTCCGCCACCACGGCCAGCGCCAAGGACCTCGTGATCTCCATCTGGGACGGCTACATGGCCCCGGACGCGCTGGAGAAATTCCACAAGGACACCGGCCTCGAAGCCGACAAGTCGCTGCACGCCACCAACGAGGAGATCATGGGCAAGCTCATGGCCTCCGGCGGCGAAGGCTACGACGTCGTGTTCGTCTCCTCGCCGTTCGCCGAGATCCTCCACAAGCAGGGCCTGCTGGCCGACATCGACCCGGCCAAGGTCCCCAACCTGAAGAACCTCTATCCCGAGGCGCAGAAGCTCGAGTACGACCCGGGCAACCACTTCTCCGTGCCCTACACCTGGGGTACCACCGGCATCTGCTACCGCTCCGACAAGGTCAGCCCGGCGCCGTCCAGCTGGAGCGACCTGCTCAAGCCCAGCGACGCGCTCAAGGGCAAGACCACCATGCTCGCCACCGACCGCTGGCTGCTCGGCGCCGGCTTCCTGGCCAACGGCTGGTCGGTGAACGACGGCAACCCGGACCAGATCGCCGTGGTGCGCGACCAGCTGATCGCCACCAAGAAGCGCCTGCTGTCCTTCGACGACACCACCTTCTACTCCAAGCTGGCCTCCGGCGAGGCGCTGATGGCCCACGCCTGGGACGGTTGGTGCAACTACGGCACCCAGGCCAACGCGGCGATCAAGTTCGTGGTGCCCAAGGAAGGCTCCGACCTCTGGGTGGACACCATGGTGGTGCTCAAGCGCTCGAAGAACCCCGAGGCCGCCTACCGCTTCATCAACTACATGCTGGAGCCGGCGAACCACGCCTGGGTGGCGGAGAACATCCTCTACAAGGTGCCCAACCAGGCGGCCATGGCCACGCTGAAGGCGGACCTGCTGGCGAAGTACCCGAACCTCACCACCACCCCGGCCGAGCTGGTGAAGCAGCAACAGCTGCGTGACGTCGGCGGCTCCACGCAGAAGGCCTACACCCGCGCGGTCACGGAAATCATGGCTGCCCAGTAAGGGGTCGGCTGCGCGTCGGCGATGCTGCGTTGAAAACAAGCGCGGGCTTGCTCATTTAGCGGCCTGAACTCCGCGCCCACGCTTGTTTTCGCCTTGCCTCGCTCTAGCTCGCTCGCCCCGAGACTTCACTGCATTTAATAACCCTGAAGCACCCCACCTGGCGTGGGGTTGGGGGAACTACGCATGACCGCTTTGTCCGCCGACCGCAAACTGTCGGCCTGGCTGCTCGCGCCCGGGCTGGGCTGGCTGGCCCTGTTCCTGCTGCTGCCGTGCCTGCTGGTGCTGCTCTACAGCTTCCTCGAACGCGGTGCCTATGGCGGCATCGACTACGTGTTCACCTGGGAGAACTACCAGCGCGCCATGGACCCGCTGTACCTCGACATCCTCCTGCGCTCGGCGAAGATCGCAGGTCTCGCGATGCTCTTCGCGGTGCTCCTGGGCTACCCGGCGGCCTACGCCATCACCCGCGCCACGCCGCGCCGGCAGGCGGTGTACCTGTTCCTGGTGATGCTGCCGTTCTGGAGCAACTACCTGATCCGCACCTACGCCTGGATCGTCCTGCTCAACCGCGAAGGCCTGCTCAACCGCCTGCTCAGCCTGCTGGGCTACGAGGGCGAGCCGATCAACCTGCTGTACACCGACGGCACCGTGGTGCTGGGGCTGGTGTACAACTACATCCCCTTCGTGATCCTCGCCATCTACTCCTCGCTGTCGCGCATCGACCGCGAACTGTGGGAAGCCTCGCGCGACCTCGGCGCCTCCGGCTGGACCACCTTCCGCCGCGTGATGCTGCCGCTCTCGGTGCCCGGCGTGGCGGCCGGCGCGGTGTTCGTCTTCGTGCTGTCGATCGGCAACTTCATCACCGCCGACCTGCTCGGCGGCAAGCAGGTGCAGATGGTCGGCAACCTGATCTACGCGCAGTTCCTCACCGCCCGCGACTGGCCGTTCGGCTCGGCGCTGAGCTTCTTCCTGATCGGCATCATGCTGGTGCTGCTGTTCATCCAGGCCCTGGTCGCGCGCCGGGCCCAGGGCGCGGAGGGCGAACGCCATGCGTAATCCTTCCGGCCTCGCCCTGGGCGCCCACCTGTGGCTGGTGTACGCCTTCCTCTATGTGCCGATCCTGGTGCTGATCCTGCTCTCGTTCAACGCCAGCGGCCTGCCCACCGCCTGGGGCGGCGCCTCGCTGAAGTGGTACGCCAAGCTGCTGGCCAACGCCTCCATCCAGCACGCCGCGCTGAACACCCTGATCGTGGCGCTGACTTCCACCTTCATCGCCTGCGTGCTCGGCACCCTGCTGGCGCTGGGCGTGGAAATGCGCGCGCGGAACCAGGGCACGGGGCGCGGCGGCAACCTCGCCGACACCCTGCTGATGGCGCCGATGATCATCCCCGACATCGTCCTGGCCATCGCCCTGCTGAGCTTCTTCAACCTGCTGAAGATGAGCCTGGGGCTGCACTCCATCATCCTCAGCCACGTGGTGTTCAACATCGCCTTCGTCTGCGCGGTGGTGCGCACCCGGCTGAAGCACTTCGACTACTCCATCCTCGAAGCCAGCATCGACCTGGGCGCCGGCTGGTTCACCACCGCGCGGCGGGTGCTGTTGCCGGCAATCTTCCCCGGCGTGCTGGCCGGCGGCCTGCTGGCGTTCACCCTGTCGGTGGACGAATTCATCATCGCCTTCTTCAACTCCGGCTCCGGCAGCGCGTCCACCACGCTGCCGATGCAGATCTACTCGATGATCCGCTTCGGCGTCACCCCCGAGATCAACGCCCTCGCCACCCTGGTGATGCTGGTCAGCTTCACCGCGCTGTTCGCTTCCCAACGTCTGAACAAGGTGCCCAAAGCCCATGACTAAGCCATCCGACCTGCTGGTCCTGGACCAGGTGAGCAAATCCTTCGGCGAGGGCCTGACCGCGGTGGACCGGGTGTCGCTGAGCATCCGCGAGAACGAGTTCTTCGCCCTGCTCGGCCCCTCCGGCTGCGGCAAGACCACCCTGATGCGGATGATCGCCGGCTTCGAGACGCCCACCTCCGGCGCCATCTACCTGGGCGGCCGGGACATCTCGCCGCTGCCGCCGAACAAGCGCCCGCTGAACCTGATGTTCCAGTCCTACGCGCTGTTCCCCAACATGAGCGTGCGCGGCAACATCGCCTACGGCCTGGAGATGGAAAAGCTGTCCGCCGCCGAGATTCGCCAGCGCGTCGACCAGGTGCTCGACACCGCGCAGCTCGGCCAACTGGCCAACCGCCGGCCCGACCAGCTCTCCGGCGGCCAGCGCCAGCGCGTGGCCCTGGCCCGCGCGCTGGTCAAGCGCCCGCGCGTGCTGCTGCTGGACGAGCCGCTCGGCGCGCTGGACAAGAAGCTGCGCGAGAAGATGCAGCTGGAACTCAAGCGCCTGCAGCACGAGAGCGGCATCACCTTCATCATGGTCACCCACGACCAGGAAGAAGCCCTGGTCATGTCCGACCGCATGGCCGTGCTGCGTGACGGCAAGGTGTGCCAGGTCGGCAGCCCCAGCGAACTCTACGAGAACCCCGGCAGCCGCTTCGTCGCCGACTTCATCGGCGTCAGCAACCTCATCGACGGTGAGCGCGTGGGCACCGACCAGCTGCGCGCCGGCGGCCAGTTGCTGAATATCGAGCGCGGCGCCGAAGCCGGGCCGCACAGCGTCACCCTGGCCCTGCGCCCGGAGCGCCTGCGGGTGCTCACCGAGGCCGCCCCGGCCACCGACAACCAGGTGCAGGGCGAGGTGGCGGAAATCGCCTACCACGGCCTCGACACCAACCTCCACGTGCACACCGCGCTGTCCAGCCGGCCGCTGATCGTCCGCGTGCCGTCCTCGGACTACGACCACCTGCGCCTGGCCACCGGCATGCCCGTGCGCCTGGGCTGGGACGCGCGCCACGCCCGCGTGCTGAGCCACTGACTGCCTACAAGAAGAACCAGGAGAATTGTCATGAGTGAACGCAAGGTCATCGCCTTCTTCCCCGAGGCCGCCTACGGCCCGGCCCTGAACTCCGTCGGTATCGCCCAGGCCTGCGAGGCCCTGGGCCACAAGGCGGTGTTCCTCACCGACCCGGGCATGACCGGGGTCTACGCGGCGTACGGCTTCGAGGAGCACTACGTGAACATGTCCGAACCGATGCCCGCCGAGGAGATGGCGCGCTACTGGACGGACTTCATCAACGGCCACATCCCCAACTTCCGCAAGGCGCCGATCGACCAGCTCGACAACTACGTGAAGGAGTGCTGGGAGGCCATCGTCTCCACCTCCAAGTGGGCGCAGAAGGAGCTGCCGGCGATCCTCGAGCGAATCAAGCCGGACCTGATCTGCGTCGACAACGTCATCCTCTTCCCGGCCATCAAGCACTACGGCAAGCCCTGGGTGCGGATCATCTCCTGCTCGGAGAACGAGGTGCACGACCCGGACATCCCGCCCTACCTGTCGGGCATGAGCGTGGACGACAAGGACGGCCACGCGCGCTTCCAGAAGCGCTTCGAGGAAGTGATCGCGCCGATCCACGCCGACTTCAACGACTTCCTCGCCCAGTGCGGCGAGCGCCCGTACCCGCTGGGCACCTTCTTCGAAGAGTCGCCGTACATGAACCTGCTGCTGTACCCGGACCCGGTGAAGTTCGCCCGTCGCCACCCGCTGCCGGCGCGGCAGTTCCACTACCTGCAGGGCTGCGTGCGCACCGACAAGCCCTACGAGATTCCGCCGTTCAAGGCGCACAACGACAAGCCGCTGCTGTACGTCAGCTTCGGCAGCCTCGGCTCGGGCGACGTCGAGCTGCTCCAGCGCCTGGTCGGCGCCATCGGCAAGCTGCCGTACCGCGCGCTGTTCAACGTCGGCGAGCACGTGGAGAAGTACACCGACCTGCCGGACAACGTGATCGTCTCCAACTGGTACCCGCAGCCCTCGGTGATCGAGCAGGTGGACGCGGTGATCCACCACGGCGGCAACAACAGCTTCACCGAGTGCCTGTTCTTCGGTAAGCCGGCCATCGTCATGCCCTACGTGTGGGACGGCCACGACAACGCCATGCGCGCCCAGGAAAGCGGCCACGGCCTGCGCATGGACCGCTACGACTGGAGCGAGCAGGACCTGGCGCGCAACATCGCCCAGCTGCTGGGCGACCAGCTGATGCAGGAGCGCCTGGCGCGCACCAGCGACTACATGCGCTCGCGCAAGGGCCCGGAAGACGCCGCGCGGATTCTCGATGGGCTGCTGCAGGGCAGGGCGGTGAACCATGCCTGAGTTCCGCAAGGATTCGAGCGCGCCGCACATCCTCGGCGCCCGCGCCTACGACGACCTGGTGGACTGGGGCGTGCAGGGCGACGCCCTGGAAGGCGTCTCGCACTCCAGTGGGCGCCTGCTGTTCAAGGGCCCGAACAACAGCCCGGAGACCGGCCTGTGGGTCTGCACCCCGGGGCGCTGGCGCCTGGCGATCCCGCGCGACGAGCTGTGCCACTTCGTCGCCGGCCGCGCCACCTACCGCTCCGACGCAGGCGAAGTGATCGAAGTGCAGCCCGACACCCTGGTGCTGTTCCCCGCCGGCTGGACCGGCGAATGCACCGTGCACGAGACCATTCGCAACCTCTACATGCTGGCCTGAGACACCGGCGGATAACCGCGAACGGTTATCCGCCCTACATGACCACCCGTAGGGCGCATAACGCCACAGGCGTTATCCGCCATCGAGCCACACCGGAACCCACCGGCGAATCACCGCAAACGGTCATTCGCCCCACAAGACCGACCACCCGTAGGGCGCATAACGCCCCAAGCGTTATCCGCCGCCGAGCGGCACCGAACCCACCGGCGAATCACCACAAGCGGTCATTCGCCCACATGCTTCGCCTCATCAGGAGTGAACGATGAAAACCCCCGTAATCCACCGCCCGCTGGAAGTCACCGAACTCAAGGACTGGGGCGTGATCCCGACCATGCTCGAAGGCGAGTCCCACGTCAGCGGCGTGGTCCTGCACAAGGGCCCCGAAGGCCAGTCCGAATGCGGCATCTGGCACTGCACGCCGGGCAAGTGGTTCTGCCACGTCACCAGCGACGAGTTCTGCCACTTCCTCGAAGGCCGCTGCACCTACGTGCACGAGTCCGGCGAGGTGATCGAGATCGAGCCGGACACCGCCGCCTTCTTCCCCAAGGACTGGAAGGGCGTGTGCACGGTCCACGAGACCATCAAGAAGGTCTACATGATCCGGTGATCCCATGAGCCAGAGCCTTGCCCCCGACACCCGCGCCGCCGCGCGCGAGGCCTTCCTCGCCGCCAGCGGCCACCCCGGCCACGCCCTCGACGCGCTGCCGGCGGACGCCTCGGCGCGCCGCTACTTCCGCCTCGGCGGCCAGGGCCTGCTGCTGATGGACTCGCCGCCCGGCGCCGAGCCGCTGGCGCCCTACCTGCAGGTGGCGCAGCTGCTGCACGCCTGCGGGCTGTCGGCGCCGCGCGTGCTGGCGGCGGACGTCGGCCAGGGCCTGGCGCTGATCGAAGACTTCGGCCAGGCCACCTACACCCGGCTGTTCGCCGGCGGCTACGAAGCAGCGCCGCTGTACCGCCTGGCGGTGGACGCCCTGGTCGAACTGCACCGCGCAGGCGCCGCCGCCGCCGAAGGCCTGCCGGCCTACGACGCGGCCAGGCTGGCGGAGGAGGGCGCGCTGTTCATCGACTGGTACGCGCCCCTGCTGGTGGGCCGCAGCGCCGCCGCGCAACTGCGCGACGACTACCTGGCGACCTTCGCCGCGGCCTGCCGTGGCGTGGCTTCGCGCCGCGAGGTGCTGGTGCTGCGCGACTACCACGTGGACAACCTGATGCTGCTCAAGGAACGCCCCGGCGTGGCCGCCTGCGGCCTGCTGGACTTCCAGGACGCCCTCTGCGGCGCGCCGGCCTACGACCTCATGTCGCTGCTGGAGGACGCCCGCCGCGACGTGCCCGAAGCCCTGCGCGAATCGCTGCTGAGCCACTACCTGACCCACCGCCCCGAGCTGGACGCCCGGCAGTTCATCGCCGACTACCAGGCCCTCGCCGCGCAACGCCACGCCAAGGTGCTCGGCATCTTCGTGCGCCTGGCCCGGCGCGACGGCAAGCACGGCTACCTGGCGCACCTGCCGCGCGTGCTCGGCCTGTTCCAGCGCGCCCTGGAAGCCCCGGCGCTGCACCCGCTGCGCGACCTGCTCGACCACCGACTGCCGCACTGGCGCCAGGCCCTGCACACCGACGTGCTGGCCCAGCGCCTGGCCACCGACTGAACCGCCCGGAGAACCCCATGACCGCCTTCCACAGCGACACCCCGCTGCGCTTCGTCAACCCCGACTACCAGGCCCCGGCCAGCGCCCGCACGCGCGCCATCGTCAACCCGGCGGACCTCAGCCCGGTGGGCCGCATCGCCCTGGGCGACGCCGCCGACGTCGAGGCCCTGGTGGCCGCCGCCAACTCGGCCCAGCGCGCCTGGCGCCAGGTCGACGCGAAGAGCCGCGCCGCGCTGCTGCACCGGCTGGCCAGCGCCATCGAAAGCGACCAGGCCACCCAGCGCGAAGTCGCCCGGCTGATGACCCTGGAAATGGGCAAGCCCTTCCCCGAAGCCATGGGCGAGCTGGCCAACTGCGCGCCGATCTTCCGCTACTACGCGGAAATGGCCCGCGACGACGCCGGCAAGGTGGCCGGCACCACCCAGATCGGCTCCTTCCAGCACGTGCGCTACGAACCCTACGGCGTGAGCGTGCACATCATGCCGTTCAACTTCCCCATCCTGCTGATGTGCTGGACCCTGGCCGCGTCCCTGGCCGCCGGCAACGCCTGCATCGTCAAGCCGGCGGAAAGCACCAGCCTGTGCACCCTGAAATTCATGGAGCACTTCAAGGTGCTGCCGGCCGCACTGGTCAGCTGCCTGCCCGGCGACGCCAGCACCGCGCAACTGCTGGTGCAGTCCGAGGGCACCCACGCCGTGGCCTTCACCGGCAGCGTGGCGGCCGGCAAGGCGGTGGCCGTGGCCTGCGCCGAGCGCATGAAGCCGGCGGTGATCGAGGCCGGCGGCAGCGACCCGCTGATCGTCTCCAAACACGCCCCGCTGGAAGTCGCGGCGGCCGGCGCGGTGACCGCGGCCTTCCACCTCACCGGGCAGATCTGCACCTCGGCAGAACGCTTCTTCGTGGTCGACGAGGTCCACGACGAATTCGTCGCGCGCTTCGCCGAACGCACCCGCCAGCTGCGCATCGGCCACGGCCTGGAACGCTCGGAAATCGGCCCGCTGGTGAGCGAGGCGGCGCGCGCCAAGGTCATGCGCCTGGTCGACGACGCCCTGGCCAAGGGCGCCACCCTGGTCTGCGGCGGACGCATCCCGCCACACCTGCCGGTGGGCTGGTACTACGAGCCGACCATCCTCACCGGCGTCACCCCGGACATGGCGATCTTCAGCGAGGAATGCTTCGGCCCGGTGGCGGCCATCTGCAAGGTCAGCGACTTCGACGAAGCCATCCGCCTGGCCAACGACTCGCCCTTCGGCCTGGGCGCCTCGCTGTTCTCCACCGACCTCGCCGAGGCCATGGAAGCCTCCGACCGCCTGGAGGCGGGCATGGTCTGGGTGAACAACCCGCTGATCGACAACGACGCGCTGCCCTTCGGCGGCTGGAAGATGTCGGGCCTGGGCCGCGAACTCGGCCGCCAGGGCCTGGACGCCTTCCGCCGCAGCAAGATGGTGATCATCGACCACCAGCCGAAGGTCCACGACTGGTGGTACCCGTACCCCGACGACGTCTTCTACCAGGCCTGAGGAGGCAGCCATGCCGGGATTCCCCACGCTGGCGGTGATCCTCGCCGCCGGCCAGGGCACGCGTATGCGTTCGCGCTTGCCCAAGGTCATGCACCCGGTGGGCAACCGCCCGCTGCTCGGCCACGTGCTGGCGACCTGCGCGGCCGCCGAAGTGGAACGGGTGGCGGTGGTGCTCGGCCCGGACGCCAGCGAAGCCCACGCCTACGTGGCCGCCACGGCCCCCGCCGCGCGGCGCTTCACCCAGCACGAACGCCTGGGCACCGCCCACGCCGTGCTGGCGGCGGAGCAGGCCCTGCGCGACTTCAACGAAGGCTGCGTGCTGGTGCTCTGCGGCGACACCCCGCTGCTGCGCCCGCACACCCTGCAGCGCCTGCGCCAGGCCCTGGAGCAGGGCGCCGCCGTCGCCGTGGCCGGCTTCCGCACCCGAGAGCCGGGCGGCTACGGCCGCCTGCTGATGGAGCAGGGCGCCCTCAAGGCCATCCGCGAAGCCCGCGACGCCAGCCCCGAGGAACTGGCCATCGACCTGTGCAACGGCGGCGTCATGGCCTTCCGCGCCGACCACTGCCTGTGGCTGCTGCAACGCATCGGCCGCGACAACGCCCAAGGCGAGTACTACCTCACCGACGCCGTGGCCCACGCCAACGCGGCGGGCCTGCCGGTGGCCATGGTGGAAGTGCCGGAAGAGGAAATCCTCGGCGTGAACGACCGCCAGCAACTCCACGAGGCCGAACGCCTGTTCCAGCAACGCCGCCGCCAGCAGGCGATGGAGGAGGGCGTCAGCCTGCTGGACGCGGCCACCGTCTACTTCAGCGCCGACACCCAATGGGCCCGCGACGTGACCGTGGAACCCTGCGTGGTCTTCGGCCCCGGCGTCAGCCTGGCCGAAGGCACCCGCGTCCCGGCCTTCAGCCGCCTGGGCACGCCATAGCGAACTACCAGAACCACACCCATCTCCCCACCCACGCCG
>NZ_JARJLT010000315.1 GCF_029335315.1 Pseudomonas citronellolis
GGTCAGCTTGGCGACCGCGCGTTCCAGGCGATCCAAGCCTTCGTCGATGTCGGCGTCGGCGATCACCAGGCTGGGCGCGAAGCGCACCACGTCCGGGCCGGCCTGCAGGATCATCAGGCCTTCGCGCTCGGCGGCGTTGAAGACGTCCTTGGCCTTGCCCTTCCAGGCGTCGGAAAGCACCGCGCCGATCAGCAGGCCGAGGCCGCGGACCTGGGTGAAGATGCCGTACTCCTGGCCGATCTTCTCCAGGCGCGCCTTGAAGCGCTCGTGCTTGGCGCGCACGCCTTCGAGCACTTCGGGCGTATTGATCACGTCGAAGGCCGCACCGGACACCGCGCAGGCCAGCGGGTTGCCGCCGTAGGTGGTGCCGTGGGTGCCGACGACCAGGTGCTCGGCGATCTTCGCGGTGGTCAGCATGGCGCCGATCGGGAAGCCGCCGCCCAGGCTCTTGGCGCTGGAGAGGATGTCCGGGACCACGCCGTAGTGCTGGTAGGCGTAAAGGTAGCCGGTACGGCCGAAGCCGCTCTGCACTTCGTCGAAGATCAGCAGCGCGCCGTTGTCGTCGCACAGCTTGCGCACGCCTTCCAGGTAGGCCTTGTCGGCCGGCAGCACGCCGCTCTCGCCCTGCACCGGCTCGATGATCACGGCGCAGGTCTTGTCGGAGATGGCCGCCTTCAGCGCGTCCAGGTCGTTGAACGGGATGTGGGTGATGCCTTCGACCTTCGGCCCGAAGCCGTCGGAGTACTTGGCCTGGCCGCCGACGTTGACGGTGAACAGGGTGCGGCCGTGGAAGCTGTTGACCATCGAGATGATCTCGTACTTCTGCGCGCCATGGACGTCGTGGGCGTAGCGGCGCGCCAGCTTGAGCGCGGCCTCGTTGGCCTCGGCGCCGGAGTTGGCGAAGAACACCCGCTCGGCGAAGGTGGCGTCGATCAGCTTCTGCGCCAGGCGCAGGGCCGGCTCGTTGGTGAACACGTTGGACACGTGCCAGATCTGGTTGGCCTGCTCGGTCAGCGCGCCGACCAGCGCCGGGTGGCAGTGGCCCAGGGAGTTCACGGCGATGCCGCCGGCGAAATCCACCAGCTCGCGGCCGCTCTGGTCCCAGACTCGCGAACCCTGCCCACGCACCGGAATGAAAGCGGCCGGGGAGTAGTTGGGGACCATCACCTGGTCGAAGTCGGAGCGTTGAACCTGAGCGTGCGGAGCGGACATCGGTGTTCTCCTGCCTGGCAAGGCGGCTATCGATGGAAGGATTGTAGGGACGAAAAACCGGTTGGCATTGTCGCCAAGCGACAACTTCTTATAGCGCCAACCCGTGGATTTCCGAGGCTTTCGGAAATGCGACAGAAAGCGTCGGTAAGGCGCAGTGTAAAGCCAGGGCGGGCGCGGGGGTACAAGGCGCAGGGGGAATTTGTTCGATGGTCGGACGGGGAAGGTTGGGTGGGGT
>NZ_JARJLT010000316.1 GCF_029335315.1 Pseudomonas citronellolis
GGTGCCAGGCGCACCTTGGGAGCCCGGCACCACAGCCGCCGGAAACTCCGCTCGCGAGCAAGCTCGCGCCTACAGGGAGCCACGGCCGGACTTGTGGCGCCCCCGACGCCCCAGGCATGCTAGAGCATTCCCTTGCCCTTCCGAGGACACCCCATGTTCCGACGCTGGCTCCCCGCCCTGCTGCTGGCCGCCGCCCTGCCGCTGCAGGCCGCCGAAACCCGGCCGACCTACGGCCCCGAACTGGAACGCTTCGACTACGCCTACCCGGTGGGGCACTTCAGCTTCGTCTCCCAGGGCAAGCACGTGCACATGGCCTACATCGACGTGAAGCCGGCCAAGCCCAACGGCCGCGCGGTGGTCCTGCTGCACGGCAAGAACTTCTGCGCCGGCACCTGGGAGGCCAGCATCGCCGCCCTCAGCGCCGCCGGCTACCGGGTGGTGGCGCCAGACCAGATCGGCTTCTGCAAGTCGACCAAGCCCGAGCACTACCAGTACAGCTTCCAGCAGCTGGCGAGCAACACCCACGCCCTGCTCGACAAGCTCAAGCTGCGCAAGGTCACCCTGCTCGGCCATTCCACCGGCGGCATGCTCGCCGCCCGCTACGCGCTGATGTACCCGCAGCAGATCGAGCAACTGGTGCTGGTCAACCCGATCGGCCTGGAGGACTGGAAGGCCCTCGGCGTGCCCTACCGCACCCCGGACCAGTGGTACGAGCGCGAGCTGAAGACCAGCGCCGAGAGCATCCGCAAGTACGAGCAGGCCACCTACTACGCCGGCCAGTGGAAGCCGGAGTACGACAAGTGGGTGAACATGCTCGCCGGCCTCAACAACGGTTCCGGCCACGAGCGCGTGGCGTGGAACTCGGCGCTGCAGTACGACATGATCTTCACCCAGCCGGTGCTCTACGAGTTCGGCCAGATCCAGGCGCCGACCCTGCTGATGATCGGTACCCAGGACAACACCGCGATCGGCAAGGACGTCGCCCCCGAGGCGCTGCGCGCCAAGCTGGGCAACTACGCCGAGCTGGGCAAGCGCACCGCCCAGGCCATCCCCAATTCCACCCTGGTGGAGTTCGACAAGCTCGGCCACGCGCCGCAGATCCAGGACCCGCAGGCGTTCCACGCCGCCCTGCTGAAGGGCCTGGCCG
>NZ_JARJLT010000317.1 GCF_029335315.1 Pseudomonas citronellolis
GGTGGCGGGCGCTCCCTGCACGCACCGGGGGCACCCGGCCGTGCCATTGCGACCCTTCCGGAAACGAAAAAAGGAGGCCGAAGCCTCCTTTTTTCTTGCCGCCGGGTGCGCTTAGAACAGCACGCGGCTGCGGATGGTGCCGTTGACGTGCTGCAGCTTCTCCAGCGCCAGGTCCGAGTACTCGGCGTCGACGTCGATCACCACGTAGCCGACCTTGTCGTTGGTCTGCAGGTACTGGCCGGAGATGTTGATGCCGTTGTCGGCGAACACCTTGTTGATTTCGCTCATCACGCCCGGGATGTTGGCGTGGATGTGCAGCAGGCGGTGCTTGCCGGGGTGCGACGGCAGGGCCACTTCGGGGAAGTTGACCGAGGACACCGAGGTGCCGTTGTCGCTGTACTTGACCAGCTTCTCGGCCACTTCCAGGCCGATGTTGGCCTGGGCCTCGGCGGTGGAGCCGCCGATGTGCGGGGTCAGGATCACGCGATCCAGGCCGCGCAGCGGGCTTTCGAACTCGTCGTCGTTGGACTTGGGCTCGACCGGGAACACGTCGATGGCGGCGCCGATCAGGTGCTCGTCCTTGATGGCGTTGGCCAGGTGGTCCAGCTCGACCACGGTGCCGCGCGCGGCGTTGATCAGGATGCCGCCCTTCTTGATGGCGCGGATTTCCTTCTCGCCGATCATCCACTGGGTGGACGGCAGCTCCGGTACGTGCAGCGAGACGATGTCGGACATGCCGAGCAGCTCGTGCAGCGAGCCGATCTGCTGGGCGTTGCCCAGCGGCAGCTTGGTCACGGTGTCGTAGAAGAACACCTGCATGCCCAGGGCTTCGGCGAGGACCGAGAGCTGGGTGCCGATCGAGCCGTAGCCGACGATGCCCAGCTTCTTGCCGCGGATCTCGAAGGAGTTGGCCGCCGACTTGATCCAGCCGCCGCGGTGGCAGGAGGCGTTCTTCTCGGGGATGCCGCGCAGCAGCAGGATGGCTTCGGCCAGCACCAGCTCGGCGACCGAACGGGTGTTGGAGTAGGGCGCGTTGAACACCGCGATGCCGCGTTCGCGGGCGGCGTTCAGGTCGACCTGGTTGGTGCCGATGCAGAAGCAGCCGACCGCGATCAGTTTCTTGGCGGCGTCGAAGACTTCCTCGGTCAGCTGGGTGCGGGAGCGGATGCCGATGAAGTGGGCGTCGGCGATCTTTTCCTTCAGCTCGTCACCGGACAGCGCGGTCTTGAGGTACTCGATGTTCGAGTAGCCGGCGGCCTTGAGGGTGTCGACGGCGTTCTGGTGCACGCCTTCGAGGAGGAGGAATTTGATCTTGCTCTTGTCGAGAGAAGTCTTGCTCATCTGCTTGAACCTGTAGTCCCGGGATAATGGCTAGAAAATGAACAGCTCTGGCCGAACCGGCCGGTGCCGCAGCTCGGCGCCAGGTGGCGATCTGCGTGGGGTGCGTATGCTAGCATGTTCTCCCTTTTCCTTGCCCGGTTGCGACCTGAGCTGTTCTCAGGACGACCATGAATCATTTGAGAGTTCTCCCGATGACCCGCGAAGCCCTGATCGAATCGCTCAAGCCACTGCTGGAGCCCGGCAAGCTGCTGACCGACGCCGATTCCCTGGAAGCCTACGGCAAGGACTGGACCAAGCATTTCGCCCCGGCGCCGCTGGCCATCGCCTTCCCCAAGAGCATCGAGCAGGTGCAGGCCGTGGTGCGCTGGGCCAACGAGCAGAAGATCGGCCTGGTGCCCTCGGGTGGCCGTACCGGCCTGTCGGCCGCCGCCGTCGCCGCCAATGGCGAAGTGGTGGTGTCGTTCGACTACATGAACAAGATCCTCGACTTCAACGCCTTCGACCGCACCGTGGTGTGCCAGCCGGGCGTGGTGACCAAGCAGCTGCAGCTGTTCGCCGAGGAGCAGGGGCTGTACTACCCGGTGGACTTCGCTTCCTCCGGTTCCAGCCAGATTGGCGGCAACATCGGCACCAATGCCGGCGGGATCAAGGTGATTCGCTACGGCATGACCCGCAACTGGGTGGCCGGCATGAAGGTCGTCACCGGCAAGGGCGACCTGCTGGAGCTGAACAAGGACCTGATCAAGAACGCCACCGGCTATGACCTGCGCCAGCTGTTCATCGGCGCCGAAGGCACCCTGGGCTTCGTGGTGGAGGCCACCATGCGCCTGGAGCGCACGCCGAAGAACCTCACCGCGATGGTCCTCGGCACCCCCGACTTCGACTCGATCATGCCGGTGCTGCACGCCTTCCAGAGCAAGCTCGACCTGACCGCCTTCGAATTCTTCTCCGACAAGGCCCTGGCCAAGGTCCTGGGCCGTGGCGACGTGCCGGCGCCCTTCGAGACCGACTGCCCGTTCTACGCGCTGCTGGAGTTCGAGGCGAGCACCGAGGAAGTGGCCAACGAGGCCCTGGCCACCTTCGAGCACTGCGTTGAGCAGGGCTGGGTGCTGGACGGTGTGATGAGCCAGAGCGAGCAGCAGCTGCAGAACCTGTGGAAGCTGCGCGAGTACATCTCCGAGACCATCTCGCACTGGACCCCGTACAAGAACGACATCTCGGTGACCGTGGCCAAGGTCCCGGCCTTCCTCAAGGACATCGACGACATCGTCGAAGCCAACTACCCGGACTTCGAGGTGGTGTGGTTCGGCCACATCGGCGACGGCAACCTGCACCTGAACATCTTGAAGCCTGAGAACCTGTCCAAGGACGAGTTCTTCGCCAAGTGCGCCACCGTCAACAAGTGGGTGTTCGAGACCGTGCAGAAGTACAACGGCTCGATCTCCGCCGAGCACGGCGTGGGCATGACCAAGCGCGACTACCTGGGGTACTCTCGCTCGGAGGCCGAAATCGGCTACATGAAGGCGGTCAAGGCGGTGTTCGACCCGAACGGGATCATGAACCCCGGCAAGATTTTCGCCGAGTAAGCCAGCAACACCCCAGCAGGGCCGGTCTTCCGGCCCTTCGCTTGTCAGGGTCGCGGGAGGCGGCCCGGAGCGCCCGCGGGAGGCGGGCAGCGCGCGGCGCCACGAGCGCCGCGACGGCGCATTCCATTCATCCGTCCAGGAGTCGGTCATGAGTTACCAGCATCAGTACGTCGACGGCACCCGCATCCACTTCCCGCTGGGCAAGGTGGTCTGCGTCGGGCGCAACTACGCCGAGCACGCCAAGGAACTGAACAACCCGGTGCCCACCGAGCCGCTGCTGTTCATCAAGCCGGGCTCCTGCACCGTGCCGGCCGAGGGCGGCTTCGCCATTCCCGAGGATCGCGGCGACGTGCACTACGAGGCGGAGATCGCCGTGCTGATCGGCAAGCCGCTGTCGCGCAAGCCCGGCGTCGAGGAAGTGCTGGACGCCATCTCCGGCTACGCCCCGGCGCTGGACCTGACCCTGCGCGACGTGCAGGCCAAGCTGAAGGAGAAGGGCCTGCCCTGGGAGCTGTCCAAGTCCTTCGACGGTGCCTTCGTGCTGGCGCCCTTCGTCAGCGCCGACCGCTTCCCGGACCCGACCGACATCGGCATCCGCCTGACCATCGACGGCGAAGTGCGCCAGGATGGCAACAGCCGCGACATGCTCAACCCGATCGTACCGCTGATCCAGCACATCGCCGGGCACTTCTCGCTGCAGCCGGGCGACGTGATTTCCACCGGCACGCCGGTGGGCGTCGGTCCGCTCAAGCGCGGCAGCGACCTGGTGCTGGAACTTCCCGGGGCCAGCCGGTTCGAAAGCCGCGTGCTCTGAACCGCTCCCCGCCAAAGGCCGCCCTCGTGCGGCCTTTGCTTTACTCCGACTAGAAGAGTCCTGAATGGCCCGGTCCCGAATCTCCCGCTTCCTGCGCTGGCTGCTGCTGGCGCTGATCCTTGCCGCCGCCGTGCTGGCGCTGCTCGCCAGGCTGTTCCACTGGGACGACCGCGCCCGCCTGTGGTGGAAGGAAGCCCACACCAGCGAGCAGGCCCGCGCCGAGAGCGTCTGGCTGCCGGGCTACCGCGCGGTGATCCAGGGCAAGCCGCTCAAGGGTGGCCTGGAAGGCCAGGAGACCTCCGACCTGGCCTACAACCCGGTGACCCGCACGCTGTTCACCGTCACCGGCAAGAAGCCGCTGCTCGGCGAGCTGTCGCTGGACGGCGAGGTGCTGCGGGTGATTCCGCTGCTCGGCCTGGAGAACCCGGAAGGGGTGGCGGTGCTGCCCAATGGCAACGTCGCGGTGACCGACGAACGCAAGAACTCCCTGACCATTTTCCACGTCGACCCGCAGACCCATGAGCTGAGCACCGCCAGGCTGGCCAGCTTCGACCTCGGCCACCTGGGCAAGAAGAGCAACAAGGGCTTCGAGGGCATCGCCTGGGACCCGGCGCAGAAGCGCCTGCTGCTCGGCCGCGAGCGCGACCCCATGGAGCTGTTCAGCTGGGCCAGCGACGGCACGCCGGGCCTGAAGGGCAGCATGCTGGCGCTGCCCAGCGAAGAGCTGTACATGCGTAACGTCTCGGCGCTCAGCGTCGACCCGCGCACCGGGCATACCCTGGTGCTGTCGGCGGAGTCGCACCTGCTGCTGGAGCTGGACGAGAAGAACCAGCCGGTCAGCTTCATCAGCCTGCTGGCCGGGCTCAACGGCCTGCACGAGAAGATCCCGCGCGCCGAGGGCGTGGCCATCGACGAGCAGGGCACCATCTACATGGTCAGCGAGCCGGAGCTGTTCTACGTGTTCCGCAAGGTGAAGGGCGAAAAGGGCGATTAAGCCTGGGTTAAGCGCCAATTCAGGCTGGTTTCAGCCTGATTGGCTAGTCTGATTTCATCGAAAACAGCCAGGAGGCTACTTCATGAAATCCATTCGTCTTCCCCTGATCGCCGCCATCGCCCTGTTCTCCGGCGCCACCTTCGCCGCCGGCGGCTACACCGGCCCGGGCAGCGACGCGGCGAAACCCGCGCCGGCCGGCCAGGTCACCACAGTGGAGGCCGCCAAGAAAGCCGCCGACGACACCCCGGCGGTGCTCGAAGGCTCGATCATCAAGCGCCTGCACGGCGAGCACTACGAGTTCAAGGACGCCACCGGCAGCATGCAGGTCGAGATCGACCACGACGATTGGCCGCAGGGTGTGGATATCTCCGAGAAGACCAAGGTGCGCCTGACCGGTGAAGTGGATCATGAGCGCAAGGGCGTGGAGATCGACGTGGACCGGGTCGACGTCCTGCAGT
>NZ_JARJLT010000318.1 GCF_029335315.1 Pseudomonas citronellolis
GTAAGCCTACCCTCACGGAGGACCCCGCGATGATGCATGCCGACCTGATCGACCAGGACGATTTCCGCGAACGCCTGCAAGCCCTGGGTTTCGCCGTTCCGCCGGACGTCACCGCGGAACAGGCCTGCGAATACGCCGTGCGCGCCCTGACCCCGGAGCGCTCCATGGCCCTGCGCCGGCTGGTGGAAGAAATGCTCGGCGGCAACGCCACCCTGCTGCCGGCGGTGCGCGAGGCGGTGTCGCGGCACCTGCTGCCGGCGCTGGTGCCGCGGCCCTGACTCCCCGGCCAACGCCGCTGGGTATCGCTTCGCTCAACCCATCCTACGAAACCGCGTAGGGCGAATGACCGTTCGCGGTCATCCGCCGAAGGCCTGGCGGCGGATAACGCGGAGCGTTATTCGCCCTACACCCTGCCCGGCTCCGCGATAGGCTAGGGTTGTGCCATGCATCCCCGCCGGAGTCCCCCATGACCGCGCTGCACGATCTCACCGCCGTCCAGCTGCTGGCCCTGTATCGTTCGCGCCAGCTGTCCCCCGTGGAATACCTGCGGCACCTGATCGCCCACATCGAGCGCTGGGAGCCGCAGCTCTGCGCGCTCTACGCCTACGCCCCGGAACGGGCCCTGGGCGAGGCGCGGGAAGCCGAGGCGCGCTGGCTGAAGGGCGAGCCGCGCGGCGAACTGGACGGGGTGCCGGTGACCATCAAGGAACTCATCGCCAGTGCCGGCGACCCGATTCCCCAAGGCAGCGCCGCCGTGCCGCTCACCCCCGCCAGCCAGGACGCGCCGCCCACCGCGCGCCTGCGCGAGGCCGGGGCGATCCTGCTGGGCAAGACCACGGTGCCGGACTTCGGCATGCTCTCCTCCGGCCTGTCGAGCTTCCACAAGCTGGCGCGCAACCCCTGGAACCTGGCGATGAACCCGGGCGGCTCCAGCGCCGGTGCCGCCTCGGCCGCCGCCGCCGGCTACGGGCCGCTGCACCTGGGCACCGACATCGGCGGCTCGGTGCGCCTGCCCGCCGCCTGGTGCGGCCTGGTCGGCTTCAAGCCGAGCCTCGGGCGGATTCCCATCGACCCCTACTACACCGGGCGCTGCGCCGGGCCCATGACGCGCAGCCTGGACGACGCCGCGCTGCTGATGAAACACCTGGCGCGCCCCGACTGGCGCGACGCCACCAGCCTGCCGCCGGCCGAGCTGGACTGGGCGATCCGCCCGGCCGAGGTGCGTGGCCTGCGCATCGGCCTGCAGCTGGACCCCGGCTGCGGCCTGCAACCCGAGCCGGAAGTGCGCCGCGCCGTGGAAGACGCCGCGCAACGCTTCGTCGAGGCCGGCGCGCAGGTCGTCGAAGTGCAACCGATCCTCGACCGCGAGCTGCTCGACGGCCTCGACCGCTTCTGGCGCGCGCGCCTGTGGGCGGAGCTCGGGGCGCTGCCGGCCGAGCGCCAGGCGCGGGTGCTGCCGTACATCTTCCAGTGGGCCGAAGGCGGCGCGCGGGTGTCCGGAGTGGAGGCGGTGCGCGGCTTCAACTGCACCTTCGAAATGCGCAAGCGCGCCGCCGAGCAGTTCCACGGCGTCGACTTCCTGCTCAGCCCGACCAACCAGGTGGCGGCCTTCCCCGTCGACTGGGCGTCGCCGACCAACGACCCGGCGCGGCCCTTCGAGCACATCGGCTTCACCGTGCCGTGGAACATGTCCGAGCAGCCGGCGCTGTCGATCAACTGCGGCTTCACCGCCGCCGGCATGCCGATCGGCCTGCAGATCGTCGGCCCGCGCTTCGCCGACGTCGAGGTGCTGGCCCTGGGCAAGGCCTACGAAACCTGGCGCGGCGATCTGCCAGGATGGCCGCAGCCCCCCGAGCGCGGCTAAGCTGCGAGAACACGCAGGGCAGAAGGACTCGTTCGCGCGCATGCACTATTCCGCCTACATCGCCTATTTCCTCGTGGCCATCCAGGTGCTCGGGGTGGTCGCCGCCGTCCACGCCGTGCTCACCGTGCGCACCGCGCAGGGCTCCATCGCCTGGGCCATCGCCCTGGTGTTCATGCCGCTGCTGACCCTGCTGCCCTACCTGGTGTTCGGCCGCAGCCGCTTCGACGCCTACATAGGCGCGCGCCGCCAGGCCAACGAAGAGATGCACCAGGCCGCCGCCGAGCTGGACTGGCGGCCCTGGGTGGAGGAAGCGCTGACCGCCAGCCAGTCGGAAAGCTACAAGGCGCTGAAGGCGCTTTCGGCGCTGGCGCGCATGCCGACCCTGGCGAACAACCAGGTGCGCCTGCTGGTGAACGGCAAGGCCAGCTTCGACGCCATCTTCGAGGCCATCGGCCAGGCGAAGCAGGTGATCCTGGTGCAGTTCTTCATCATCCGCGACGACGCCCTCGGCCAGCGCCTGGCGCAGCTGCTGCTGGAGCGCGCGGCCAACGGCGTGGAAGTTTTCCTGCTCTACGACGCCATCGGCAGCCACGGCCTGCCCGGCCGCTACGTCGAGCGCCTGCGCGCCGGCGGCGTGCAGGTGCAGGCCTTCAGCACCGGCCACGGCGCCATCAACCGCTTCCAGCTGAACTTCCGCAACCATCGCAAGGTGGTGGTGGTGGACGGTGCGCGCGGCTTCGTCGGCGGGCACAACGTCGGCGTCGAATACCTCGGCGAGAAGCCGCCGCTGTCGCCCTGGCGCGACACCCACGTGGAGCTGCGCGGCCCGGCGGTGGCCTGCCTGCAGGAATGCTTCGGCGAGGACTGGTTCTGGGCCACCCACGCCCTGCCGACCCTGCTGCTGCCGGAGCGCTACGACGACCAGGGGGTGATCTGCCAGGTACTCGCCAGCGGCCCGGCGGACAAGCAGGAAACCTGCTCGCTGTTCTTCGTCGAGATGATCAACGCGGCCAGCGAACGGGTGTGGATCACCACCCCCTACTTCATCCCCGACGAGGCGGTCAGCGCCGCCCTGCGCCTGGCCGCCCTGCGCGGCGTGGACGTGCGCATCCTGCTGCCCTCGCGCCCGGACCACCGCACGGTGTACGCCGCTTCCAGCCTCTACGCCCAGGACGCGGTGCGCGCCGGGGTGAAGGTGTTCCGCTACCAACCGGGCTTCCTGCACCAGAAGGTGGTGCTGGTGGACCACGACTGCGCGGCGGTGGGCAGCGCCAACCTGGACAACCGCTCGTTCCGGCTGAACTTCGAGATCATGCTGGTGACGGTGGACGAAGCCTTCGCCGGCGAGGTGGAGAGCATGCTGCTGGCGGACTTCGAGGCGTCGGTGCAGATGGGCACGGAGCGCAGCGGGCAGTTGCAGCAACTGGGGATGCGGGTGGCACGGCTGGTTTCGCCGATTCTCTGAAGGTGGGGCCGGGGCTTTTTTGTAGGAGCGAGCTTACTCGCGAACCTGTCGGGGCTCGGTGCCAAGCTGTTCGCGAGCAAGCTCGCTCCTACGAGAAGCAGGTGTTCGGCGAGGGTTCTGGTGATTGCCGTCGCCCCGGCAGAGCAAACAAAAACGCCCGGCTCACTCAAGTGAACCGGGCGTTTTCATCCAAGCGCGACCGTCAGGCCGGCGCGGAACTGCGGATCAGGTGATCGAAGGCCGACAGCGAAGCCTTCGCCCCCTCGCCCACCGCGATCACGATCTGCTTGTACGGCACCGTGGTCACGTCGCCGGCGGCGAAGATGCCCGGCAGCGAGGTTTCGCCACGGGCGTCGACGATGATCTCGCCGCGCGGGGAAAGCTCGATGGTGCCCTTGAGCCACTCGGTGTTCGGCAGCAGGCCGATCTGCACGAAGATGCCTTCCAGCTCCACCGACTTGAACTCGTCCGAGTTGCGGTCCTTGTAGACCAGGCCGGTGACCTTCTGGCCGTCGCCCTTCACTTCGCTGGTCAGCGCGCTGGTGATGACATCCACGTTGGGCAGGCTGTACAGCTTGCGTTGCAGCACGGCGTCGGCGCGCAGCTTGCTGTCGAACTCCAGCAGGGTCACGTGGCTGACGATGCCGGCCAGGTCGATGGCCGCCTCGACGCCGGAGTTGCCGCCGCCGATCACCGCCACGCGCTTGCCCTTGAACAGCGGGCCGTCGCAGTGCGGGCAGAAGCACACGCCCTTGGCCTTGTATTCCTGCTCGCCGGGCACGCCCATTTCACGCCAGCGGGCGCCAGTGGCGAGGATCACGGTCTTGGCCTTGAGGCTGCCGCCGCTCTCGAACTTCACTTCGTGCAGCTCGCCGGCGTTCTTCGCCGGGATCAGCGCGCTGGCGCGCTGCAGGTTCATGATGTCGACCTCGTACTGTTTCACGTGCTCTTCCAGGGCGCGGGCCAGTTTCGGGCCTTCGGTTTCCTGGACCGAGATGAAGTTCTCGATGGCCATGGTGTCCAGCACCTGGCCGCCGAAACGCTCGGCGGCGACGCCGGTACGGATGCCTTTACGGGCGGCGTAGATGGACGCCGCGGCGCCGGCCGGGCCACCACCGACGACGAGCACGTCGAAGGCTTCCCTGGTGTTCATCTTCTCGGCGTCGCGGGCGGCGGCGCCGGTGTCGATCTTGGCGAGGATCTCTTCCACACCCATGCGGCCCGCGCCGAAGACTTCGCCGTTCAGGTAGATGCTCGGCACCGACATGACCTGGCGACGTTCGACTTCATCCTGGAACAGCGCGCCGTCGATGGCGACGTGGCGGATGTTCGGGTTGAGCACGGCCATCAGGTTCAGCGCCTGGACCACGTCCGGGCAGTTCTGGCAGGACAGCGAGAAGTAGGTTTCGAACTCGAACTTGCCCTGGATGCCCTTGACCTGCTCGATGACCTCGGGCTCGAGCTTGGACGGGTGGCCGCCGACCTGCAGCAGGGCCAGGACCAGGGAAGTGAACTCGTGGCCCATGGGGATACCGGCGAAACGCAGGCCGATGTCCGCCCCCGGACGGTTCAGCGAGAAGGACGGCACGCGCTCGTCGCGGCCATCTTCGCGCAGGGTGATCTTGTCGGTCAGGCCGACGATGTCGTGCAGCAGTTCGCTCAGCTCGCGGGATTTGTCGCTGTCATCGAGGGACGCGACGATCTCGAACGGCTGGGTGACCTTTTCGAGGTAGGCCTTCAACTGGGTCTTAAGATTGGCGTCCAACATGATTCAGCTCCTGCGATTGCGAAATTCGGGCAAAAGGGTTCCCGCGGCGGACGCTGTGCGTCCGCCCTGCTCGGTTGCGAATAGGCTTCGGGCAGGGCGGGCGACTCGGGTGGAGCCGCCCGCCGAGGGAGAGGTGTTACTTAGATCTTGCCGACCAGGTCCAGCGAGGGAGCCAGGGTCTTCTCGCCTTCTTTCCACTTGGCCGGGCAGACTTCGCCCGGGTGAGCGGCGGTGTACTGGGCAGCTTTCAGCTTGCGCAGGGTCTCGCCGACGTCACGAGCGATCTCGTTGGAGTGGATTTCGACGGTCTTGATCACGCCTTCCGGGTTGATCACGAAGGTGCCACGCAGGGCCAGGCCTTCTTCCGGGATGTGCACGCCGAAAGCGTTGGTCAGCTGGTGGGTCGGGTCGCCGATCAGCGGGAACTGGGCTTTGCCGACGGCCGGGGAGGTTTCGTGCCAGACCTTGTGCGAGAAGTGGGTGTCGGTGGTCACGATGTAGACTTCGGTGCCAGCGTCACGGAAGGCGGCGTAGTTGTTGGCGGCGTCTTCGATCTCGGTCGGGCAGTTGAAGGTGAAGGCTGCCGGCATGAAGATCAGTACCGACCACTTGCCCTTCAGGGACTGCTCGGTGACTTCGATGAACTTGCCGTTGTGGAAGGCGTTGACCTTGAACGGTTGGACTTGGGTGTTGATCAGGTTCATTCGGCATTCCTCGTAGAAGTGTGTTGATCGAATTGGTTATGAAATTCGACGTGGGCAAGATTATCCGCTATTAGCCCGGAAGGCCCATTGATTTAGGGCATCACGGAAATTGGCTTTCTCTATCAGCGGACTTATAAAAGGAAGAGCCCCGCTATCGATCAGCGAGGCCATCCTCGATCCTGCACCACGGACACGACCACCGCGTGACAACGCCTCAGTGCCCGGCCTTCCACGGCTGCCCCAGGGAAACCGGGGCGAACAGGCGGGTGCGCAGGCCGTCACGGGACAGCAGCACCAGGACCACGATGGTGGCCACGTAGGGCAGCATCGCCAGCAGGTTGGCCGGGATGCTCAGGCCGACGCCCTGGGCAACCAGATGCAGGATGCTCGCCAGGCCGAACAGCCAGGCGCCGAGCAGCACGCGCAGCACCCGCCAGCTGGCGAACACCACCAGCGCCAGGGCAATCCAGCCGCGGCCCGCGCTCATGTTCTCCGCCCACATCGGGGTGTAGGCCAGGGACAGGTAGGCCCCGGCCAGGCCGGCCATGGCGCCGCCGAAAAGCACCGCCATGGTGCGTACGCGCACCACTGGAAGGCCCATGGCGGCGGCCGCGTCGGGGTTCTCGCCGACCGCCTGGATGATCAGCCCGGCACGGCTTTTCAGCAGCAGCCAGGCGACCCCGGCGAACAGCGCGAACGTCAGGTAGACCAGCGCGTCCTGGTTGAAGAGCATTTTCCCGACCAACGGCAGCCCCGCCAGCAGCGGCAGCGCCTGTGGCGCGAAGCCGGCCAGCGGCTTGCCGACCCAGGCCGCGCCGACGAACGACGACAGGCCGACGCCGAAGATGGTCAGCGCCAGGCCGCAGGCCACCTGGTTGGCGTTCAGGCCCAGGGCCACGGCGGCGAACAGGCTGGCCAGGAGCATCCCGGCGAGCACCGCCAGCAGCACCCCGAGCCACAGGCTGCCGGTGCTGAAGGCGACCATGAAACCGATCACCGCGCCGAACAGCATCATTCCTTCCTGGCCGAGGTTGAGCACCCCGGACTTCTCGCACACCAGTTCGCCCAGCGCCACCAGCAGCAGCGGCGTGCCGGTGCGGACCATGGCGTAGAGCACGTTGCTCAGCAGATCGATGTCCATCGTGATTCTCCGATCAGTCCTTGTAGGAGCGAGGGGGACGCCCCAGTCCTTGCTCGCGAACAGCCCCGCAGCGGGGTCGATTCGCGAGCAAGCTCGCTCCTACGAAAAGCGTTGTCCGCAGCGTGAACCCGCGCGCCAGGCGCGGCCGATACTGGATCAGCACATCGCAGGCGAGCAGGAAGAACAGCATCATTCCCTGGAACAGCCCGGTCAGCGCCAGCGGCAGGTTCAGGCTCATCTGCGCGGTCTCGCCGCCCAGGTAGAGCAGCGCCATCAGCAGGCTGGCGAAGAGGATGCCGAGCGGGTTCAGGCGGCCGAGGAAGGCCACGGTGATCGCCGCGTAGCCGTAGCCGGGCGACACCTGCGGCACCAGCTGGCCGATCGGCCCGGTCACCTCGCAGACCCCGGCCAGCCCGGCCAGCGCCCCGGACAGCAGCAGCGCCAGCCACACCAGGCGCTGCTCGCGGAAGCCGACGAAGCCGGCGGCGCGGCGGTCGAGGCCGAGCACGCGAATCTGGAAACCGACGAAGCTGCGCTGCGCCAGCACCCACACCGCCACCAGCGCCAGCAGGGCGAAGAGCGCGCCCAGGTGCACGCGGCTGCCGTCGAACAGCGCCGGCAGCAGGGTGGCCTCGGCGAACATCGCCGACTGCGGGAAGTTGAAGCCCTGCGGGTCCTTCAGCGGGCCGTGCACGCAGAACAGCAGCAGGTTCAGCGCGATGTAGTTGAGCATGATGCTGGTGAGGATCTCGTTGGCGTTGAAGCGCGTGCGCAGCCAGGCCACCAGGGCCGCCCAGGCGGCGCCGCCGGCGACCCCGGCGAGCAGCGTCCAGACCAGCGCCCAGCGGCTCTCCCAGCCCAGCAGCTGGAGGGCCATGGCGCTGCCGGCCAGGGCGCCGAGCAGCAGCTGGCCCTCGGCGCCGATGTTCCAGATGCGCGCCTGGTAGGCCAGCGCCAGGCCCAGCGCGCAGAGCAGGATCGGCGTGGCCTTCACCAGCAGTTCGCCGACGCCGTACCAATCCTGCACCGGTTCGATCAGCAGGGTGTGCAGGGTGGCCAGCGGCGGGTGGCCGAGGGCGGCGAACAGCGCCGCGCCGCAGAGCAGGGTCAACAATCCGGCCAGCAGCGGCGAGAGCAGGAGCATCAGGCGCGAGTGCTGGCCGCGCGGTTCCAGGGACAACAACATGGGGCGGCTCCTCAGGCGGCGGCGTCGAATTGCCCGGCCATCCAGCGGCCGACGGCGAGGGGATCGGTGGTGGCGGTGTCCACCAGGGGCGAGAGCCGGCCGGAGCAGAGCGCGCCGATGCGGTCGCTGATCTGGAACAGCTCGTCGAGGTCCTCGGAGACCACCAGGATGGCCGCGCCGGCGTCGCGCAGGGCGATCAGCGCCCTGTGGATAACCGCCGCGGCGCCGACGTCGACGCCCCAGGTCGGGTGCGCCGCCACCACGATCCGCGGGCTCTGGAGGATTTCGCGGCCGAGGATGAATTTCTGCAGGTTGCCGCCGGAGAGGCTGCGCGCGGCGGCCTGGGCGTCCGGCGTCTTGACCCCGAAGCGCTGGATGATCGCCTCGGCGAACGCCTGCACCTTGCCGCGCCGGACCAGGCCGTGGCGCACCAGGCCGCCCTGGAAACCGGTGAGCAGGGCGTTGTCGGCCAGGCTCAGCTCGGGCACCGCGCCGTGGCCCAGGCGCTCGGCCGGGACGAAGGCCTGGCCGCGCGCGCGGCGGGCGTCCGGGGCCAGGTGGGCGACGGCCTCGCCGGCCAGGCGGACGCTGGCGGCCTGGGCGCGCGGCAGGCGCTGTTCGCCGCTGAGCAGGGCGAGCAGTTCGTCCTGGCCGTTGCCGGCGACGCCGGCAATGCCGACGATCTCGCCGGCGCGCACTTCCAGGTCAAGCCCGGCGAAGGACACCCCGAACGGATCGGCGCTGCGCCAGTTCAGCGCGCTCACCTGCAGCAGCGGTTCGCCGCCGCGCGCCTTCGGGTACTGCGCGGCGAGGCCCTCGGCGTCGCCGACCATCAGCCGCGCCAGCTCCAGGTCCGAGCATTGCGCCGGCACGCAGTCGCCGGAAACCCGGCCACCACGCAGCACCGTGGCGCGTTCGCAGAGCGCACGCACCTCGCCGAGCTTGTGGCTGATGAAGAGGATGCTGCAGCCCTCGGCGGCCAGGCGGCGCAGCACAGCGAACAGGTCGTCGGCCTCCTGCGGGGTGAGCACCGAGGTCGGCTCGTCGAGGATCAGCAGGCGGATGTCCTGCATCAGGCAGCGGACGATCTCCACCCGCTGGCGCTCGCCGATGGACAGGCCGTGCACCAGGCGCTCCGGGTCCAGCGGCATGCCGTAGCGCCGCGACACCTCGCGGATGCGCGGCGCCAGCTGCTGCGGGGTGCCGGCGGCGGCGCCGAGGGCCAGGGCGATGTTCTGGGCCACGCTCAGGGTCTCGAACAGCGAGAAGTGCTGGAACACCATGCCGATGCCCAGGGCGCGGGCCTGGGCCGGGTCCTTCACGTTCACCACGCGGCCGTCCCAGCGCAGCTCGCCGCTGTCCGGGCGGGTGACGCCGTAGATGATCTTCATCAGCGTGCTCTTGCCGGCGCCGTTCTCGCCGAGCAGGGCGTGGATTTCGCCGGGCTGGATGCTCAGGTCGACGCGATCGTTGGCCAGGCAGCCGGGGTAGCGCTTGCTGATGGCGCGCAGTTCCAGACGGGGAATGGGGGCTGTGGACATGGCAGGGCTCGGTCAGGGATTCAGCAGTGGCGCAGGCCGAAGCAATTTCCTGGCCAGCTGGTCAAAAAGCGCCGCAAGCCTATGCTTTGCTTATGGAGCCAGGCTGTCGCGCTGGCAGAGTTCGTGCATTACCTGACCATATGGACAGCTTTCGCGCCGCGTCAGGCCCGCCCTCCGGCGAGCGAGGCGAGCGCGCTCCAACGAGGTTTCGCATGATCCAGTTCCTGCTCGACGACGAGCTGCGCCAGGCCGACGACCTGGCACCGGAAACGAGCCTGCTCGACTACCTGCGCACCCAACTGGGGCGCACCGGCACCAAGGAAGGCTGCGCCTCCGGCGATTGCGGCGCCTGCACCGTGGTGCTCGCCGAACCCCAGGGCGACGGCCTGCGCTACCGCGCGGTGAACGCCTGCATCACCCCGCTGGGCGCGCTGCACGGCCGCCAGCTGCTGAGCGTGGAAAGCCTCGCCGAGGGCCAGCGCCTGCACCCGGTGCAACAGGCCATGGTCGACTGCCACGGCGCGCAATGCGGCTTCTGCACGCCGGGCATCGTCATGTCGCTGTTCGCCTGGCGGCACGACGGCTGCGCGCATGACCGCGACAGCGCGCTCGCCGCGCTGTCCGGCAACCTGTGCCGTTGCACCGGCTACCGGCCGATCCTCGACGCGGCCAAACGCATCGCCAGCGACGCGCAAACCGACCGCTTCGACGCCGGCGCCCGCGCCACCGCCGAGCGCCTGCGCGCCCTCCCCGCCGGCGCCCGCCTGGATCACGGCGAGCAGCACGCCTGGCTGCCGACCTCGCTGGACGAACTGGACGCCCTGTTGATGGATTATCCACAGGCGCGGCTGGTGGCCGGCGCCACCGACCTGGCCCTGGAGGCGACCCAGGCGCTGAAGGCCTTCCCGCAGCTGATCCACCTGGAGCGCGTGCCCGAGCTGCGTCGCCTGGAAGAGCATCCCGACTACCTGCTGATCGGCGCCGCGCGGCCCTACGCCGACTGCGTCGAGGCGCTGCAGGGTTTCCCCGGCGTGCCCGAACTGCTGGAGCGCCTCGGCTCGCTGCAGGTGCGCCAGCGCGGCAGCTTCGGCGGCAACGTGGCCAACGCCTCGCCCATCGGCGACACCCCGCCGGTGCTGCTGGCGCTGGACGCGCGCCTGCGCCTGCGGCGCGCCGGGCAGGTCCGCGAAATCGCCATCGACGGTTTCTTCACCGGCTACCGGCAGAGCGTGCTGCAACCGGGCGAATACCTCGAGGGGATAGTTATCCCCAGGCTGCGCGAAGGCCAGCTGTTCCGTGTGGACAAGATTTCCAAGCGCCGCGACGACGATATCTCCGCCGTGTGCCTGGCGCTGCGCCTGGACCTGGACGAGCACGGCCGGGTGCGCGACGCCCGACTGGCCTGCGGCGGCATGGCCGCCACGCCCTTGCGCGGCGCCCGCAGCGAGGCGGCGTTGCGCGGCCGGCCGTTCGACGCCGACGCCGTGCGCGCGGCCCAGGCCGCGCTGGCCGAGGACTTCCAGCCGATCGACGACCTGCGCGCCAGCGCCGCCTATCGCCTGAAGGTGGCGCAGAACCTGCTGCAGCGCGCATTAGTGGAATTCGCCCCGAGCCTCGCGGAGGTGCGCCATGCGTAGCCTGCCTCCCCTCGCCGGCAACGGCGGCGCCAGCGAGCACACGCGCAGCGCCGGCCAGGCCCGGCCCCACGACAGCGCCGAGCTGCACGTCAGCGGCGCGGCGCGCTACGTCGACGACATCAAGGAACCGCGCGACCTGCTGTACGCCGCCGTCGGCCTCACGGAAATCGCCTGCGGGGTTATCCACAAGCTCGACCTGACGGCTGTGCGCAACGCACCCGGCGTGGTCGCCGTGCTGACCCTGGACGAGGTGCCGGGGCATACCGACATCGGCCCGGTGTTCCCCGGCGACCCGCTGCTGGCCGACGGCCGGGTGAAGCACCACGGCCAGGCGCTGTTCGCCGTGGCCGCCGAAACCCCGCTGCAGGCGCGCCGCGCCGCGCGCCTGGCAAAGGTCGAGTACGCCGAAGAGCCACCGCTGCTCGACCCGCTGCGGGCCAAGGCCGAGGAACGCTTCGTGCGCCCGCCGCACTTCATGCGCCGTGGCGACGCCGAGCACGGCCTGGCCGCCGCGCCCTACACACTGCACGCCAGCCAGTTCGTCGGCGGCCAGGAGCACTTCTACCTCGAAGGCCAGGCCTCCATGGCCGTGCCCACGGACGACGGCGGCATGTTCGTGTTCACCTCCAGCCAGCACCCCAGCGAGGTGCAGAAGCTGGTGGCCGAGGTGCTGGCCATCCCCCTGGCCAAGGTCACGGTGGAAGTGCGGCGCATGGGTGGCGGCTTCGGCGGCAAGGAAACCCAGGCCGCGCCCTTCGCCTGCCTCGCCGCGCTGCTGGCGCTGCGCACCGGCCGCGCGGTGAAGCTACGCCTGCCGCGCGCCGACGACATGCGCCTGACCGGCAAGCGCCACCCGTTCCACAACCACTACCGGGTGGGCTTCGACGCCGAGGGCCGGCTGCTCGCCGCACAGCTGGAGGTGGTGGGCGATTGCGGTCACTCGCCGGACCTTTCCGACGCCATCGTCGACCGCGCCATGTTCCACGCCGACAACGCCTACTTCATCCCCGACGTGGCCATCGGCGGCTACCGCAGCTTCACCAACACGGTGTCCCACACCGCCTTCCGCGGTTTCGGCGGGCCCCAGGGGATGATGCTGATCGAACGCGCCATGGACGACATCGCCCGCGCGGTCGGCCAGGACCCGCTCGACGTGCGCAAGCTCAACCTCTACGGCGGCAGCGGCCGCGACCTCACGCCCTACCACCAGCGCGTGGAGCACAACCTGCTGGGCGAGCTGATCGAGCGCCTGGAAGCCAGCAGCGACTACCGCGCGCGCCGCGCCGAGATCACCGCCGGCAACGCCGCCAGCCCGATCCTTCGCCGCGGCCTGGCGCTGACCCCGGTGAAGTTCGGCATCAGCTTCACCGCCCAGCACCTGAACCAGGCCGGCGCGCTCATCCACCTGTACACCGACGGCAGCATCCAGCTGAACCACGGCGGCACCGAGATGGGCCAGGGCCTGAACACCAAGGTGGCGCAGATCGTCGCCGAGGAATTCCAGGTGCCGCTGGAGCGCGTCAGCATCACCGCCACGCGCACCGACAAGGTGCCCAACACCTCGCCCACCGCGGCCTCCAGCGGCACCGACCTGAACGGCATGGCCGCCCGCGACGCGGCGCGCACGCTCAAGGCGCGCCTGGCTGAATTCCTCGCCGCGCGCGAAGGCGTGACGGTGCAGGAAGTGCGCTTCGTGCGCGGCCAGGTGCTGGCGCGGGACAAGGCGCTGGATTTCGCCGAAGTGGTGCAGGCCGCCTATTTTGCGCGGGTGCAGTTGTCCGCCACCGGCTTCTACCGCACGCCGAAGATTCACTACGACCGCGCCACCGGCCAGGGCCACCCGTTCTTCTACTTCGCCTACGGCGCGGCGGTGTCGGAGGTCGAGGTGGACACCCTGACCGGCGAATACCGCCTGCTGCGGGTGGACATCCTGCACGACGTCGGCCGCAGCCTGAACCCGGCCATCGACATCGGCCAGATCGAGGGTGGCTTCGTCCAGGGCATGGGCTGGCTGACCACCGAGGAACTCAAGTGGGACGCCAGGGGCCGCCTGCTCACCACCGGCCCGGCCACCTACAAGATTCCCGCCGCCAGCGACGTGCCCGAGGACTTCCGCGTGGCGCTGTTCGACCGCCCCAACGAGGAGGACAGCGTGTACCTGTCCAAGGCGGTGGGCGAACCGCCGTTCATGCTGGCAATCTCGGTGTGGTCGGCCCTGCGCGACGCCATCGCCAGCCTGGCCGACTACCGCGTGAGCCCGGCCCTGGACACCCCGGCGACGCCGGAACGGGTGCTCTGGGCCTGCGAAGCGCTGAAGGGCTGGGCTGTGGATAACCAGCCAGCACCCGCACTCTCCACGCACACCGATCCGGCCCAGGAGCCCAACCCATGACCCCCACCTGGATGGACGCCATCGCCCGCCTGCGCGACGGCGCCGAGCCCTACGTGCTGGTCACCGTGATCGGCGTGCAGGGCTCCACCCCGCGCGAGGCCGGCTGCAAGATGCTGGTCACCGGCGACACCTGCTACGACACCATCGGCGGCGGCCACCTGGAACTCGCCGCCACCGAGCACGCGCGCCAGCTGCTGCTGGCCGGCAAGGACGCGCAGAGCCTGGAGCACTTCCCCCTCGGCGCGCGCCTGGGCCAGTGCTGCGGCGGCCGCGCCAGCCTGCTGTTCGAATGCTTCGCGGTGCGCGGGCCGCAGGTGCTGCTGTTCGGCGCCGGCCACGTCGGCCGCGCCCTGGCGCCGCTGCTGGCGGGGCTGCCGCTGCGCCTGGAATGGGTCGACAGCCGCGCCGGGGAATTCCCCGCCGAGTTACCCACAGGGGTGCGCGCCAGCCTGCTGGACGATCCGCTGGAGGCTGTGGATAAGGCCGCGCCGGGCAGCTACTACCTGATCATGACCCACAACCACCCGCTGGATTACGCCCTCGCCGAGGCCGCGCTCAAGCGCGGCGACGCCGGCTTCCTCGGCATGATCGGCTCGCAGACCAAGGCCCAGCGCTTCCGCCTGCGCCTGGAGCAACGCGGCTTCACGCCGCAGGCCATCGCGTCCCTGCACTGCCCCATCGGCCTGCCCGGCGTGCCCGGCAAGCGCCCGCTGGAAGTGGCGGTGGCGGTGGCCGCCCAGGTCATCGCCCGCTACCACCGTGACGCCCCGCCACGCACCACGCGCAGCGGCGTCGAATGGAAGGCGCTGTGCGCGCAATGAGCGCCGCCGGTCGAAAACCTGACCAGTTGGACAACAGTTTTACCCCCCTCCGCCGATAACCCTCCCGGCCCCACTCACACGCCCGTATTCCCGGCGAACGGACTCGCTGCGCGCCACGAGGACAACAACAAATGCGCCTTCGCAGTATCCAGACCCAGCTCATCCTCAGCATGGGCGCCGCCCTGCTGCTCAGCCTGCTCATCGTGCTCGGCCTCTACGCCCTGCTGGTCAACCGCCTCAGCGAGCGCTACCTGCTCGACCAGGCGCTGCCGGCGAGCATCCAGGCGATCCGCAACGACTTCGAACGCCAGCTCACCGGCCCCCTCACCGCCGCCGCCGACATCGCCGACAACGCCCTGGTGCAGGACTGGCTGGCCGCCGGCGAAGACCCCGCGCGGCAGCCCGACTTCGTCCGCTACCTGGCTGGCGTGCGCGCCTCGCAGAAGGCCTTCGCCGCGCTGATCGTCGGCAAGGCCAGCGACGCCTACTACAGCGACAAGGGCAAGGAACGCACGCTGGCCCGCGACAACCCGCAGGACGCCTGGTACTTCCACTTCATCGAGAGCGGCCAGGCGCGGGTACTGAACATCGACACCGACGTCGGCAGCGGCGAGCTGACCCTGTTCATCGACCGCCGCGTCGAGCGCGACGGCAAGCTGCTGGGCATCGCCGGCCTGGGCCTGCGCATGGACGAGCTGTCGAGGCTGATCCGCGACTTCCGCTTCGGCCAGTCCGGCCGGGTATTCCTGGTGAAGAACGACGGCCAGGTGCAGGTCCACCCCGACCCGGCACAGGCGCGCGGCAAGACCCTGGCCGACCTGGTGGGCGCCGAGGCGGCCCGCGCCCTGCTCGGCCACGAGGATTTCCACAGCAGCCGTTTCGAGCGCGACGGCGCGCCCTGGCTGGCCGCCAGCCTGCCGTTGCATGACCTCGGCTGGACCCTGGTGAGCGAAGTGCCGGAGGCGGAAATCTACGCCGACGCGCGCCAGGCGCTGCGCCTGTCCGGGCTGGCCGGGGTGGCCGTGGCGCTGCTCTGCCTGGGCCTGGTGGTGCTGATGGCGCGCGGCCTGGTGCGGCCGATCCGCCAGGTCACCGGCGCGCTGCTGGACATCGGCGCCGGCGGCGGCGACCTGACCCGGCGCCTGGACGAAACCCGCGCCGACGAACTGGGCGACCTGGCGCGTGGCTTCAACCGCTTCCTGGAAAGCCAGCGCCAGCTGATCGGCGCGGTGCTCGCCACCAGCCAGCAGCTGCAGCGCAGCGTCGGCGAGGTGGCCCGGGTTGTGGATAACACCGCCGAGCGCGCCGGCCGCCAGCAGGAGATGACCGACATGGTGGCCACGGCGGTGAACGAGATGGGCAGCACCGTGCAGGAGATCGCGCGCAACGCCGAGCAGGCCGCCGGCGCCTCGCAACAGGCCCGTGGCGAGGCCGGCCAGGCGCGCCAGGTGGTCGGCGGCTCGCTGCAGCACAGCGAGCGCATGTCCGCCGAGATCGGCCAGGCCGCCGGCGCGGTGACCGAGCTGGCGCAGCAGGTGGCGAACATCGACCAGGTGCTGGCGGTGATCCGTGGCATCTCCGAGCAGACCAACCTGCTGGCGCTGAACGCCGCCATCGAGGCGGCCCGCGCCGGCGAACTGGGCCGCGGCTTCGCCGTGGTGGCCGACGAGGTGCGCACCCTGGCCGGGCGCACCCAGGGTTCCACCGACGAGATCCAGGCGATGATCCAGCGCCTCAAGCAGGGCGCCGAGCAGGCGGTCAGCTCCATGCAGTCGGGGCAGGCCGCCACCGGCGAAGGCCTGGCCGCCAGCCAGCGCGCCGGCGCCTCGCTGGGCGCGATCGCCGACCAGGTGGAACGCATCAGCGACATCAACCACCAGGTCGCCGCCGCCACCGAGGAACAGAGCGCGGTGACCGAGGAAATCAACCGCAACGTCCAGGGCATCGCCGACCTGGCCCGCGCCACCGCCGGCGAAGTGCACCAGGGCCGCGAACAGTGCCACGCCCTGCGCGGCCTGGCCGACAACCTGCAACGGCAGATGGGGCAGTTCCGGCTGTAACGGGCCAGAGGTTCGCGAGCAAGCTCGCTCCTACAGGTCTGCCCGCGAAGCACGACCTGCTCTGCGTAGGAGCGAGCTTGCTCGCGAACCCTCGCCGCAATCGTCCGCAATGGCGCAGGGGCGCTTCGGGCTCGAACCAGAGGCCGGGCAGGGGCTCGGTCAGGCGGCGTATAACCGCGAACGGTTATACGCCCTACGCTCCCGTAGCCGGTAACGCCAAGGTTGGGTCAGGTGTAGGGCGTATAACGCTCCGCGTTATACGCCGATTGGCCTTGGCGGCAGGCGCGCCTCGCGGTCAGCTACGAAGCGCTTGTTCCAGGGGCGCTTCGGGTTCGAACCCGAGGCCGGGCGGGGGCTCGGTCAAGCGGCGTATAACCGCGAACGGTTATACGCCCTACGCTCTGGTCAAGTTGGGCTTATCCACTGCCGAGAGCCTCTTTTCGCCATCCACAGGCCACATAGCTGTCCGGCCTGCTCCCGCTGCCCTGAAAAGTCCCTTCGGTACCCCCGCCTATCTGTGGATACCTGCCCGCAGCCCAGCGTTTTCGCGGCCTTCCGCTCAAAAAACGTACACTTTTCGCCAGCCGGCGAAGCGACTGGGGCGGAAAGTTTTCCCCAGAGGATATCCACAGCACTGTCCACGGCCTCTGTGAGCAATTCACTCCCCGCACGCTGGAAAACCCCGCTTCCACTGGCGTTTCCGTGCGCTGCACGGGGCTGCGTACAACTGCTCTTTTCGGAAAGGTTTTCCACCAGGATATTCACAGCTTGCCAAGGGCTTATACCGGGGTTGTCCAAGGCACTTTGCGGGTGCCTCGCCACTCGTCTCAAGCCTTTGATTTCCGTGGCTTTCAGCCCATAGCAGGACAAAAAATGTACAGCCCCGCGCAAGCCCCGGAATACCGGCTTCCGGGGCCTTCATGGACAGCTTTTCCACAGCCTTGCCCACGTTATCCGGGGATAGCCGAAAAGAGCCTTTTCCGAGAATTGGACATTTTCTGCGCAAAGCCCTACAGGCCACGGCTGGCGTGGCTTGCACAGGAGGGGGCACAGTTTGTCCACAGGATGCCGCACAGGAACCGGGGACAAAAACCCGGGCGCGGTGGAAAACCCCTGGGGATAATTCGCGACGGCGGCGTCAGTCGTCCAGGCGGGTGGCCTGGATGCGCCCACGGCTGAGGTCGTTGAGCAGGCGTTGCGCCTCCTCGACCTTGCCGGTCGGCAGGCTCAGGCGCAGGGCCACGCCCTCGGCGCCATAGGTTTCGTCCTCGATGGCCGCGCCCAGGGCCAGCAGGCGCGCCTTGAACAGCGCGTGCTCGGCGAAGCCGCAGGCGAAGGCCAGGCGCGTGCTGGGCACCCGCTCGACGCGCGCGGCGTCCTGCAGGCACTTGGCCGCGCAGCCGCCGTAGGCGCGGGCCAGGCCGCCGGTGCCGAGCTTGATGCCGCCGAACCAGCGGCTGACCAGCACCACCACGCCGTCCATGTCCTGGCCTTCGATGGCGGCGAGCATCGGCCGCCCGGCGGTGCCGCCGGGTTCGCCGTCGTCGCTGAAACGGTACTGCGCGCCGAGCTTCCAGGCCCAGCAGTTGTGCCCGGCGCTGGCGTCGCGGTGGGCGGCGAGGAAGGCCTGGGCCTCGGCCTCGCTGGCGATGGGCGCGGCGAGGCAGGTGAAGCGGCTCTTGCGGATGTCTTCGGCGTAGCTGGCCGGGCCGGCCAGGGTGAAGCTCATGCCGTGGCCGGCGGCGTCAGCCCGCAGCCCTTGAGGATGATGCGGATGAGGTTGTCGGCGGCATCGCCGTAGTCCTGCCTGGACATGCGCTTGCGCCCGGTGACGAAGGCGATCTGGGTGGCGAAGTCGGCGTAGTGCTGGGTGCTGCCCCAGAGCAGGAAGATCAGGTTGACCGGGTCCACCGGGTCCATCTTGCCGGCGGCGATCCAGGCTTCGAACACCGCCGCGCGGCCACGGAACCAGTTGCGGTAGTCCTGGTTGAAGTGACTGCTCAGGCACTCGCCGCCGCTGATGATTTCCATCGCGAAGATCCGCGAGGCCAGCGGGTGGCGGCGGGAGAATTCCATCTTGGCGCGGATGTAGCCGGCCAGGGCGACGGCCGGGTCGTCGTCGGCGCTGAGGTGGTTGAAGGTGCTGTCCCAGAGTTCGAGGATGTTGCCCAGCACCGCGGTGTAGAGCCCCAGCTTGTTGCTGAAGTAGTAGTGCAGGTTGGCCTTGGGCAGGTCGGCGCGCAGGGCGATGGCGTTCATGCTGGTGCCCTTGAAGCCATGGCGGGCGAACTCTTCTTCGGCGGCGGCGAGGATGACTTCCTCGTTCTTCTGGCGAATGCGGCCGGCGGGCTTGTCGGAGCTGTCGGCGAGGTGGGCTGGCACTGGGAAAGTCATACGGCGTATCCATGCTTCAGCGAATCGGGCGAAGCATGGATAACCCAGGCGGCACGCGGGTTTCAAGGGTTGCCCGCGAATTTCTGCGGGTGCACCGGGGTGGGGCGTTTACCCGCGCCTCAGCGGGTGGTGCCGGTGGTGCCCGAACCGCCCCCATGGCCGCTGCCGCCGCCACTGTTGGAAATGGCCGCGCCCACGGCCACCGCGGCGGCGCCCAGGCCGACGACGGCCACGGTGCTCAGGTTGCCTTCCAGCGGTGTGGAAAGCAGCAGCGGCGCATCCGCCGCGGGCACGGCCGGCGTCACCGGGGCGGCGGCCAGCGCAGCCTCGCGCTCGGGCAACGGCGCCGCGCGGTCATCGCGCTGCGAATCGGCCAGGGTCGGCGCGCTCAGGGCGACCAGGAGGGGAATCAGCGAATACTTGGGCATGGCGGGAATCCGGTTGAGCTTCGACCGGAGCACGATGCGGCGGAACGCATCCCAGGACCATGGGAGGACGACGCGACGTAGGAGGCGCGCCTTCTCTGAAGGGGAAAGATTTTTCCGGCGCCTGCCGGGGACGTTTCCGCCCCCGTGGCTGGGCCCCGCCGGGCGGCGGGGCCGGGGTGCATCAGAAGTGGTACTTGACCAGCAGGCTGGTGGTGTTCTGGTCGGTGGTGAAGAACTGCGAGTCCTTGATGCCGTACTTGTCGGACCAGTAGTCGTATTCCACGCCCACGTACAGGTGCTTGGCCTCGTAGCCCATGGCCTTGCCCAGGTCGTACTTGATCTGCGGGTTGAAGTGCAGGTTGGCGTGGTAGTCCGACTGGTTGCGCTCGCTGGAGCTGGCGCTCTTGTTGTTGACGACCCAGTCCATGAAGCCGTCGAAGAGGATGTCGGAGTTGCCCACCGGGAAGGTGATGGCCCAGGCCGGGGTGATCTGCCAGGCGCCGGACGGCACGCGGTTGCCGTCGGGCTTGCGGTAGTAGAAGTTCAGCTGGAAGTAGTCGAAGCCCGGCAGCGCCAGGTCGAAGCCCGGGCCGATCAGGTAGGACTCGACGTCGCCTTCGCCGAACTCGTAGGTGGTGGCCAGCAGCACGTCCTTGATCGGGCCCAGCGACAGGTCGGCGCCGGTGATCTTGCCGAACGACAGGCGCGGGCTGAACTCACCGTAGTAGGTGTTCTTGCCGTTGGTGGCGCTTTCCTTGCCGTTGTAGTTGATCTGGTCGACGAAGAACCAGATGTCGCCCCAGGTCCAGGCGCTCGCGCTCTCGAAGGTGAAGGTCTGCTGGATCGGCGGGTCGACCTTGAAGTTCTTGCCCCACAGGTAGGTCAGGCTTTCGTTGTGCCAGAGCAGCGGGCCGTCGTTGACCGCCGGTGCGGGGGAGAGGTCTTCGCCGCCGGCCATGGCCTGGCCGCCGGCCAGCAGCCCGCTGGCGAGCAGCAGGGTTGCGAGTGTGCGAGTCATGTGGTGCTCCTAGGTTTTGAAGTGCTGCGATCTCGTTGGAATTGTGAACCTGTCCAGTCGGTCAGGCTTGGCCTGCCGAGGCAAGATCGGGGCCAACGCCGGGCGGCGGACGGGTTTTCCTTCTTGGTATGGGGGAAAGCCATGCTTTTTCATGGGCCTGGCGGCCCCGCGCGAAACGACCCCACGCGCGCAAGTCCGGGGTAAAACCTGACTCACGGGACAAGTCGTGCCTTCAAACGGGGCAGCGCAGGCAGCCGAAGCGCCATTTTGGCGAGCATGGGAGGGGGAAATTGAATACACGAATGCTTTGAGTTGATTTGAATCATTTCAAAACATGTATACAAAACAGCTGTGAAGATTCTACACAGCGCCCCTCGGCGGCCACCCCGCGTGGCGACCGCTCATTTCCGCGCGCGGATGATGCCAGACCCGCGCCGCGCTAGCACCTCCGCCGGCCGGGCGGTCGCCCTACCAGGCGGCGATCTGGCCGTCGGTGCGCGGCTCGGTGCCGCCGCACAGCACGCCGCTGAGCGGGTCGCGCAGGATGATCTGGCCGCGCCCGTAGCTGGTCAGGTCGTGGGCCACTTCGACATGGTGGCCGCGCCGCGTGAGCACCGCCGCCAGGCTGCGCGGGGCGCCGTGCTCGATACCGATGCGCTTGTCGCCCAGCCACTGCCAGCGCGGGGCGTCCAGCGTGGCCTGGGGGTTGAGGCCGAAGTCCACGAGGTTCATCACCACCTGCACATGGCCTTGCGGCTGCATGTAGGCGCCCATCACGCCGAACGGCCCCAGGGGCACGCCGTCCTTGCTGAGGAAGCCGGGGATGATGGTGTGGAAGGTTTTCTTGCCCGGGGCCAGGGCATTGACGTGGGCCGGGTCGAGGCTGAATTCGGCGCCGCGGTTCTGCAGCGCGATGCCGGTGCCGGGCACCACCACGCCGGAGCCGAAGCCGTGGTAGTTGCTCTGGATGAACGACACCAGGTTGCCCTCGCCGTCGGCCGTGGCCAGGTACACGGTGCCGCCGGCGCGCGGCTTGCCCGGGTGCGGTTCGAGGGCGCGTTCGCCGATCAGCGCGCGGCGCTCGGCGGCGTAGGCGTCGCCGAGCAGGTCGGCGACGCTGAAGCGCATGGCGTCGGGCTGGCCGATGAAGGCGCGGCCGTCGGCGTAGGCCAGCTTCATGGCTTCCAGCTGGCGGTGCCAGGTGTCCGGGCTGTCGCGCTCGCCGAACTCGAAGCCCTTGAGGATGTTCAGCGCCATCAGCGCCACCAGGCCCTGGCCGGCCGGGGGGATTTCCCAGACGTCGTAGCCCCGGTAGTTCAGCGAGATCGGCTCGACCCACTGGGCGCGGTAGCCGGCCAGGTCGGCCTCGCCCAGGTAGCCGCCGCTGGCCGCGGCGTGGGCGGCGATGCGCCGGGCCAGGTCGCCGCGGTAGAAGGACTCGCAGCGGGTTTGCGCCAGTTCGCGCAGGGTCTGCGCCTGGCCGGGGTTGCGGAATATTTCCCCGGCGCGCGGGGCGCGGCCGTCGATGAGGAATTCGGCGAACCAGGCCGCCAGTTCCGGGTGCGCGTCGCGCGCCGCGCGGAACTTGTCCAGGCCGCCCTGCCACAGCCCGGCGATCACCGGGGAAACCGGGAAGCCCTCCTCGGCCAGTTCGATGGCCGGCGCCAGCAGCTCGGCGAACGCCAGCCGGCCGAAGCGCGCCGACAGCTCGGCCCAGGCCGCCGGGCAGCCCGGCACGGTCACCGGGGTCCAGCCGTACAGCGGCACCCGCGCGTGGCCGGCGCCGCGCAGCTTGTCGATGCTCAGCGCGGCGGGCGCGTAGCCGGCGGCGTCCAGGCCGTGCAGGCGGTCCTTGATCCACACCAGGGCGAAGGCGTCGCCACCGATGCCGCAGCCGGTTGGCTCGACCACGGTCAGCGCCGCCGCCGTGGCCACCGCGGCGTCCACCGCGTTGCCGCCACGCCTGAGGATATCCAGGCCGACCTGCGCCGCCAGCGGCTGCGAGGTGGCGACCATGCCGCGGCGGGCGTAGACCAGCGAGCGCTGCGAGGCGTAGGGGTATTCCTGGGCGGAGAAATTCAGCATGGCGAGCTCCGGGGACGGCTTGAGGCGGCAGGGTAGCCCTGCCAGACTCCGTCGACTAGCGACACAAAGCCAAAGCATAGCGATGAACGGACAGCCCCCCGAACTGCAACGCCTGATCCCCGTGCTCCAGGGCCTGCCCCGCCCGGTATACGCCCGCGCGGAAAGCCTGCGCGCCGGCTCCTGGACCGGTCGCCACCACCACGCCTGGGTGCAGCTGTCCTACGCCATCAGCGGCGTGCTCGGCGTGCACACCGCCGAGGGCAGCTTCTTCGCCCCGCCGCAGCGGGCCATCTGGATTCCGGCCTACCTGGAGCACGAGGTGGTCACCTCCGGGCGCGCCGAGATGCGCAGCCTGTACCTGCGCGACGACGCCAGCGCCTGGGCGCCGGGGCGCTGCCGGGTGCTGGAGGTGACGCCGCTGGCGCGCGAGCTGATCAAGAGCTTCTGCGAACTGCCGGTGGACTACCCCCAGGGCGACAGCCCCGAGCAACGCCTGGTGAACGTGCTGCTGGACCAGCTGCGCACCCTGCCGGAAGTGGCCTTCTCCCTGCCCATGCCGCAGGAGGCGCGCCTGCTGCAGCTGTGCCAGGCGCTGATCGAACAGCCCACCGCCAGCCTCACCCTGAGCGACTGGGCGCGGCGCCTGGGCACCTCGGAGAAGACCCTGTCGCGGCTGTTCCAGCGCGAAACCGGCATGAGCTTCCGCCTCTGGCGCCAACGCCAGCGCCTGCTCGGCTCCCTCGGCACCCTGGAAAGCGGCGCCAGCGTCACGGCCGCCGCGCTGGATTGCGGGTACGACTCCACCTCGGCCTACATCGCAGCGTTCAAGGGCTTGTTCGGCTTCACACCGGGCGAGTTGTTCAAACAGCGTTGAGCCGCTGCGGCTTTTCTTCCTGTAGGAGCGAGCTTGCTCGCGAACAGTGTTTCCAGGCTGCCTCGGTGTTTTGGTTTGACTCCGCAACCCCCACCATTCGCGAGCCATCTCGCCCCAACGAAAAGCCACTCCAAATAAGCGGATTTCCGCTCACGACCCCCACCCATCGGCAGCCAACCGCCTGCCCAGCATCCGCGAAAAATCCTAGAAGCCTAGTGCCACGCTGCTTTGCGCCCTTGGCACGGCGCCTGCTATCGCCCTCGACACTGCGCCGCCCTCGCGGCGCGCCGGTGCGCGGTTTCGTGGTCCGCGCACCCGACGACAACAACGACAAGAGGATTACCCCATGGATAGCGCAAGCGCCGTCTCCGCTTCTGCCGCGCCGCGTACGACCTCCCAGCGCATCAAGTCGATCTTCAGCGGCTCGGTGGGCAACCTGGTGGAGTGGTACGACTGGTACGTCTACGCCGCCTTCTCGCTGTACTTCGCCAAGGCCTTCTTCCCCCAGGGCGACATGACCGCCCAGTTGCTGAACACCGCCGCGATCTTCGCCGTGGGCTTCCTGATGCGCCCGATCGGCGGCTGGCTGATGGGCATCTACGCCGACCGCAAGGGCCGCAAGGCCGCGCTGCTGGCCTCGGTGCTGCTGATGTGCTTCGGCTCGCTGATCATCGCCCTGACCCCCAGCTACGAGACCATCGGCGTCGGCGCGCCCATCCTGCTGGTGCTCGCGCGCCTGCTGCAGGGCCTGTCGGTCGGTGGCGAATACGGCACCTCGGCCACCTACCTCAGCGAGATGGCCAACAAGGAGCAGCGCGGCTTCTTCTCCAGCTTCCAGTACGTGACCCTGATCTCCGGCCAGCTCATCGCCCTGGCGGTGCTGATCGTGCTGCAGCAGACCCTGACCGTCGAGCAGCTGGAAAGCTGGGGCTGGCGCGTGCCCTTCTTCATCGGCGCGCTGTGCGCGGTGGTGGCCATGTTCCTGCGTCGCGGCATGGAAGAGACCGAGTCCTTCGCGAAGAAGAAGGAAGAGCCCAAGGAAAGCCTGATCCGCGCGCTGATGCGGCACCCCAAGGAAGTCCTCACCGTGGTCGGCCTGACCATGGGCGGCACCCTGGCCTTCTACACCTACACCACGTACATGCAGAAGTACCTGGTGAACACCGTGGGCATGAGCAAGACTGACTCGACCATGATCTCGGCCGCCACCCTGTTCCTGTTCATGCTGCTGCAGCCGATCGTCGGCGCGCTCTCGGACAAGATCGGCCGGCGCCCGATCCTGATCGCCTTCGGCGTGCTCGGTACCCTGTTCACCTACCCGATCCTCAGCACCCTGCACACCATCGACACCTGGTGGGGCGCGTTCTTCCTGATCATGGCGGCGCTGGTGATCGTCAGCGGCTACACCTCGATCAACGCGGTGGTGAAGGCCGAGCTGTTCCCCACCGAAATCCGCGCCCTGGGCGTGGGCCTGCCCTACGCGCTGACCGTGTCGATCTTCGGCGGCACCGCCGAGTACGTGGCCCTGTGGTTCAAGAGCATCGGCATGGAGAGCGGCTTCTACTGGTACGTCACCGGCTGCATCGCCTGCTCGCTGCTGGTCTACGTGACCATGAAGGACACCCAGAAGCACTCGAAGATCACCACCGACTGACGCGCCACGCGCCCGGTCATCGACAGGAGGCCCGGCAGCGATGCCGGGCCTTCTGCGTTTTCAGTCCAGGGCGCGGGCCAGGGCCTCGAACAGCGCCGCGTAGAGCGCGTCCACTTCCGCCAGCCCGCGCGCCCGCAGGCAGCCATGCACCAGGCCGTGGCCGGGGAAATACCCGGCGGCCACGCCGTCGCCGCGCAGGCGTTCGGCGTAGCGCAGGCCGTCGTCGCGCAGCGGGTCGAATTCGGCGACCGCGATGAACGCCGGCGCCAGGCCGCCCAGGTGCGCGGCGCGCAACGGCAGGGCCAGCGGCCGGCGGCGCTGCGCCGGGTGCGGCAGGTAGGCGTCGAGGCAGGCCTGCATATCGGCGCTGGACAGCAGCGGCGCATCGGCGCAGTCGCTGCGCGACGCCGTGGCTTCGTCGCCCAGCGCCGGGTAGATCAGCGCCTGCAGGCGTGGCTGGGCTTCCCCGGCATCGCGCAGGGCCAGGCACAGGGCGGCGGCGAGGTTGCCGCCGGCGCTGTCGCCGAGCAGAGCCAGGCGCTCGCGGTCCACCGCCAGCCCCAGCACGCCGTCGCGCAGGGCGCGCCAGGCCGCCAGGCTGTCCTGCAGGGCCGCCGGGAACGGGTGTTCCGGCGCCAGCCGGTAGTCCACCGCCAGCACCAGCAGGCCCAGGCGCGCGGCCAGCTCGGCGCAGAGGAAGGCGTGGGAATCCAGGCCGCCGAACATCCAGCCGCCGCCATGCAGGAACAGCACGGCGGGCCAGCCGCCGGGCGGCGCGGCGCGCGTTGGCTGGAACACTCGCAGCGGCGGCAGGCCGGGCAGCGCCAGGTCGCGCACGCACAAGCCAGGCGGTGGCACGGGGGTGAAGGCGGCGGCCATCCGCGAATAGGCCGTGCGCTGCGCCGCCAGCGAGGTTTCGGCGCTGGCGAAGGCCAGGCTGCGCTCGACGAACGCCGCCATCCCGGCGGACAGCGGATAGCACCGGCTCACGCGCGCGCCGGCAAGCCGATGACCCGTCCGACATGCTCCGGGCGCGGCAGCGCGCGGTGCGCCTCGGCCAGCGCCAGCACGCGCTCCAGCACCACGCCTTCGAACGGCGCCGAATGCGCGCCGCCAACCAGGCTGACGTGCAGCAGCATCTGCTCGCTGGCCGCCAGCGGCGCGTCTTCGCCCGGGCGATGCAGGGTGTGATGTATATGCAGGCGCTTGCGGTCGTGGGCCAGCAGCTGGGTGCGCACTTCCACCGGCTCGCCCTGCTTCACCTCGTGCAGGTAGTTCAGGTGCACCTCCAGGGTGAACAGCGAATTGCCACTGGCCTCGCGGCCGGCGCTGTCCAGGCCCAGGTGGTCCATCAGGGCGTCGGTGGCGTAGCTGAAGATCAGCAGGTAGAAGGCATCGCGCAGGTGGCCGTTGTAGTCGGTCCACTCGGCCAGTACCGGGGTTTCGTAGGTTTTCAGGGTGGGCATGGGTGCGGTTCCGCAGAGCCCCTCTCCCCAGCCCTCTCCCTGAAGGGAGAGGGGGCGGTTCGGAGCGGGTGGCTAGTCCGAGGTCAATCCACGAAGGCGAAGCCGTGGCGGGCCTTGGTGTCCTTGATCGCGCCGAGCACCGCCAGCAGGCAGTCGTCGCGGTAGCGCTCCAGCTCGGCGATGCTGCGCTTGCCCTGCTGTTCGCTGGTGCCTTCGACCACCTTGTCGATCAGCGACTCGGTGAGTTCCGGCGCCGGCAGGTAGGTCCAGGGCAGCTGCAGCGCCGGTCCGAACTGCGCCATGAAGTGGCGCATGCCGGCGTCGCCGCCGGCCAGGGTGTAGGTCAGGAAGGTGCCCATGAACGACCAGCGCAGGCCGGCGCCGAAGCGGATCGCGTCGTCGATCTCGCCGGTGCTGGCGACGCCGTCGTTGACCAGGTGCAGCGCCTCGCGCCAGAGCGCTTCGAGCAGGCGGTCGGCGATGAAGCCGGGGACTTCCTTGCGCACGTGCAGCGGGCGCATGCCCAGGCTGCGGTACACCCCGATGGCGGCCTGGACCGCCGCCGGGTCGGTCTTCTCGCCGCCCACCACTTCCACCAGCGGCAGCAGGTACACCGGGTTGAACGGGTGGCCCACCACGCAGCGCTCGGGGCGCGTGGCGTCGGCGTAGAACTCGCTGGGCAGCAGGCCCGAGGTGCTGGAGCCGATCAGCGCGTCGGGCTTGGCGGCGGCGCTGATCTTCGCGTGCAGGTCGAGCTTGAGGTCGAGGCGCTCCGGGGCGCTTTCCTGGATGAAGTCGGCGTCGCGCACGCATTCCTCGATGGTGGCGACGAACTTCAGCCGCGCCTGCGACGAGCCGGGCACCAGCCCGGCCTTCTGCAGCGCCGGCCAGGCGTTGGCCACCCGTTGGCGCAGCGCCGCCTCGGCGCCGGGCGCCGGGTCCCAGGCCACCACGTCGAGGCCGTGGGCCAGGGCGCGGGCGACCCAGCCGCTGCCGATGACGCCGCTGCCGAGCGCGGCGAAGGTCTTGATTTCGGTGATGTAGGACATGAATCACTCCAGCGGGAAAAGGGGACAGGCTTGGCGTAGGGCGGATAACCGTTCGCGGTTATCCGCCGTCCTGGCGGCGGATAACCCGTTCCGGGTTATGCGCCCTACGTCGAGGTGTGCGGCTCCGGATCAACGGGGTTTGAGGTTCATCTTCCTGCGCCCCTCGGCCGGGGTCAGGGCACGGCCGCCGAGGCGTTCGATGATCTCGATGGCGCGCTCCACCAGCTGGCCGTTGCTGGCGTGCACGCCACGGTCCAGCCAGATGTTGTCCTCCAGGCCGACCCGCACGTTGCCGCCCAGCAGCATGGCCTGGGCGACCATCGGCATCTGCGCGCGGCCGATGCCGAAGCCGGCCCAGGTGAGGCCGTCGGGGATGTTGTCGGCCATGGCCTTCATGGTGGTGGTGTCGGCCGGCGCGCCCCAGGGGATGCCCAGGCAGATCTGGATCAGCGGGTCCTCCAGCAGGCCTTCCTTGAGCATCTGCCTGGCGAACCAGAGGTGGCCGGTGTCGAAGATTTCCAGCTCGGCCTTCACCCCCAGTTCGGTGATGCGCTTGGCCCCGGCGCGCAGCTGCGCCGGGGTGGAGACGTAGATGAAGTCGCCGTCGCCGAAGTTCAGGGTTCCGCAGTCCAGGGTGCAGATTTCCGGCAGCAGCTCCTCGACGTGCTTGAGGCGCTCCAGCGGGCCGACCAGGTCGGTGCCGGCGCCGAACTCCAGGGGCTGCTCGCCCTTGCCGATCTCCAGGTCGCCACCCATGCCGGCGGTGAGGTTGATGATGACGTCGGTGTCGCTCTCGCGGATGCGTTCGACCACTTCGCGATACAGGTTCACGTCGCGGCTGGGCTTGCCGGTGGCCGGATCGCGCACGTGGCAGTGGGCGACGGTGGCGCCGGCCTTGGCCGCCTCGATGGCGGCAGCGGCGATTTCCTTCGGGGTGACGGGGATCGCAGGGTGCTTGCCGACGGTGTCGCCGGCGCCGGTCACCGCGCAGGTGACTATGACTTCGTAGTTCACGGTGGCTGTCCTTTCTTTAGACGTTTGGGGCTTCAGACGTTCGGGGCTTCAGGGCTGCGGGCGTG
>NZ_JARJLT010000319.1 GCF_029335315.1 Pseudomonas citronellolis
GTACCGCAAAAAAGAACGGCGATCTGGTTAAAGATGTTTGTGCGACCAAACCTCTAAACCAGCACCGCCGTTCTGATGCCGAATGCTACTGCTTTCCCTCCGTTTTGGGAGGGGTTTTCTGTTGTCTCCATCGATTCTGACGCCAACACCCTGCAGGTCGAATTGGAGCCTGACCCGTGGCATTTGCCCCGCTGCGGCCATTGCCAACAACCCTGTTCGTCAGTCCATGAGTACTGCACGCGCCGCATCCGCGATCTGCCGATACTGGGGCGCCCGGTTTTGCTGCAGGTTCGTTTGCGGCGGCTGTCCTGCTCCCGTTGCGGTCGGTGCGTGGAGTGGATCAGTTGGTTGCAGCGCCGTGCCCGTGTGACGCGGCGCCTGGCCGACGCCGTGGCGCAGTGGTGCACACGGCTGCCAACCCGGCATGTGGCCGAGATGTTTGGCTTGCATTGGAGCACCGTGCGCTTGCTTGAGCGGCGTGCCCTCGAGGCGAAGCTGATCACGCTCCCGGCACCGCAACCCAAGCGTCTGGTGATGGATGAGTTCGCCCTCTACAAGGGGCATCGCTACGCCAGCGTGGTGCTGGATGCCGAGACTCGGCGCGTCCTGTGGATCGGCGAGGGACGCAGCCGCGAGGCGATTCGGCCGTTCTTCGAGCAACTGGGAGCGGCCGGCTGTGCTCGTATCGAAGCCGTGGCCATGGACATGAACACCGCCTTTGACCTGGAAGTCCGCCAGCACTGCCCCAAGGCCCGGGTGGTGTATGACCTGTTCCATGTGGTGGCGAAATACGGCCGGGAAGTCATCGACCGCGTGCGCGTGGATGAGGCCAATCGATTGCGCCACGACAAGCCGGCACGGCGAGTGATCAAGCAGGCGCGCTGGCTACTGCTGCGTAACCCGGAAAACCTGCGCCGCCCCGAGCAGCAAATCCACCTGCAGGATCTGCTCAACGCCAACCGCACGCTGATGACCGTTTACCTGATGAAGGCCCAGCTCAAAACGCTATGGACGGCAGGCCGCGCCTGGCAGTGGCGAACGGCCTGGCGGCAATGGCTCAGGCATGCCCAGGAAAGCCAGATCCCGGCACTGATGCAATTTGCCAAACGCCTGAGCCGCTACTGGCGCGGCATCCTCAGCCGTGTGCGCTGGCCCATGCACACCGGGCAGCTGGAAGGCATCAATAACCGAATCAAGGTAATCAAGCGGATGGCCTACGGATACCGGGACAGCGAATTTTTCTTCATGAAAATCAAAGCCGCCTTC
>NZ_JARJLT010000031.1 GCF_029335315.1 Pseudomonas citronellolis
ACGCCGGCCTGCTGGACGGCGCCGAGTGGTCGCTGCTCAGCCGCAACTACTTCCTGCAGACCGACTACCGCACCGACCCTTCGCCCAGCGGCCAGAGCCGGCGCCAGGAATGGGCCCAGGGCTTCATCGCGGATTTGCGCTCGGGCTTCACCGCCGGCACCCTCGGCCTGGGCTTCGACGCCCACGCCTTCCTCGGCCTGAAGCTCGACGGCGGCCGTGGCCACGCCGGCACCGGCCTGCTGCCGCTGAACGCCGACGGCGAGGCGGCGGACGACTACTCCGACGCCGGCGGCGCGCTGAAACTGGACCTGTCGCGGACCACCCTGAAAATCGGCGAAATGACCGTGGAAACGCCGGTGTTCGACACCGCCGACAAGCGCCTGCAACCCGAGTACGCCAGCGGCACCCTGCTCGACTCCCGCGAACTGGACGGCGTGCGCTTCCAGGCCGGGCGCTTCACCTCGTTCAAGAACCAGGATGCCAGCTCCGGGCGTGGCGACTTCGACGGCTACGGCGCCAGCACCCGGCACGGCGCGGTGAGCTTCGCCGGGGCCGACTTCAGCCCCGCCGGCGCCTTCGGCGGCTCGCTGTTCGCCGGCCAGCTCGACGACATCTGGCGGCAGTACTACCTGAACCTGCACTACAACCAGGGCGGCCTGCTGCTGGACGGCAACCTCTACCGCACCCGCGACCAGGGCCAGGCTCGCGCCGGCGCCATCGACACCAGCGCCTGGAGCCTGGCGGCGCGCTACCGGGTGGGCGCCCAGGGTTTCCTGCTGGGTTACCAGCGAATCGACGGCGACACGCCCTTCGACTTCGTCGGCGGCGACTCCATCTACCTCGCCAACTCGATCAAGTACGCCGACTTCAACGGCCCCGGCGAGCGCTCCTGGCAGCTGCGCTACGACCTCGACCTGGGCACCTTCGGCATGCCCGGCCTGAACTTCATGACCCGCTACGTGCGCGGCAGCGACATCGACGGCAGCCACGCCCCGGCCGATGGCGCCTACGCCGGCCAGTACGGCCGCGACGGCCGCCACTGGGAACGCGACAGCGAGCTGCGCTACGTGTTCCAGTCCGGCCCGGCCAAGGACCTCTCGCTGTCCCTGGCGCAAGTCAGCCACCGCGCCGACGACGCCCAGGGCGGCGCCGACATCGACCGCCTCTACCTGGTCATCGAGTATCCGCTGAAGGGCTCATTCTGAGTTCGCGGCAGGCCAGGTTGGCGCCGCTGAACTGGGCGGCGTCCTGCTCGAAGATGTCGCTCAGCCAGTTGCCCACCGCCTGGAAGCGGCCGATGCGCCCGGCGTCGCGGTGGCTGAGCAGCCAGATTTCGCGCGCCACCACCGGGCCGCTGAGGCGCACCAGGCCGTTGCGCTCGCCGAGGATGCACGGCAGCAGGGCCATGCCCAGGCCGGTCTCGCAGGCGTGGGTCAGGGTGGTCACGCTGCTGGCCCGCAGCGCGTAGCCGGCGTTCGGCGCGAAATTACGCAGCCAGCGCATTTCCGGGGTGTCGTCGAGTTCCTCGCCATAGGCCAGCCACGGCTGCTGCGGCCAGTCCTGCGGCGGCAGCTGGCTGAAGGCGGTGGCGGCGTACACCGCGAAGCCGATGTCGGCGACCTTGCGCATCACCAGCGCGGCGTCCTCCTGCGGGCGCGCCAGGCGCAGGGCGAAGTCGGCCTCGCGGCGGGTGAAGGACAGCGAGCGGTTGGCCGGGATCAGTTCCAGCTGCAGGTTCGGGTAGGTGCGCGACAGCTGCGGCATGTGCTGCACCAGCCAGTGGCTGAAGAGAAAGTCGATCGAGGTGATGCTCACCGAGCCGCTGATGGCGCTGGCCTCGCTGCGCGCTTCGAGGAGCATGCTCTGCACGTCGCCGAGGATGCGCTCGCCGTAGTCGATGAACGCCAGGCCCGCGTCGGTCGCCTTGTAGCCGGCGTTGTCGCGGATGAACAGGCGCGTCTGCAAGGCGGCTTCGGCGGCCACCAGGCGCCGGCTCATGGTCGAGGGGTCGACCCCCAGCGAACGGCCGGCGGCGCTCAGGCTGCCGTGGCGGGCCAGGGCCAGGAGGATGGGGATGTCGTTCCAGTCGAAATTCATCGCGCGTCGCTCCGGCAAGGTCTCTGCGTCGGGGGTTTTTCACCATAGCAGCGTCGCGCCGCCGACGCACGGCCACGACCGCTCGGCCGGCAGAGCCTCCGCCGCGCCGTGGTCGGCGTAGGCTGGAGCGACAAGATACGGAGGAAGCCAGCATGCGCCTGCACAGCCACCCCGGCCCCGAGTTGCACGAGGCCCGCCGCGCCACCTTCCTGCGCTGGGCGCAGACCGCCCAGTGGCTGGGCCTGGTCATGCTCCTGCTGACCATCGGCCTGGCCGCGCTGGGTGACGGTGACAGCGACGAAGGCTACATGAGCATCGTCACCCTCTGCGGCGGCATCGGCCTGCTGGCGCTGGTCTGCGCGCGCTCGGTGATCGCCCACTACCACGGCGACGACGAACAACCACACTGACCGGCGCGGGGCCTCAGCCGAAGCGCACGCAGTAGATCGGCGGCAGGTGCGCGGAGAGGCATTCCCAGCGCTCCCCGCCATCCTCGGAAAGCCACAGCCCGCCGGTGGTCGAGCCCATCGCCAGGCGCTCGCCATCATCGTCGACGGCCAGGCCGTGGCGGTACACCAGGTCATAGCAGGGTCCCTGCGGCAAGCCGTGGTCGAGGGCCTGGAAACTCTTGCCGCCATCGCGCGTACGGTTGACCAGCAGGCGCCCGGCCACCGGAACGCGGCAGGCGTCCTTCTGCGCCGGGACGAACCAGGCGGTGTCCGGACGGGTGGGATGCACGGCCACGGCGAAGCCGAAGCTGGACGGTTGCGCCGGCACGTCGCGCCAGTTCGCCCCGCCATCGGTGGAGGTGAAGATGCCGTTGTGGTGCTGCACCCACAGCCGGTCCGGCAGCGCCGGGCAGTGCACCAGGCGGTGCGGGTCCTGGATGGCGCCCTCCTCGTGCAGTTCCGCCGGCATGTAGTCGGCGAACATGCCGGCGGTGGTGTTGACCCAGCTGGCGCCGTCGTCGCGGCTCTGCCAGACGCCGCCGCAGGACACCCCGACGGTGAGGTGGCGGCTGTCGCGCGGGTCGACGCTGACCGAGTGGATGCCCGGCCAGTCGTAGCCGCCGCCGAACCAGCGGGCGCGCTCGGGGCGGTCCCACAGCGGGCGGTTGAGGGTCCAGCTGTCGCCGTGGTCGTCGCTGCGGAACAGGCCGCCGGGGATGGTCCCGGCCCAGAGGGTGCCGGCCTGGTCGGTGCCGCCGGTCTCCAGGCACCAGATCAGCTGCAGGCTCCAGGGCGCCTGCGGGGCCTCGCCCTCAGCCGGGGCCGGCAGCGCCTCGGGCTGCGCCGGGTAGACCGGCACCGCGCATTCGTGCCACTCGCCGCCGCTGCGCTTGCGCCACAGCTTGCAGCCGAAGTGGCCGAGGTCGAGGGCGGCGTAGAGGGTTTCGTCGCGGGGGTCGGCCAGCAGCATGTTGACCGGCTCGCCGAGGAAATCCTGGCCGGCCTCGTGCCAGGCGCCGCGGTCCTGCAGGAAGGTGAACAGGCCCTTGCGCGTGGCCACCAGCAGTCGGTCTTCCATGTTGCCTCCTCAGCCGCCGGAGAGCGCCTGCACCACGTAGACCTCGCTGTCCGCCGCCAGGGCGTCGCCCAGGTGGCGGCGGTCGCGCAGGCGCAGGCCGTCGATGAACACGGTGACGTGGCGGCGCAGGCCGCCCTGGTCGTCCAGCAGGTAACCGCGCAGACGCGGGTGGCCGGCGAACACGCCCTCCAGCAGGCCGCCCAGGGTGGCGCCGGGCAGGTCCTGCTCGGGCACTTCCAGGTGGCGCTGGATGGAGGGGGCGAAGACGATGTGGGCCATGGGCTGCGCGCGGGGTTGCGGACTTCCCCTCAGTCTAGGAGGCGCGGACGGCGAACGGCCGGCGAATCGACCGGGCGGCACTTGGTTTCGATTCCGCTCAACCAAAGGTCGTTAAATTCACATTTAAAGCACCCATGGGCTGTGCGAGTCTCCTGGCATCTTCCCCGTCGCAGCCACACATGCACCTTCTGCAACAGCACTTCGCCGCCGCCAGTGTCTCCGCCGCCCAGGCCGGAGAGACCCTGCGCCTGCCGCGCGAACGCTGCCGCTGGCTGCTCCTGCAACCCCTCTCGCTGCCGCTGGAACTGGCCTTCTGGGCCCTCTGGCACTGCCGCCACGCGCGTCCCCCCGACAACGCCGCACGCTGACGGGCGCCCCACGCCCGACCCCACGACGGAACTACGCTGAACGGAGCGCCGCGCGCCCCGCGACAAGACGTAGCCGTTGCTTCGCCTGCTCGCCCCGTCCCGAGCCCCCTGTGGCCCGGCCGGCCGCGCAGGCCATCAGCGCGCCCACTGGCGCTATGCGAGAACGACAATGCAATTCGCCCCCGTGCAAGAGGCCCTTGACTTCCTGGCCGCCAACCCCGACATCGAGATGGTCGAGCTGTTCATCCTCGACGCCAACGGCGTGCCGCGCGGCAAGCTGCTGCACCGCGAGGAGCTGCGGGCCGTCTACGAGTCCGGCCGGCCCCTGCCGAGCACCATCCTCGGCCTCACCCTGCACGGCGAGGACGTCGAGGATTCCGGCCTGGTCTGGGACGTCGGCGACATCGACTGCCGCGCCTACCCGCTGCAAGGCAGCCTGGTGCGCCTGCCCTGGCGGCAGATTCCCACCGCCGCCGTGCAGGTCAGCATGCACCCGGTCGAAGGCAAGCCGGCCGACATCGCCGACCCGCGCCACGTGCTGCTCAAGGTCATCGACGAACTGCAGGCCGACGGCTACCACCCGGTGATGGCCTGCGAGCTGGAGTTCTACCTGCTCGACGCCAAGCGCGACGCCAACGGCCGCCCGCAACCGGCGCTGGATGCCGACGGCGGCCGCCCGCGCGCCACCCAGGTCTACGGCCTGCGCGAGCTGGAACAGATCGAGCCGTTCCTCGCCGACCTCTACGCCGCCTGCAAGGCCCAGGGCATCCCGGCGCGCACGGCGATTTCCGAATACGCCCCCGGCCAGGTGGAAATCACCCTGGAGCACGGCGACGCCCTGCTCGCCATGGACCAGGCCGTGCGCTACAAGCGCCTGGTCAAGGGCGTGGCGCACAAGCACGGCATGCAGGCCTGCTTCATGGCCAAGCCGTTCGACGACCTGGCCGGCACCGGCATGCACATGCACGTCTCGCTGGCGGATAAAGAAGGCAACAACCTCTTCGCCAGCGAAGACCCGGCCGGCACCCCGCTGCTGCGCCAGGCCGTCGGCGGCATGCTCAAGAGCCTGCTCGACTCGCTGCTGCTGTTCTGCCCCAACGCCAACTCCTACCGCCGCTTCCAGGCCAACAGCTACGCGCCGCTGGCGCCGACCTGGGGCTGCGACAACCGCACCGTCAGCCTGCGCGTACCGGGCGGTCCGGCGCATACCCGACACGTCGAGCACCGCATCTGCGGCGCCGACGCCAACCCCTACCTGGCCGCCGCGGCGATCCTCGCCGGCATCCACCGTGGCATCCGCGAGAACATCGACCCGGGCGCGCCGGTGGAAGGCAACGGCTACGCCCAGGCCAAGGAACTGCTGCCCACCGACTGGCTGACCTCGCTGCGCGCGCTGGAGCGCTCCAGCTGGGCGCGCGACGCGCTGGGCCATGAGTTCCTCGGCGTGTACCTGAAGGTCAAGCAGGCGGAGTACCGCCAGTTCATGGGTGAGGTCGGCGAGCAGGATTGGCGCTGGTATCTGCATCAGGCGTGAGGGTGAAAGAACCCTCTCCCCAACCCTCTCCCTGAAGGGAGAGGGGGCAGTCCGGCGCCGCCGGCTGACACCGTATTCAAGCCCTCGCTCCGAACAGTCCCCTCTCCCGCTTGCGGGAGAGGGCCAGGGAGAGGGAAACCAGGCAACAGGAAGACACAAGAATGAACGCCGCACTGAAACCCGCCAAGGCCGCCCCCGAGCGAGCGCCCTCCTATTATTCCGCCAGCCTGGCGGTGGAAACCGACTACCCGACCCTGCAGGGCGAGGTGAACGTCGACATCGCCATCATCGGTGGCGGCTTCACCGGCGTGACCACCGCCGTCGAGCTGGCCGAGCGCGGCTACAAGGTGGCCATCGTCGAGACCAACAAGGTCGGCTGGGGCGCCAGCGGGCGCAACGGCGGTCAGGTCACCGGCAGCCTGTCCGGCGACAGCGCCATGCGCAAGCAGATGCAGCAGTGGCTGGGCAGCGATGTCGACGACTTCATCTGGCACCTGCGCTGGCGCGGCCACGAGATCATCAGGAACCGCGTGGCCAAGTACGGCATCGACTGCGACCTCAAGTTCGGCCACCTGCACGCGGCCATGAAGCCCTCGCACATGGCCGAGCTGGAAGCCTCCTACGAGGAAGCCGTGCGCCGCGGCATGGGCGACGAAGTGACCCTGCTCGACGCCGCCGGGGTACGCCAGCACCTGGAAAGCGACCTCTACTGCGGCGCCCTGAAGAACACCCGCAACATGCACCTGCACCCGCTCAACCTGTGCATCGGCGAGGCGCGCGCGGTGGAAAGCCTGGGCGGGCTGATCTTCGAACACTCCGAGGTGCTGGACATCGTCCACGGCGCGCGTCCGGCGGTGGTCACCAGCAAGGGGCGGATCAACGCCGCGCAGATCCTCCTGGCCGGCGACGTCTACCACAAGCTGGAGCGCAAGCAGCTCAAGGGCATGATCTTCCCGGCCATGGGCGGCATCGTCACCACCAAGCCGCTGGGCGAGCTGGCCAAGCGGATCAACCCGCAGGACCTGGCCGTCTACGACTGCCGCTTCGTCCTCGACTACTACCGCCTGACCGGCGACGGTCGCCTGCTCTTCGGCGGCGGCGCCAACTACTCCGGGCGCGACTCGCGGGACATCGCCGGCGAACTGCGGCCGTGCATCGAGCGCACCTTCCCGGCGCTCAAGGGCGTGGAGATCGAGTTCCAGTGGAGCTGCGCCATGGGCATCGTGATGAACCGCATCCCGCAGCTGGGCAAGCTCTCCGACAACGTCTGGTACTGCCAGGGCTACTCCGGCCACGGCGTGGCCACCACCCACATCATGGGCGAGATCATGGCCACGGCGATGACCGGCGACCTGGAGAAGTTCGACAGCTTCGCCCAGTGCAAACACGTGAAGGTGCCGCTGGGCGACGTGTTCGGCAACCCGATGCTGGCGGCCGGCATGTGGTACTACCAGCTGCTGGAGAAATTCCGCTGAGATAACGGCTAGGGCGGCGGATAACCGCAAACGGTTATCCGCCCTACACCTACCCCACCCCGTAGGAGCGGGCCATGCCCGCGATCGCGCGCGCGGCGCGCTCCTACGTCCGCCTCGGGCGGCCTGGTGTAGGGCGCATAACGCCTACGGCGTTATCCGCCGGCCGTCGTCAGGCGGCGAGGCACAGCTCCAGGCCGGCTTCCAGCTGTTCGCGCAACCCGGCGTTGGCGCTGGCGATGAACACCAGGCAGTTGTCGCCCTCCTCCGCCTGCGCCGCCAGGAACTGGCTGCGCCCGCCGACGTACTGCAACCACAGCGGCTGCCCGCGCCCGCTCACCTGGACCCGGCCCTTGAGGCGGAACAGGCCTTCCGGCAACTGCTCCAGCCAGGCGCGCAGGCGCTGCGCGTCGAGCTGGCCGGCGTGGCGCCAGGTCCAGCTGTCGAACAACTCGCCGTGGTTTTGCCGGCTCACCGCCTGCAAGCGCGGCGCCGGCTGCTCCGGGCGCTCGCCGTAGAGCAGCGCGTCGGGAATCTGCGCCTGCACGGTCTGCAGCATCCGCCGCGGCTCGCCGAAGCGCTGGCGCAGCGCCTCCATCTGCTGCGGCGTGGCGATGTCCGCCTTGTTCAGCAGCAGCAGGTCGGCGGCCGCCGCCTGGCGGCGCTCCAGTTGCGCGTACTCGCCTTCCAGGGGTTGCTCGCGGGCGGCGTCCACCAGGGTGATGAGCGCGTCCAGGTGCATGTGCCGGCGCAGCTGCGGGTAGCCCAGGGCCTGGATGATCGGTTGCGGGTCGGCGACGCCGCTGCATTCGATGACGATGCGCTCCACCTGCGGCTGCAGCGCGGCCAGGCGGCCCAGCTGGGCCAGCAGGTCGTCCTGCATGGTGCAGCACAGGCAGCCGTTCTGCAGCGCGTACACCGCGTCGCTGTGTTCGGCGATCATCTCGGCGTCGACGTTGAGCTCGCCGAAGTCGTTGACGATCAGCGCCAGGCGCTGCCCGGCGCACTGCTGCACCAGGCGGCGCAGCAGGGTGGTCTTGCCGGCGCCGAGGAAGCCGGCGACCACGGTCACCGGGATGCTCATTGCGCTTCTCCCATGATGCGTGGCGCCTCGCCCTGCCATACCGCCTGCAGCGGGCCGTTGGCGAAGGCGCCCTGCTCGTCGTACACCGGGCGGCCCTCGACGAAGGTCAGGCGCACCTGGGTGCGGTGGATGTAGCCGCGCGCGGGTTCCGCGAAGAGGTCGCGGTCGAGGACGATGAAGTCCGCCGACTTGCCCGCCTCGATGCTCCCGGTCAGGTGCTCCAGGCCCATGGCGTGGGCGCCGTTCAGGGTCACCACCTTGAGCGCCTGCTCCAGGGCGATCGGCTCGCCGAAGCAGGCTGGGTCGTCGTTCCACGGGTTCTGCCGGGTAATCATGGTTTCCAGGGCCAGCCAGGGGTCGATGGAGGCCACCGGCCAGTCGGTGCCCATTACCGCGATGCCACCGGCGGCGAGCACGCCCTTGTAGTCGTAGATGCGCTTCAGCCGCTCGGCACCGTAGCCGGAGCGCGCGCCGCTGGCGAAGGGCGTCGGGTACCAGGCCGCCGGGGAGAATTCGGCGATCACTTCCAGCTCGCGGAAGCGCTTGAGGTTGCCCGGGTGCAGGATGGTGCTGTGCGCGCACTGGTGGCGGATGCCGCTGAAACCGTTGCGCCGGCGCGCCTCCGCCACCGCGTCGAGAAACACGTCGGAGGCGCCGTCGCCGGTGCAGTGGGCGATCACCCGGATGCCGCGGCGGTCCATGTCCACCACCATGTCGGTGATGTGCTCGGGGGTCAGGTTGAGCTTGCCGCGCCAGCTGCTCTCGCCCGGCCAGGGGTTGATCAGGAATGACGAGCGCGGCTCGACGGTGCCGTCGAAGTGGAACTTCACCGCGTTCGCCGACAGCCGCGCGCTGCGGTAGTAGTGGCGCTCGCCGCTGAGCAGCTCCCAGCGCCGGCGCACCGGGAAGATGTCGTCCTGCCAGCTGATCGCCGCTTCCACGCGCAGGGTCAGCTGGCCGGCGTCGTCCAGTTCCTTGAGCGCTTGCAGGCGGCGCTCGCAGACGTGCACGTACTTGCTCGCGGTGACCCCACGGGCGCTCTGGAAATGCACGCCGTCGCGGTAGGCGCGGCGCAGCACCTCGACCGGGGTCGGCGGCATGGCGGCGTGGATCAGCGCGTAGGCGCCGTCGATCAGCAGGCCGTTGGGCTCGCCGCTCAGCTCGTCGCGCTCCAGGTAGCCGTTGCGCGGGTCGGGCGTGGTGGCGTCGATGCCCGCCAGCTCCAGGGCGCGGGAGTTGACCATCATGGTCCCCCACATGCGGTCGAGCAGCGCCACCGGGCGGTCCGGCATGACGCTGTCGAGCCACTCGCGGCCCGGTTTCAGCCCGGCTTCGCGGAAGGTGTAGCGCACCCAGTACTGGCCGTAGACCCAGCCGTCGCCCGGGTGGCTGTCGGCGTAGGCACGGATGGCCGCGGCGAGCTGCTCGGGGGTCGGGTCCTCGATGCCGACGTCGAGGTCGTCGGCGTAGCGCGGCGCCAGGGCCAGGTCCGGGTGGGTGTGCATGTCGTGCAGGCCGGGCATGCAGAAGGCGCCGCCGAGGTCGTGGACCAGGGTCTGCGGGCCGACCAGGTACTCCAGCTCCTCGGCGCGGCCGACGGCGAGGAAGCGACCGTCGCGCACGGCCACCGCCTCGGCCCACGGCTGCGCCGGGTCCTGGGTGTAGAAGCGGCCGTTGCGCAGCAGCAGGTCGGCGTGGCGGTTGGCAGGTGAATGGGACGAACGGAACGAATCGGGCGCCGTCATGGGCGGTGCTCCTCTTGTTGTTTTGCGCCGAGTATAGGGAGCTGCCAACGACCACGGACTAGCATAAGATGACAACTCGCTAGCCTCAGATAACAAGAAAAACCATGCCCGACCAACAGTCAGACATCGACTACGCGGCGCGCCAGCTGTTCCAGCGCTTCCTCGAGGAATGGCACGCGCGCCCGCAGCTGCCGCCCCTGGCGCCCTTGCTCGCCGGCCTCGGCGTGCCCGCCGCCGAAGCCGCCGGGGCGATGACCTTCGCCCGTTACTACCGCCTGCTGCGGCAGACCGCCGGGCTGCTCGGCGCCAGCGACTTCTTCCTGCGCGTGGGCCAGCGCTACAACCTGTTCGACCTCGGGGTGATCGGCTACGCGCTGATCAGCGCGGCGAGCCTGCGGCGCTCCTGGGACATCTCCCTGGGGCAGCCGTCGAGCCTGCTGCCGCACCCGATCCACGTCGCCCGCGAAGAGCACGGCGAGCACCTGGTGCTGGTGCTGCAGGCGCCGCCGTTCAGCCCCATGGAAAGCCAGGCGCTGCTGGAGGAATGGTTCAGCAGCACCTGGCGCTGGCTGTGCCAGCGCCTGCCGGAGCTGGCCGACTGCGCCGGCATGCAGGCCCGCCTGCCGTTCCCGCCACCGCCCCATGCCGCGCTGTACGCCGAGCTGTTCCCCGGCCGCGTCGAGTTCGCCGCTCCGCGCGCCGAGCTGCGCATCCCGCGGGAATTCCACGACCGCCCGTTCTCCACCTCCAACCCCTCAGTGCTGCGCCTGTGCCAGGCCCAGGGCGCGGCCACCCTGGCCAGCTTCGAGAGCGGCGAGGCGCTGCCCGACGACCTGCGCTTCTACCTGCTGCAGAACGCCCGCGTGCCGCTGCCGGACCTGGAGCAGGCCGCCGCGCACTTCCGCCTGCCGCCGCACACCCTGCAACGGCGCCTGCGCGCCCACGGCCTGACCTTCAAGGGCGTGGTCTACGAAGTGCGCATGGCCCTGGCCGAGCGCTACCTGCTGGCCAGCCGCCTGAGTTTGCAGGAGATCGCCTTCCTGCTCGGCTACGAACACGTCACCAGTTTCCACCGCGCCTTCCTGCGCCACGCCGGGACCACCCCGGAAGGCTTCCGCCAGCGGCGCGCCCGCGCCCCCCAGGAGTGAACCATGCGTTTTCCCTCGATGACCGCCCTGCGCGTGCTCGACGCCGTCGCCCGGCTCGGCAGCCTGTCCGCCGCCGCCGGCGAGCTGAGCCTCACCCGCAGCGCGGTAAGCCACCAGCTGCGCAGCCTGGAGGAAAGCCTGGGCACCGCGCTGATCGAAAAGGCCGGGCGCGGCATCGTCCTGACCTACCGCGGCGAGTACTTCGCCCGCGAGACCCAGCGCGCCCTGGCGATCCTCAACGAGGCGCGGCGCTTCACCGACGCCGAGGAAATCGCCGGGCGCCTGTGCGTCAGCTGCACCCCCGGCTTCGCCACCTACTGGCTGTGCCACCAGATCGGCAAGTTCCAGCGCGCCCACCCGCAGGTGGAACTGAACCTGGTGTCGCCACGGATTCCCGACGACGTCAGCAACCGCGAGGTCGACCTGTTCATCGCCTACGGCGTGGGCGACTGGACCGACCTGCACGTGGAGCTGATCGCCACCCTCGACACCTTCCCGGTGTGCAGCCCCTCGCTGCTCAACGCCGCCGGCGGCCTGGACTCCCCGGAAGACCTGGCCAACCTGCCGCTGCTGCACATGGTCGACCACTCCGACTGGCTGCTGTGGGCGGCTGCCGCCGGGGTGCGCGACCTCAACGTGCGCAACGGCATCGTCTTCTCCGACGCGCACCTGGTGCAGTCGGCGGCCATCGCCGGGCAGGGCGTGGCCATGGGCGACGCCCTGGTCAGCGGCGACGCCATGGCCAAGGGCCAGCTGGTGCGCCTGTTCAACGTCTCCATCGAGCCGCCGAACCGCTACTACTTCGTCACCGACCCGGCCAAGACCGAGCGCCCCGACGTGCAGGCCTTCAAGGCCTGGACCAAGGCCGAGCTGCGCCTTTCCGAGCAGTTCCGCAAGGGCAGCCGGGGCGGCGTGATTGGTGAATGAAATTGAACAATGACAGCAAAAAAACGCGATTGAAGCGAAGGAGGATTTGACAATACTGCGCAAAAGGGTGGCTGACCGAGCAGTCGCCACTCGCCGAGAACAAGAATAAAACGAGGTAAATGCAGTGGAGCGACAGCCCCAACTCCGTGCCATCGACATCGGCAAGCGCTATGGCGACTTCCGCGCCCTGAGCGATGTGTCCATCGATATCCAGCAGGGCGAGTTCCTCACCCTCCTCGGCCCCTCCGGCTCCGGCAAGACCACCTTCCTGATGATCCTCGCCGGCTTCCAGGACCCGTCCAGCGGGCGCCTCGAGGCCCACGGCCAGGACATCACCCGGCGCCCGGCGGAAAAGCGCAACTTCGGCATGGTGTTCCAGGGCTACGCACTGTTCCCGCACATGAGCATCGACGACAACGTCGCCTTCCCGCTGAAGATCCGTGGCGTGAAAGCCGAGGAACGCAACCGCCGGGTGCGCCACATGCTCGAAGTGGTGGGCCTGGGCGAGCACCGCGGCAAGCGCCCCGGCGAGCTGTCCGGCGGCCAGCAGCAGCGCGTGGCGATCGCCCGCGCGCTGGTCTTCGAGCCCGACCTGCTGCTGCTCGACGAACCGCTCTCGGCCCTCGACAAGAACCTGCGCGAGCAACTGCAGCAGGAACTCCAGCGCATCCACCGGCAGGTCGGCACCACCTTCGTGTTCGTCACCCACGACCAGAACGAAGCGCTGGCGCTGTCCACCCGCATCGCCATCTTCAACCGTGGCCAGCTGGCGCAGATCGACAGCCCGCAGACCATCTACAACCAGCCCAGCAACCGTTTCGTCGCCGAGTTCCTCGGAAAGATGAACCTGTTCCCGCTGAGCCAGGTGGGCCGCGCCGGCGCCCTGGCGCGCGGGCGCTTCGGCGACGCCGAGCTGCACGCCGAACCCTCCGCCGCGCTGGACGCCGCCGCGCCGCTGCTGGCCGTGCGCCCCGAGCACATGCAACTGCACAGCACGCCGCCGCAGGTGGAAGGCCACAACGTGGTGCAGGCGGTGCTCACCGCCAAGACCTACCAGGGCGCCAGCACCGAGCTGGGCCTGGCCACCGCCGCCGAGGGCGCGCCGCCGATGAGCCTGGCGGTGCACGCCGAGCACCAGGCCGCGCGCCTCGACCAGGGCGCCCGCGTGTGGCTGAGCTGGCCGATCGAGAAAAGCCTGCTGCTCGCCTGAGCAGCCGGCCACAACGACTTCACCCCCCTTTTCATCCCCTCCCGGGAGTCGCCCGCATGTTCAATCCGCACCAGCAAGACTGCATCGAAGTCCTCATGGAAAAAGCCCGTCGCGGGCAGATCGACCGCCGCACCTTCCTCAAGGGCATGGGCCTGATGGCCGCCCTGCCGCTGGCCCTGCGCAGCGGCGTCAGCTTCGCCGCCGGCGACAAGCCGCTGGTGGTGGTGAACTGGGGCGGCGACGCGATCAAGGCGTTCGGCAAGGCCTGGACCGAAGGCTTCTCCAAGGCCACCGGGATTCCGGTGAAGATCGACGGCAGCGGCCCCACCGAGGGCGCCATCCGCACCCAGATGAGCAGCGGCCGGGTGAGCTGGGACGTGGTCGACGCGGAAAGCTCGATCCTGCAGAACCTGGGCAAGGAAAACCTGGTCGAGCCGATCGACTACAGCGTCGTCTCCAAGGACAAGGTGCTGCCCGGCTTCGCCTACGAATACGGCATCGCCGACTACATGCTCAGCTACGTGATCGCCTACGACAGCGAGCGCTTCGGCGACAAGGCGCCGAAGACCTGGAAGGACTTCTGGGACGTCGAGACCTTCCCCGGCAAGCGCACCCTGTACAAGTGGATGAACGGCATGCTCGAAGCCGCGCTGCTGGCCGACGGCGTGCCGGCGGACAAGCTCTACCCGCTGGACGTGGCGCGCGCGCTGAAGAAGATCGACGAACTCAAGCCCCACGTGCTGGCCTTCTGGGGCTCGGGCGCGGAAACCCAGCAGCTGCTGATCGAGGGCGAAGTGAGCATGGGCGCGATCTGGAACACCCGCGCCCAGGTCATCACCGAGGACAGCGAGGGCCGCATCAAGTGGACCTTCGACAACGCCCTGCTGGGCTGCAGCAACTGGGGCGTGCTCAAGGGCAACCCGGCGGGCAAGGACGCGGCCATGCGCTTCATCGCCTACGCCCAGGACCCGCAATCCCAGGTGGAGCTGTTCAAGATGTTCGGCAACGGCCCGGCCAACCCGGCCGCCGCCGCGCTGATCCCGGCCGACCGCAAGCACCTGAACTGCACCGACCCGGACAACCTGCCCCGGCAGATCATGCTCAGCCACGAGTGGTACACCGACCACTACGCGGCGAGCCTGGAGCAGTACCTCACCCACGTGTCCAAGTGAGGAACGCGCCATGGCGGAGAATCCCTCGCGGCTGAAGCTGGCGTTCCTGCTGGCGCCGCTGCCGCTGGTGCTGCTGCTGTTCTACGTGCTGCCCTTCGCCGGGGTGGTGGGCTGGAGCTTCAGCCTGCCCACCCCGGGCATCGAGCAGTACGAGCGCATCGCCAGCGACCCGGCGATCCACGACGTGCTCTGGCGCACCTTCCGGCTGTGCACCACGGTGAGCGTGGTGTCGCTGCTGATCGCCTACCTGATGGCCTACTGCTGGGTGTACAGCCCGCCGTTCTGGCAGCGCATGGTGGAAATCTGCGTGTTCATCCCGTTCTGGCTGTCGGTGCTGGTGCGCGCCTTCGGCTGGCTGATCGCCCTGCGCAGCAACGGCCTGCTCAACGGCTGGCTGCAGGCGCTGGGGATCACCAGCGAGCCGTTGCAGCTCACGCGCAACGAGCTGGGCGTGGTGATCGGCATGGTCCACTTCATGGTGCCCTTCGCGCTGTTCCCGCTGGTGTCGACCATGCGCCGCCTCGACCCGCGCGTGCTGCTGGCCGCGCGCGGCCTGGGCGCCGGGCAGCTGCGCACCTTCTGGAGCGTGTTCGTGCCGCAGACCGTGCCGGGCATCCTCGGCGCCTTCATCATCGTCTTCGTGTTCTGCCTGGGCTTCTTCATCACCCCGGCGATCCTCGGCGGCGGGCAGACCGTGATGGTGGCCGAGTACGTCTACCTGCAGATGTTCCAGACCAGCAACTGGGGCCTGGGCGCGGCACTCTCGGTGGTGCTGCTGGCGCTGGTGGCGGGGCTGATCTGGGCGCTGCTGCGCATGACCCGCGTCGACAAACTGGTGGGCTGAGACGATGAACGCACACGAAAGCCGGGCGCCGAGCCGCCTGCTCGCCGCCATGGCGATGATCTTCATGCTGTTCCCGCTGCTGGCGGTGATCCCGGTGTCCTTCACCAGCAAGCGCTTCCTGTCGATGCCCGACGGCAACTGGTCGCTGCGCCACTACAAGGCGCTGCTGGACAGCCCCGAGTGGCTCTCGGCGGTGGGCCAGAGCCTGGCGGTGGCCAGCGCCACCTGCGTGATCGCCACCGCCCTGGCGGTGAGCTTCGCCCTGGGCATCTGGTACCTGCGCTCGCGCTGGGCGACCCTGCTGATCGGCCTGGTGCTGCTGCCCATGGCGATCCCGCCGATGATCTCGGCGATGGTCCTGTACTTCATGGAAACCACGGTGAGCAAGTTCGCTCCGGGCCTGGGCTACGATACCCTGTTCGGCCTGACCATCGCCCACATCGTGATGGTGGTGCCCTACGGCGTGGTGACCATGCTGGTGGCGCTGAGCCAACTGGACCGACGCATCGAACTGGCCGCGCGCAACCTCGGCGCGAGCCTGGCGCAGACCACCTTCATGGTGGTGCTGCCGAACCTCAAGCTGGGCGTGGCCAGCACGGCGCTGCTGTGCTTCGCGCTGAGCTGGGAAGAGATCGCGGTGACCCTGTTCGTCACCAGCACCGAGGTCAACACCCTGCCCCGGCAGATCTGGTCGGGCCTGCGCGACAACATCGACCCGGCGGTGGCGGCCATCTCGGTGCTGCTGATCGCCATCACCCTGCTCGCCCTCCTCGGCCGCATGCTGGCCAGCCGCGCCGCCGCGAGGCCGGCCGGGCACTGAGCAACCACGCCGACGACGCTGTCCGGGGGATTGTCGGCGCCCCGGACAGCGTC
>NZ_JARJLT010000320.1 GCF_029335315.1 Pseudomonas citronellolis
GTAGCCGGGGCGGCGGCCGTCGGCGCTGTCCTTGAAGCGCAGCGAGGTGTCCTTGCGCGCGCCGGCCACGCCGCGGCCGGGCTTGGCGATGCCACGGTTCCAGCGCGAGGCGACCTTGCGCCAGGTGATCGGCGAGATATCGGTGGCGACCATCTGTTCGTTGTCCCAGCCGGTGCCGTCGGCGTAGAAGTTCTGCATCGCTTCGCGGGCGTAGATGTCGCAATCGTTGAAGCCGTGCAGGGCCAGCGGCTTGTACACGCGCTCGTAGCGGTACTTGTGCTGTTCCAGCTCCTCGGGGGTGTTGCAGACGCGCACGATGACTTCCCAGTATTCGTGGGTGTCGTCGGTGATCGGCACGAACCATTCGAGCTGGGTCATGTGCTCGCCCGGCCAGTTCTCCACCGCCACCAGGCCCGGCAGGGTGATCGAGGTGCGATAGGGCCGGCCGTTGATGCCGGGCACCTTCAGGCCGAGTTCCTTGTTCTCCAGCACCGGCTTCCACTTGTCGGTGCTCAGCCACTGCAGCATGCCCTTGGGCCCGCCCTCCTCCTCCAGCACCGCGATGCAGTCGTCCTGCGGCAGCAGGCCCAGCGGCAGCACCCACTCCATGGCGTGGATGATGGTGTTGTCCTGGTGCAGCAGCAGGTGGGCGTTGTCGATGCCGTTCTCGCAGGCGATCCGCCAGTCGGTGTAACCGGTGCGGTGGATGCCCATGCCCACGGCGTTCTCGTCGAGCAGGCTGGGCACCGCCGGCCACAGCGGGTGCGGGTAGCGCTCGCTGCTCTCGGGGTAGCGCAGCGGCAGGTCGTGGGCCAGCGGCGGCACGTCGCTGTCGGGGAAGTCGTCCTCGCGGACGAACACGAAGATCAGCCCGGCCACCTCGTGGATCGGGTAGGTGGTGATGCCGGTGGTGCCGATCAGCTTGTCGTCGGGGTTGGCGACGATGGTCACCAGGTTGCCGCTTTCCAGGTCGAAGGTGAAACCGTGGTACCAGCAGGAGATGGTGCTCTTGTTGAAGCACATCGGCTTCTCGGACAGCCGCACGCCACGGTGCAGGCACTGGTCCTTGAGCGCATGGACCTTGCCGTTGACCCGGCGCAGCACGATGGGCACGCCGCAGATCTGGATGCCCTTCACCTCGTCCTCGGGCAGCTCGTCGCTGAACAGCGCCGGGTACCAGTGGTTGATGAAGCCCCAGTTGGCGTCGCGGTAGGGTTGGTACTGGCTCTGGGTCTTGCTGTTGTTCAGGCGTGCATCGCTGATTGCGGCGCTGTCCACGCGCCGGCGCGTAATGGGCTGATCGGACATGGGCTCTCCCTCCTGGCTGTCGAACCACACCCCGCCGAATGCGGAGCGGTTGCGTTCGATGCTAGAAAGGCGCCCCGTGGCGGGCGCTCCCATGGCCGAAGGGTTATCCCGCCAGTGCAGGAATATCGAAGGGGTGGACGTCCCTGTCCGCTGATACGTGACGCTCAGCGCATGAGGGTTTCCGAGGGGCTCTCGCCGAAGCGACGCTTGTAGTCGGTGGTGAAGTGGCCGAGGTGGCTGAAGCCCCAGCGGAAGGCGATGGCGGTCACGGTGCCGCTGGACGGCTGGGCCTGGCGCAGTTCCTCGTGCACGCGGCGCAGGCGGACTTCCTTCAGGTAGTGCATGGGCGAGGTGTTGCGGTAGCGGCGGAAGCCGGTGAACAGCGAACGGCTGCTGACCCCGGCCTGCTCGGCCAGGTCGCCGATGGTGATCGGCTCCTCGGCGTGCTCCTCGATGTAGCGCTCCACGCGCTTGACGAAGGCCGGGGCCACCGAGTGGCCGTCGTCCTCGCACAGCTCGGCGCTGTAGTTGTGCGGCTGGCAGGTCAGCAGCATGCCGACCAGGGTCTGTTCCAGCTGCGCGCGCAACAGCGGCGGCACTTCCTCGTTGACCGAGAGGCAGTCGTACATCCAGCCGACCATGTGCATCCAGCGCCGGCCCTGGGCGGTGTCCAGGGGCATTTCCGGGGTGAACTCGATGTCTTTGCGCAGGGTGCGCCCCAGGTGTTGCTGGCACAGGTGGCGGATCAGCTCGCGGTCGACGCGGATGATCAGCTTCTCGGTGTTCTCGCTGTGGTGGATCAGCGTGCGCATGTGCGCGTTGAGCACCACGCCCTGGCGCGGCGTGCAGCGCACCCGGTGGTGGTCGCTCTCGATCAGTTCCTGGCCACGGATGGGCATCTGGATCAGGGCGAACTCCTCCATCACCCCGGCGTCGATCACCGCGTCGGCGCCATAGCCCATGCGGCCGATGCCGACCCCGCCGAGGCGGCGGTAGAAGATGCGCGCGTTGAAGCGCTGGTCACGGCTGTAGATTCGGTTGTCGCAGAAGATCCGCTTGCCCCACAGGCAAGCCTCCTCGAGGCTCGGCGTCTGGCAAAGCTCGTAGTCGGACAGCACGCTGTCCGCCGGTGTAGCGTTCGAAAAAACCAGGTTTTCCATGTAGCTCCTCTCCTCTAGTTCTTCTTCATGGAGTAGGCAGTAGGCTCAGTTCCGTCCGGCGCGCCGGCGGATCACGGTTGTTCTAGTTGCTACGCAAGGCTTGGACTGTTTCCGTTTCTCCCATTCAGGCGTCGTGGGTCCGGCCCGCACGCTCGGGCCGGATCGCTCTGCGCCGGGTGTGTGCCCACCCGGCGCGCTGTAACCCTTGCGGGCAATCAATGGAACGAAGCAACTTGCGTGCCTCCGCGCCTGCCGGCCGACGGAAGGCTTTCATGCGCCGCCGCGCACCGCGCCGGTGAGCACGAACAGCAGGCGCGCCGGCTGCTCGCCGCGGTTGCGCCAAGCATGGCGGGTGCCGCCCTGCACCACGATGTCGCCCTGGCGCAGTTGCACCTGCTGGCCGTGATCCAGTTCGAGCCAGATCTCGCCATCCAGCACCACGCCGTAGTCGATGCTGTCGGTGCGGTGGAAACCGTCGGCCTCGAAGCGCTCGCCCAGGCCAGGCAGGCGCTCGACCAGTTCATGGGCCGCCGCCGCGCCGTCGACTTCGGCGGCCAGGGTGCTGCTCTGCGCCGGGAAGGTCACCAGCAGCGCGCAGCTGCCGCCGGGTTCGGGCAGCACCGAGCCCGGCGCGCAATCGCCGATCCGCCCGTCCGGACCGACGCTGGCGCCGGCGTGGGTACGCCAGACCAGCGCGGCGGAGAAGCCGGGGGAATGCTCGAAGGGCTCGGTGCCGGGCAAGGCGCCCTCGCTGACCAGCAGCGTCCGCCCGAGGGCGTCATGCCCGGTGACCACGCGTGTGCTCGGCATGCTGGTCTCCTCAGCCGTGGACGATGTGGAAGTTGCTGAAGCCGTCGCCCTGGGTCTGGATGTCTTCCAGCGCCTCGTTGAGGCGTTCCAGCGGGTAGGCGCGCGATTGCAGCAGCGACAGGTCGACCAGCCCGCCGCCGAGCAGCCGCGCCAGTTCCTCGCCCTCGCCCACGCTGAACCACAGCGAGCCGATGTACTGCAGCTGCGCGCACATGAACGGGTGCGGATCGATGGGAATCGGCCCGGCCACGCCGCCGACCTGGACGATGCGCCCGCCACGGGTGACCGCCTGCATCGAGTCCACCGAAAGCTGCGCCGGGGCCTTGGCGCCGAGGGTGTCGATCATCGCGTCGACGCCGCCGGGCTGGGCCGCGAGAATCTGCTCGCGCAGGTCGCCGGCGCCGATGTGGATCGGCACCACGCGGGCCGGGTCGACCTGGCGGAGTCTCTCCAGCGCCTTTTCGTCGCGCGCCGCGACCAGCACGCGGGTGGCGCCGAAGGCCAGGGCGAGCAGCGCCGCGCCGACCCCGAGGATGCCCGAGGCGCCCAGCACCAGCAGGCTCTGCCCCGGCCCCAGGGCGGCCTTCTTCAGCCCGGCGTAGGCGGTGCCCAGGTAGCCCAGGCGCGCGGCGTGGGCGAAGGACAGGTTGTCGGGCAGGCGCACGAGGTTGTTCGCCGGCGCCGCCAGGTACTCGCCGTAGCCGGCGTAGGGGTACTGGCGGAACAGCTCGCTGGAGCCGGCGCCGAAACCGAAGTAACCCATGAAGGTGTAGGCGTCGCAGCGCGCCACTTCGCCCTGGCGGCAGAAGCGGCACTGGCCGCAGCCCAGGCCCGGGTTGACGTAGACCCGGTCGCCGGGGACGAAGCCGCGCACCGCCTCGCCCACCGCGGCGACGGTGCCGGCGGCGTCGAGGCCGAAGATCGCCGGCAGCTGCGGCAGCGGCAGGAACGGGTACCACTCGGGGAAGTGCCGGGTGACGTTGAGCAGGTTGGGAATCACCCCGCAGGTGGCCACCTTGACCAGCACGTCGTGCGGGCCGGGCTGCGGCAGCGCCACCTGGTCGAAGCTGAACCTGCCGCCGATGGCGTGCAGGCGGGCAGCGGTCATGGTCGACATCATCTGTATTCCTGGTGCGCGCCCCGTGGCCGGGGCGCGTGGTGGATGGGAAAGCCGGCGATCAGCGGCCGGCGGACTGCAGGGTCTGCAGCGAGAAGTCGCTGGGCTTGGCGGCGAAGTTGGTGCGCCAGGAGGCGGTGTCGATCAGCGACACCGTGGCGTGGTTGCGCTGGAAGTCGATGTTGGCGGTGCCGGCGGTGCGGATGTCGCCGTCGGCCGGGTTCGGGTAGGAGTGCAGCTCCATGAACTTCCAGAACTCGCCCTTGCGGTCGTACATCTCCACGTAGTGGATGCGCGGGTACTGGGTTTCGACGTAGAGCACCTTCTTGCTGTACGGGTGGGTCGGCGGGGTGATCGCCTCGATCACGTAGACCTCGCGCGGCTCGAAGTCATCGTTGTTCATGTTCCAGAACGGCGCCTGGGCTTCCAGGCCCGGGTACTTCTCGGCGGTGTTCTTCCCGGCGGTGTTCCACAGGCCCTGGCGGCTGTGGGCCACGGCCAGCACCCAGCGCTTGCCGACCATCTTGTACTCGGGGTACCAGCAGGGCCGCGCGTTGAAGCCGTCGAGGTCGTCCTGCAGCTGGTCGGAGGAGCCGATCGGGTCCATCCAGGCGCCACCGGAAAGCCGGCGCACGCGGCGCACCGCCGGCAGGTAGGCCCAGACGTCGTTGACCTTGTCCGAGTCGTACATGACGGTGTAGGTGCCCAGGCCCTTCATGTCCGAGGGCGACTTGAAGTACAGCAGCTGGCGCCCGCGCTCGACGCCGTCGCCCTCCACCGCGTCGCCGTTGAGGCGGCCCTTCATGGTGTAGCGGGTGAACTCGGCCACGGGTTCGGCGTGGATGCCGGACTTGCCGTCGATCAGCACCTGGGTGTACTGCGGCACCCGCGACACGTCGCCGACCAGCTGGCCGAGGTGCCAGTTCCAGATGACCTTCTCGGCCGCCTGCGGGTCCTTCATGTCGATGTTCGGGAAGGGCTCGCCGGCGGCCCAGCCGTTGACCTTGCAGCTGCCCTTGTCGATCGAGGTCTTGCCGGCGTTGGCCGCCGAGGCCTTGACCCATTTCGGGTCCAGCTCGACCGCCTTGGAGTGCACCAGCGGCAGCTTCCAGCCGTTGTTGCGGATGCGCCATTCCATCTTCTCGGTGAGCATGTCGGCGATCTTGTGGCCCTCGAAGGTGTCGTTCTTCACCTGGTCGAGGTTGGCCGCGGAAATCACCGTGCCGGGGGCCACCTCGGCGGCGGCGGCGAAGCCGGGCACGGCGGCGGCGGAGAACAGACCAGCCACCAGGGCCTGGCGCGAAACGAAGCGGGATAGGTTCATGGAACTCTCCTGGGGTGAGGGTCAGAACTGGTAGGTCAGGCTGGTGTAGAACTGGTCGCGGTTGTGGAAGTAGCCGAACAGCGTGGTGCTGTCGCAGCGGCTCTGGTCGGTGCACTGCGAGGGGTCGCGCGAGGCGTCGTCCCAGAAGGCGTCGTATTCCACCTTCCAGCGCCACTTGTCGTTCAGCGCGAAGGTCACCGAGGGCACGGCGAAGCCGCCGTCGTTGCTCAGGTCGGCGCCGAGCACCAGGTTCGGGCGGATGCGCCCGTTGTCGTAGCTGAGGTCGAAGATGGTGGTCAGCAGGGTCGAGTGCTCCTTGACCTTGCCGCCCCAGCCCACGCTGTAGAGCAGGCCGTCGTCCTTGTCGAAGTTCTGCACCCATTTGTCGAACAGCTGCACGGAGAAGAACATCGGCTTCTCGGTGCCCAGCAGTTGCTGGGTGGCGGCGATGTTCTTGTCCATGCGCAGCATCGAGGCCAGCACGTCCTTGCGGGTGTAGCCGTCGAAACCGGGGGCGATGTTCTGGCTGAGCAGCGTCGAGGTGGGCAGCTGGATCTGGTACGGCGCGTCCTTGATGTAGGCCAGCTCGGTGCTGAATACCGCGTCGGTCATGTCCGAGTAGCGGCTGGCGGTGAAGCCGAAGATGTTCACGATCGGGTAGATGATCTCACCGGCCAGGCCCTTGGTCTGCGAGGTGCCGTGGGTCTCTGCCCCCGAGGGGGTGTTGGGCAGGCCGAACAGCGCCAGGTTGTCCGAGGCGTTGAGGATCGGCGAGTTGTAGAAGGTGCGCAGGTACGACACGGAGTAGTTGGTGTCGCCCAGCAGGCCGCTCCAGCGGATGCCGCCGGTGGGGTCGCGGTAGTCGCCCTCGTCGTTCTTGAAGTTGTACGGGTCGATGTTGCGGAAGTCGACGCCGGAGTTGGGCTGGCCGGCCCAGCGCCCGCCGTACACGTCGAGCTCGGTGCCGATGTCCTGCTTGCGGTCCAGGCCCGGGCGGATGAAGGTCTCCAGGCCGCCGTCGAGCTCGGGCACGTCGATGTTCATCTTGGCGATGATGTTGCCCTTGCGCAGTTCCTCCGAGGCCGGTTCGAGGAAGCTGCGCCAGGTGTTGTCGTAGCCGTGGACCAGGTCGTTGGCGACGAAGAAGTCGGTTTCGCCCCAGGCGATCTGCTGCTTGCCGAGGCGGAAGCTGAAGCGCTCGCCGACCGGGAAGTCGACGTACAGCTCGCGCAGGTCCTCCTTGTCGTAGAGGTCCATGATGTCGCCTTCGGCGCCGTGGTTGTAGTTGTTCGCGCCCATCTTCTCCAGGTGCTTGAGGAAGTCGGTCTTGACCTCCCGCGAAGCGCGCACCTTGGCCACCACCAGGACGCGGTCGGTGGGTTTCCAGTCCATGTTCAGGCGCACCGTGCTGCGCGCCATCGACAGCTTGCCGCCGTCGCTGTAGCCGGGGGTGTCCTTCCAGTTCTTGGTGTTCCAGGACAGCTCCTCACGCAGGTAGCCGTCGATCTTGAAGCTGTCGTCGGCCAGCGCCGGGGCGCTGAGCGAAACCAGGGCCAGGGCCGGGAGCATTCCCAGCAGGGCGTGGCGTTGCGGGCCCGATGCCCCTTGCAGGTGGTTCATGGGTGTTCTCCCCGAGGTGGAGGCAGTGAGGGACGAAGGTCTTGTTGTTGTTGTGGATCGCGTCACGACATCTGGGGCCCGGCATGGGCCGTCCCGGCGTAGGCGCGGGACGGCTCGCCGAAGACGAAGCGCGGGCGGAACACGTAGAGCAGCGAAGGCATGACGAAGAGCGCGGAAGTCGCCGAGACGCCCAGCCAGATGGCCATCAGCAGGCCCATCTCGGCCTGGAAGCGCAGCGACGACACCCACCACAGCAAGGTGCTGAGGATCAGCACGCTCGCGGTGACCACCACCCCCATCCCGGCCGAATGCAGGGCCTTGCGGATGGCCTGCTCGGGGGTGCTGCCGATGGCGATCTCTTCCTTGACGCGGTCGGCGATGTAGAAGGCGTAATCCACCCCCAGGCCGATCCCCAGCGCCGCCACCGGCACTGTGTTGATGTTCATGCCGATGCCCTTCCAGGTCATGAAGGCGAAGGTCAGCATGTTGGAAATGATCACCGGCACCATGAACACCATGCCGGCCACGCTGGAGCGGTATACGGCGATGCAGATCACCGCGAGCACCAGCAGCGCCAGGGCGATGGCCTCGATCTGGCTGGAGAGGATGATTTCGTTGACCGCCGCCATCACCCCGATCACCCCGCCGGCGAGCTGCCAGTGGCCTTCGTGCAGCGGGTGCGCGGCGATGAAGTCCTTGATCCGCGCCACGGCGGTGCGGATGGTCTCGCCCTGGCGGTCGCGGAACATCAGGGTCACCGCGCCGTTGGCGTAGTGGGCGTCGGTGAAGCGGTCCATGTCGCCGGGCTCGGACACCGAGTCGAGCATGGCCATCAGGCTGCCGTTGAGGTCGGCGCTGTCGCCCAGCTCCAGGTAGCGCGGGTTGCCCTCGCGCAGGCTGGCGTTGACCTGCGGCAGCACGTCGGCGATGGACTGCGAGCCGCCGATCTCCGGCTGCGCCTCGATGAAGCGCTGGAACAGGCTCATCGACTGCAGCGCCTCGTTGCTCTTCACATAGTTCTGCTGGCCGTCCTGGCCGATCACCACGAACATCCGGTCGACGCCTTCGAAGCGCGCGTTGATCGCCGCGGCGTCGCGGTTGTATTCGGCCTGCGGCCAGAGGATCGGCGAGCCGGGGTTGGCGTCGCCGATCTTCAGGTTCAGCGAGTACAGCCCGGCGGCCAGCACCACCAGCGCGGCGCCGCCGAGCACGAAGTAGCGGCCGCGCGACAGGGTCACCCGCACGCACAGGTCGAGCAGCTTGCGCAGCAGCGGCTGGCAGTCCAGCGGGTGGGCCACGCCGTGCGGGCGGCGGATGTAGGACAGCAGCACGGGGGTGAGGATCACCGCGCTGATGGTCAGGGTGGACACCCACACCACCGACAGCACGGTGAGTTTCTGCAGCATCGGGATCGGGCTCAGCGCCACCACCGCCATGCACGCGGCGTCGGCGATCACCCCGAGCATGCCGGGGCGGAACAGGTCGGCCAGGGCGATGCGCGCGGCGTTGCGCGACAGCTCGGCGCCCGGCGGCAGCAGCGGCAGCTCGTCGTCGAAGCGGTTGACGATCTGCACCGAGTGCGACACCGCCCGCGAGGTGATCAGCATCGCCACCACTATCACCAGCGGCTCGAAGCTGATCCCCAGCAGGTGGCAAATGCCCAGCGCCCAGATCGCGCTGACCAGCCCGGCCAGCAGCGGCAGCACCACGCCACGCCAGGTGCGCAGCAGCACGAAGAGCATGGCCAGGGTCACCGCCAGGGCGTAGAGCACCAAGTGCAGGGTCTCGGGCAGGTAGTGGTTGACCCAGCCGTAGAGGATCGGGTCGCCGACCACCCGCACCTGCACGCCGTCACCCTCGACCTGGGCCAGCAGCGCCTTCACCTGGGTGAAGACCTTGGCGTAGTCGATCTGGCGGTCGTTGAAGTCGACGGTGACCAAGGTCGCCTGCAGGTCCTTGGACACGTAGGGCCCGTAGACCAGCGGGTTGCGCAGCACCGCCTGCTTCAGCTCGGCCAGTTGCTCGGCGCTGCTCGGCACCTCCGGCCACATCAGCGGGCGGCTCTCGATGCCGGCGGTGGAGGCGCGCACTTCCTTGAGCTTCTTCGAGGCCAGGGAGGTGATCTGGTACTGGTTGACCGCCGCCACCTCGCGCAGGCCGAGGGTCACCCGGCGCACCTTGTCGAGCACCTCGGGGCGGAAGATGTCGCCCTGGTCGACCTCGAACATGATGGTGACCATGTTCGAGCCGCCGAAGGTGTCCTTGAACTTCTCGTGGGTGCGCACGTACTCGTGGCGCGAGGGCAGCATGTCCTCGAACACGGTGCGCACCTCGATGTGCAGGGCGGACCAGGCCAGCAGCGTGGTCAGCGCCGCGAGGATGCCCACGACCCAGGTGCGCTGGCGGATACAGAAAGCGGCGATGCGTTCGATCATTTCGGGTTACTCGCAGGTAGGCGTCGGGCGGGTCTCAGGGGTTCAGCGGCGACCAGCGCTGGCCGTCCCAGCGGCCGATGTCGGCGCCGGCCAGCCAGTAGTCGGCGCCATCGGCCAGGGCGCGGGTGTGCCAGGCCATGGCGCGCTCGCCGAGCACGCCGCTGTGCCACTCGCCGGCGCCGGCCGTGGCCCCGCCGCTGGCCCAACGGCCCAGGGCGCCGACCGCGAACCACTGCTGGCGCTGCGGGTTCCACAGCACGTCGAGCAGGTGGTCGTGCATGCCCAGGTCCACCGGTTGCCACTGGCGGCCGCCGTCCTGGCTGGTCAGCAGTACGCCGTCCAGGCCCACCGCCACGCCGTGGCTGGCGTCGCGGAAGCTCACCGCCATCAGCGAACTGGCTACCGGTGCCGGCAGTTCTTCCCAGCTGGCGCCGGCGTCGGCGCTGCGCAGGATGCGGCCGAACTCGCCGACCACCAGCAGGGTGCCGTCGTCGAGGATCGCCACGTCGTTCCAGGCCACGTCCTCTTCGCCGCGCAGGCGCTGCCAGGTGCGGCCGTAGTCATGGCTGGCGAGCAGCGCGCCCATCTCGCCGGTGGCGATCACCAGGCCACCGTGGCCGGCGCGCACGCGGGTGAGCTTGTTGGCGACCTCCGAGCGCGGCACCTGGGCGGCCTTCTGCCAGTGGCCGCCGGCGTCGTCGCTGAACAGGATCAGGTTGCCGTTGCCCACCGCCACCGCGTGGCGCTCGTCGAGCATGGCGATGTCCTGCAGGGTCTCGCGCGCCGGGGTGGCCTGGCGTTGCAGGCTGCCGTCGGCGGCGATGGCGAGGATCTTGCCGTTGGAGCCGCAGGCCAGCACGCCGCCGTCCTGGGTGCGGGCCAGGCCGTAGAGGTGGTCGCGGCGCTCCAGCAGCGGCGGCGCGACACTGGCGCCCACCGGCTGCGGCTTGATGAAGAGACCGGCCCAGAGCAGGCCGGCGATGATCGCCCAGGGCGCGAGCGAGGCCGCCAGGTTGGCCGCGCGCTGCGTCAGGCGCGGCCGGGCGGCGTGCGGCGGGGTGCTGAGGGGAAGGCTGACAGGCTTGTTCATTATTGAGTCCGCACGTTGGTGTCGCCCCGGTGGCCGACGACTGAAGGCAGCTCAACTCTAGGGATGGCGCCCGGTGCCCAGCTATCCCGCCACTGCCGGGCTTATCCCTTGCCTGCAATATTCACCGGCGAGCGCGACCGTCGGCGTCCAGGCGGTCGAGCACCTGCTGCGCGCCGGCCTCGGCGCACACCGCGTCCTGCAGCTCGCTGCCGCCGGAAACCCCGATGGCGCCGACGGTGCAGCCGTCCACCAGCACCGGCACGCCGCCGCCGAAGAGGATCATCCGCGGCCGGCTGGCCAGCCCCTCCAGGACCATCCGCGACATGCCGTTGAGGCGCTCCGCCCAGAGGTTGGTGGGGAAGCCGAAGCAGGCGCTGGTGTAGGCCTTGTCGATGGCGATCTCGCGGGTGTGCGCCGGCACCCCGTCCATGTGCGCCAGGTGGATGAGATGGCCACCGGCGTCGCACACCGCGATGCTGATGCGGATACCCAGCTCCTGGGCCCGCTCCAGCGCGGCCTGGCTGGCTTCCATGGCCAGTTGCAAAGACAGACTCTTGCGATCCAACAGCATGTGGAACTCCTTCTGCGGGAGGTGGGAACGAAAAAAAAGGCCGGCCCACGCAGGGGCCGGCCGGGGAACGAAACGGTTGCGTGGACCGCTTCGAGGAGCAACGTCGGGTACATCGCCACGAGCTGGCACGGCTTTTCGTAGGATCGAGGGGGACGCCTAGTCCTTGCTCGCGAACGGCCCCGCAGCGGGGGTTGGGTTCGCGAGCAAGCTCGCTCCTACAGGGTGCTCATGCGCGGCGGGCGAGCAGGTCCAGGGCCACGTCGACGATCATGTCTTCCTGGCCGCCGACCATGCGGCGTTTGCCCAGCTCGACGAGGATGTCCACGGCCTTGATCCCGTACTTCGCCGAAGCGACCTCTGCGTGACGCAGGAAGCTCGAATAGACGCCGGCGTAGCCCAGGGCCAGGGTTTCGCGGTCGACGCGTACCGGGCGGTCCTGCAGCGGGCGCACCAGGTCATCCGCCGCATCCATCAGCGCGTAGAGGTCGGTGCCGTGGTGCCAGCCGAGCTTGTCGGCGGCGGCGATGAACACTTCCAGCGGCGCGTTGCCGGCGCCGGCGCCCATGCCCGCCAGGCTGGCGTCGATGCGGTTGCAGCCCTCCTCCACCGCGGCGATGGAGTTGGCCACGCCGAGGCTGAGGTTGTGGTGCGCGTGCATGCCGGTTTCGGTTTCGGGCTTCAGGACAGACTTCACCGCGCGGAAGCGTGCGCGGATATCGTCCATGTTCATCGCGCCGCCGGAGTCGACGACGTAGATGCAGGTGGCGCCGTAGCTTTCCATCAGCTTCGCCTGTTGCGCGAGGCCTTCCGGGGTCTGCATATGGCTCATCATCAGAAAGCCCACCGTATCCATGCCGAGTTCGCGGGCGTATTCGATGTGCTGCTTGGAGACGTCGGCTTCGGTGCAGTGGGTCGCCACGCGGACCACCCGAGCGCCGGCGTTATAGGCGGCCTTCAGGTCGTGGATGGTGCCGATGCCGGGCAGCAGCAGGGTGGCGATCTTCGCGTGCTTCACCACGTCGGCGGCGGCTTCGATCCATTCCAGATCGGTGTGCGCGCCGAAGCCGTAGTTGAAGCTGGAACCTTGCAGGCCATCGCCATGCGCCACTTCGATGGAGTCGACCTTGGCCAGGTCGAGGGCGCTGGCAATCGCGCGTACATCCTCCAGCGAATACTGGTGGCGGATGGCGTGCATACCGTCGCGCAGGGTCACGTCGGAGATATAGAGCTTTTTCATGCCGGGGCCCCCATTGCTTGCGCCATGCGCTCGGCGGTGGCCAGCGCGGCGGAGGTCATGATGTCGAGGTTGCCGGCATAGGCCGGCAGGTAATGGGCGGCGCCTTCGACTTCGAGGAAGACGGAAGTCTTCAGCCCGGAGAACTTGCCGTGGCCGGGGATGTTCAGGTCGCGCACTTCGTCGAACTGCACTTTCTGCTTCAGGCGGTAGCCGGGGACGTAGGCCTGCACGGCCGCGGCCATCTCCTCGACGCTCGCTTCGACTTTCGCTGGGTCTACAGACTCGCTGAGCACGTAGACGGTATCCCGCATGATCAGCGGCGGCTCGGCCGGGTTCATGATGATGATCGCCTTGCCCTTCGCCGCGCCGCCGATCACTTCGATGGCCTTGCTGGTGGTCTCGGTGAACTCGTCGATGTTCGCGCGGGTGCCCGGACCAGCCGACTTCGAGGCGATGGAAGCGATGATCTCCGCGTAATGAACCTTGGCCACTCGCGATACCGCCGCCACCATCGGAATCGTGGCCTGCCCACCGCAGGTCACCATATTCACGTTCAGCGCTTGCAGGTGCTGCTCCAGGTTGACCACCGGCACGCAATACGGACCGATTGCGGCCGGGGTCAGGTCGATCACGCGAAGACCGGGCTTGTGGCCCCGCAGGAACGCGTCGTTGTTCACGTGGGCGCCGGCTGAAGTGGCATCGAAGACGAAGTCGATCTCCTTGAAGATCGGCAGGCGGGTCAGGCCCTCCACGCCTTCGTGGGTGGTGGCGACGCCCATTCGTGATGCGCGCGCCAGTCCGTCGGAGGCCGGGTCGATGCCGACCATGGCGGCCATTTCCAGGTGCTGCGCGTTGCGCAGGATCTTGATCATCAGGTCGGTGCCGATGTTGCCGGAACCGATGATGGCGACTTTGCGTTTATGGCTCATGGGGTCTCTCTCATTCGCCGCTGAAGGTCACGCCGACGCGGCCCAGGCCGTCGATCTCGGCTTCGAATCGGTCGCCCGCGGCCACCGCCACCATCGGCCCGAGGGCCCCGGTGAGGACGATGTCGCCGGCTCGCAGGGGGTCGCCCAGGCGCGCCAGGGTGCGCGCCAGCCACACCGCCGCGTTCAGCGGGTGGCCGAGGCATTCGGCGCCGCTGCCGGCGGAGACTTCCTCGCCGTTGCGGGTCATGCGCATGGCCGCGCCGCGCAGGTCCAGGCCGTCGAGCCGCCGCGCCGGGCCGCCGAGCACGAAGCAGCCGCTGGAGGCGTTGTCGGCCACGGTGTCGGCGAAGCGGATGTTCCAGTTGGAGATGCGGCTGCCGACGATTTCCAGGGCCGGCAGCACCCAGCCGGTGGCGTTCAGTACGTCGGCGAAGGTGGTGTCGGCGCTGGGCAGGTCGTGTTCCAGCACCAGGGCGATTTCGGCCTCGATCTTCGGTTGCAGCACGCGATTGAACGGCACCACTTCGTTGTCGCCGTAGGCCATGTCGGCGAACAGGGTGCCGAAGTCCGGCTGGTCCACGCCCAGCTGGGCCTGCACCTTGGGGTTGGTCAGGCCGATCTTGCGGCCGACCAGGCGGCGGCCGGCGGCCAGGGCGTGGGCGACGTTGAGGCGCTGGATGGCGTAGGCGGCCTCGCCGTTCTCGGCGCCGATCTGCTCACGCAGCGGGGCGATGGCTTCGCCCTGGGCTTCGGCGCGGCGCAGGTCGGCGGCCAGGCGTTCGAGGGTCTCTTGGCGGATGGTCATGGGGCACCTCGGGGTCAGTGCTGGAGGAAGTCCAGCACCAGGCGGTTGAAAGGCTCGGCGTGTTCCCACTGCGCCCAGTGGCCGCAGTTGTTGAACACGTGGAGGGCGGATTTCGGCAGCCCGGCGAGCAGGCGCAGGCCGGCGTCCATCGGCACGAAGCGGTCGTTGCGGCCCCAGACGATCAGGCTCGGCGCCTGGATTTCGTGCAGGCGCGCGCCGAAGTCGGGGAACTGCTTGGGGTTGGCGGCCAGGCTGGCGACGAAGTTGTCGAGGTGGTCGCGGCGGCTGAGCATGTTGCCCAGGCGGGTCTGGAACAGTTCTTCGGTGAGGTCGCTGGGGTCGTAGACGAAGACGTTCATCATCGTCTTCAGGTTGTCGATGGTCGGCTCGCGGTACAGGCCGTTGAGCAGCTTGATGCCCTCGGTGGGCATCGGCACGAAGGGGCTGGCGCCGCCGGTGCCGCCGCCCATCAGCACCAGCTTGCCGACCCGCTGCGGGTGGGCCAGGGCGAAGGCCACGGCGCTGTGGCCGCCCATGGAGTTGCCGATCAGGTGCGCGCGCTCGATGCCGAGCACGTCGAGCAGGCCCTTGAGCGCGCTGGCGTTGAGGTCCGAGCGCGAGCCACGGCAGACGATCGGGTCGCTCTTGCTCCAGCCCGGGCAGTCCATGAGGACGATCCGGTAGCCGGCGTGCAGCAGCGGCTCCAGGTTGCGGCTGAAGTTGGCCCAGCCGCTGGCGCCGGGACCGGAGCCGTGGAGCATGACCACGGTCTCGGCACCGTCGCCGAGGTCGTTGTAGTGCAGTTGCAGGTCCAGCTCGCCTTCGCGGATGCGGGCGAACCGGCTGCTGGCGGCTTCGCTGATTTCAATCGTCATGAATGGAGTCCTCTGGAATGGGCGGAGAGCGAGCCAAAGCCGGCGATCCACTCGGGGATCGGCCGGTAGTAGCGCGCGCGGGCCTGGTAGGGGCCGAAGGCGGACAGCGCGGCGAAGGCCGCGACCCAGGTCTTCACCTCGTGGGTCGACTTGCCGGCCAGGGCCGACAGCTCGGCGTTGCTCAGCGTGTCCAGTTCGGCGAAGTGGCCTTGTTCGAGCAGGTCGAGGAAGTGGTTGTCCCAGGCCGGACTGAGCGGGTGCAGGCTGTTCTGGTCGGCGACGAAGCCTTCGGCGGCGCTGATCACCCGCTGCTGGCGGGCCTGGCGCTCGTCGGCCGGCAGGTCGCGGCCGCTGCCCATCAGGCGGTCGGCCATGCGCGCGTCGACCGTGGCCAACTCGGGCACCGGCGGCTGGTGCGACAGCCCGCCGGAGCCGAGGAACAGCACGCGCTTGCCGGTGCTGCGGGCGAAACGGCCGATGGCCTCGCCGAGCAGCCGCGCGCGCTGGAAACTCGGCAGCGGCACCGCCACGCCATTGATGAACACCGGGATCACCGGCTTGGCGGCGAGGCCGCCGAGCAGCAGTTCCAGCGGCTGGGCGAAGCCGTGGTCGACCTGCATGCGGTAGGACACCGCCGCATCCACGCCCGCCTCCAGCACCGCCGTGGCGCAGGCCTCGGCGGCCTCGCGGGGCACGTCGAGCGGCCCGGCCAGGCTGTGGAAGTCACCGATGGCGTGGGCGGCCATACCGATGCAGAACGACGGCATCACATCGTAGAAGAAGCCGTTGTAGTGGTCCGGGGCGAACAGGAACACCAGCTCCGGATCGAAGGCGGCGATGCGCGCGCGGGCGGCGGCGACCACCTCGTCCACCTCGGCCAGCACCTCGGCGGCCGGGTCGACGTAACCCACCAGCGGGGTGTGCGACAGGCAGTGCAGGTAGGCGCGCCGCTCGGGCGAGGTGGGCAGGTTGTGCATCGGTAGGCTCCCTGGCAGCGCCAACGACTGCCGGCGCTGCCGGCAGGCCCTCCAGAGACGAAGAGCAGGCTGACACGCAGGTTAGGGCCGCCCTCCCCCGTGGGCGCTCCCTGGAGCTACCGACCTATCCCAATAACGCAGGAAACTACTGGCGCCTCAGCCCTCGACGATCGCCACCGCGCGCACGAAGCCGGCCGAGGCGTGGCGGATGCGGCGGATAACCGCGAACGGTTATGCGCCCTACGACGCCCGTTGGCGTTATGGGAATGCCCGCTCCTACGACGAGCCACTGCGGGCGTTATCCGCCGTTGCCCTTGGCAGCGCCGCCCGCTCAGACCAACGGCCCCTCCGGCGGCTGTTCCAGCACCGCGACCACCACGCCGCTGCCGACGATCAGGGCGATGCCCAGCCAGGACAGCGGGCTCAGGGTCTCGTTCCAGATCAGGTAGCCGAACAGGCTGGCCCAGATGATGCTGGTGTAGGTGTAGGGCGCCAGCACCGCGGCCGGGGCCTGGCGCACGGCGACGGTGAACAGCAGCTGGGCCAGGGTGGCGAGCACGCCCAGGGCGAAGAAGGTGCCCAGGTCGGCGACTTCCGGGGTGCGCCAGGCCACGGTCAGGCTGGCCGCGCCGGCCAGGGTGCCGAGGGTGGTGAAGAACAGCACGGTGGTGGTGGAGTCGTCGCTGGCGCGGATGCGGCGGATCTGCAGCATCGACAGCGCGCCGAACACCGCGCTGGCGATCAGCAGCGCCGGGCCCAGCCAGCTCGCCTCACCGCCTTCCGGGCGTACCACCAGCAGTACGCCGGCGAAGCCGAGCACGGCGGCCATGGCGTTGCGCGGCAACATGCGCTCGCCCAGCAGCAGCGGCGCCAGCACTATCACCAGCAGCGCCTCGGAATAGGCGATGGAGATCGCCTCGCTGAGCGCCATGTACGGCAGCCCGGCGAAGAACAGCCCGGACGAGCACAGCAGGGTCACCGCGCGCAGGCTCTGGCCGCGCAGGTCGAGGTTGCGCAGGCGTTCGCCCAGCGGTCGCCCGCGCAGGCAGAAGAGCACGGCCGGGAGCAGGCCGAAAGCCATGCGGAAGAAGGTCACCTCGTTGGCCGGGTATTTCAGCGCCACGTCCTTGGCCAGGGCGTCGACCACCGCGAAGCAGAACATCGACACCAGGATCAGGCCGATGCTGCGCAGCGAGGTGCCGCGTGCGGCGCTCAGGGTCAGCTGGGTCATGGTGGCGGTCCTCCGGCGGGTTCTGGGTGGGGCGACCCGCCGCGGCGCTGGCCGGGAACCGCTGGCGCTGCGGAATTCATGCGCACCGGGTATCCAGGGATTTTCCTTTTCAGGGGTCTAGAGCAGAATCTACGGGGTCTTACCGGGTAATATCCAACGCTGTTATTTCATCCAACCATTCGGAAAACGCATGGATAAACTGCTTCGCGTGCCCTCCCTGCAGGCGCTCCAGGCGCTGGTCCAGGTCGCCGACGCCAGCAGCTTCACCGAGGCCGCGCGCCAGCTGCACCTGACCCAGAGCGCCATCAGCCGCCAGGTGCAGCAGCTGGAGGAGTACTACCAGGTACCGCTGTTCGACCGCACCAGCCGCAGGGTGGCGCTGACCGATGCCGGGCGCGAGGTCTACGCGGTGGCCCGCGACACCCTCAAGGCCCTGCTGCGCCTGGAGGAGCGCCTGGCGCCGGTGCCGCTGGAGCGGCCGTTCCGCATCCGCACCTTCGTCTCCCTGGCGGTGCGCTGGCTGCTGCCGCGGCTGAGTTCGTTCTACGTGGCCAACCCGGAGCTGTGCCTGTCCATCGAGAGCGTCGCCGGCGAGGTGGTGGACGACGTCGCCGACTGCGACGCCTACGTGCTCTACCTGCCCGCCGGCCTCGACGAGCGCCCGCTGACCCCGCTGTTCGACGAGTACCTGGTGCCGGTCTGTGCGCCGCGCCTGGCCGACGGCCAGCTGCCGCCGGGCTCGCCGGCGGAACTGGCGCGCCACGCCCTGATCCACGCCTCCACCGACCGCCAGGCCTGGACCCGCTGGCTGCGCGCGCAGCCCGGCGAGACCCCGCAGCAGCTCAAGCACATGCTGTTCAACCTCGACGACCTGGCGCTGGACGCCGCCACCCAGGGCCTGGGCATCGCCATGACCGACCGCATGCTGGCCCAGGACGCCCTGCAGCGCGGCGACCTCGTGGTGCCCTTCGGCGAGGCGCTGAAGACCGGCGGCGTCTACGCCCTCTGGCTGCGCGACAGCGGCGCCGCGCACCCGGCCTGCCAGACCGTGCTCAGCTGGTTCGAGCGACAGGGCCAGGCCGCGGGCGCCGGCTGACCCGGCGCTCCAGCCAGAAGATCATCGCCCAGGCGTACAGCGACACCAGCAGGAACAGCGCCATGCGCACGGCGAAGGCGCGCTGCACGTCCTGGCCGCTGGCGCTGTCCTGCACCGACTGGCCGAGCAGGATCAGCATCGTCGACAGGCAGCCGACCCAGAACCCCGGGCCCTGCCGGGTCGCCACCGCGGCATAGAGCCGGCGCGCCTGCAGCAGGGCGAACAGCAGCACCCAGAGGAAGAACATCCACAGGTCCGGGAACAGGCTCAGCGCGTTCCACAGGACGATGGCCAGCACCCCGGCCAGCAGCGTCGAGCCGATCAGCTCGCGGCCGGCGCGGCGGGCGCTGGTCTCGCAGCTCTGCTGGCCGAGGCTGACCGCCTTGAGCACCAGCGGCATGAACTGGTCCGGGGCGATCAGCGCCAGGAGGAACGCCGGCATCACGATCAGCGTGGCGCGCAGGGCGATGCGCGCGCTGTCGGCGAACGGCGGCAGCGGCGCCGGCGGTTGCGCCGGCGCGCCCGGCGGTTCGGGAAACAACGCGTGCGCCAGGCTCACGCCGAGCGCCGCCAGCAGCATGCCCTTGGCCATCGCCTCGACCACCGCCAGGGCCAGCCCGTAGTCGCTGGCGCCGGCCGCCGAGACCATGCTCAGGCCGATCACCAGGAAGTTCGCCAGCAGGCCGTTGCCGCCGCGCAGGGCGTAGCGGAAACACAGGAACAGGCCCAAGGCGACCAGCAGCACGCCGCTGGCCGGGGCGTACACCAGCAGCGGGATCAGCAGCAGGCCGCTGCCGGCGCTGAACAGCACCAGCAACGCCAGGGCCGGCGCCAGGCGCAGCGGCAGCGGCTGGCTGCGCAGGGCCAGCAGCAACAGCGCGAAGATCGGCGCCAGCACCGGCACCGGCAAGCCCAGGCCGAAGCTCGCCGCCAGGCACAGGGCGACGCCCCAGGCCAGGCGCAGCGCGCGGCGCCGGCGCAGCTCAATAGGCATAGGAGAGCCAGCTCATGCACCACATGAACAGGCGCCCGAGCAGGTTCAGCGGGTTACCCTCGCCGGTCAGCGCCATCACCTCGGCCTGGCCGCCCACCCGCAGGTTGGCGCTGTCGGCCAGCTCGTCGCGGTCCAGCTCGACGATCACCGGGAAGCGCTGCGCCGGGCGCAGCCAGTCGCGGCTGTTCTGCACCGTCGGCAGGCTCCCCGGCGGCGTGCCCTGGCCGACGCTGACGCCGTAGCCGATGCTGCGCACGCGGCCGTGGAACACTTCGCCGGGGCGCGCGTCGAGCACCACCAGCACCGGCGCGCCGGGGCGCAGGCGGCCGAGGTTGTTTTCGGTCATGTCGGCGCTGATCCACAGGTCGTGGATGGCGATCAGGGTCATCACCGGGCTGCCCGCGCCGACGTAGTGGCCGACGTCGGTGCGCAGGTCGGTGATCAGCCCGTCCGACTCCGCCCGCACCTGGGTGCGCTGCAGGTCCAGGCGGGCCTTCTCGACGGTGGCGGTGGCGCTGCGCAGCTGGGCGTTGTCGCTGTCCTTGCCGCCCTGCTGCTCGCGGGCCCGCTCGACCTCGGCGCGGGCCGCGGCGACCTGGCTGGCGGCCTGCTCGCGGGTCGCCTGGGCGCCTTCCAGGCGGCGCACCGAGACGGTGCCGGGGTCTTCGCGGTACAGCCGCTGCAGGCGCTCGCTGTCCTGCCGGGCCTTGCGCTCGCCGGCCTGGGCCGCCGCCAGCGCGGCCTGGGCGGCGTCGATGCCGGCGGTGCTGGCGCCGATCTGCCGGCGCACCGTGTCCAGGTCGGCCTCGGCGCGCGCCAGGGCGATACGGTATTGCTCCTGGTCCAGCTCGAACAGCGGCTCGCCCTTGCGCACCTCCTGGTTGTTGCCCACCGCCACCCGCTTCACCTGGCCGGCCACCTCGGCGGTGACCGGCACCACGTAGGCCTGCACCCGCGCCTGGCGGGTGTAGGGCGTGTAGCGGTCGGCCAGCAGGTACCAGGCCAGGCTCAGGGCCAGCAGCACCAGCACCGGGCGCAGGCTGCGATCGGGCGGCGGCGGCGCGGGCGGCGGGGCCGGAGGGTTCGCGGGGCTGTCGGTCATCGCGCTGCTCCTTTGGCTTCGGGGCCCGGCGGCGGCTCGTCGAGCAGGCCGTCCCAGTCCGTGCGCCCTTGCATCTGCCGGCGGCTGGCCGGGTCGACGGCGGCCCGGCTGGCGTCCCAGCCGCCGCCGAGCGCCTTGTACAGGGCCACCAGGCTGCCCACCGCGTTGCCGCGGCTGACCAGGTAGCCGTCCTGCTGTTGCAGCAGCAGTTGCTGGGCGTCCAGCACCCGCTGGAAGTCGGCGAAGCCTTCGCGGTACTGGGCGCTGGCCAGGGCCAGCGAGCGCTCGGCGGCCCGCGCCGCGTCGCCGCGGATGCGCGCGCTGTCGAGGGCACGGAGCAGCCCGCTGGCGGCGTCGTCGGCCTCGCGCGCGGCCTGGCGCACGTCCTGCTGGTAGAGCTCGATCAGTTGCTGCAGGCGCGCGTCCTCGACGCGCACGGTGTCCTTGCGCCGGCCGTAGTCCAGCGGATTCCACAGCAGGCTCGGGCCGGCGGCGAGGTCGAAGCTGTTGGGCAGGTCGTGGGCCGAGACCAGGGTCCAGCCGATGCTGCCCAGCAGGCTCAACGCCGGGTACAGGTCGGCCTCGGCCACCCCCACCAGCGCCGACTGCGCCGCCACCGCGCGCTCCGCCGCGCGGATGTCCGGGCGGCGCAGCAGCAGGCTGGCCGGCACGTCCTGGAGCACCGCGCGATCCGGCAGGGGCAACCGGCCCTGGCGCGCCTGCAACTCCGGCAGCGGGCCCGGCGGGCGGCCGAGCAGCACGCAGAGGGTGTTGCGCAGGGCGTTCAGCTGGTCCTCGAACTCGGGGATGCTGGCCTGGGTGGCGAGGAACTGGGTGCGCGCCTGCTGCCAGTCCAGCTCGTCGTTCTCGCCGTGGCGGAACAGCCGCTCGGTGATCTGCAGGCTGCGCGCCTGGCGCTCGGCGTTGTCGCGGGCGATGTCCAGGCGCGCCTCGACGGTGCGCAGGGCGAAGTAGGTGTCGGCGACCTGGGCGTGGAGCAGCACCTGGGCGTCGTCGAAGTTGGCGCGGGAGGCGAAGTAGGCGGCGTCGGCGGACTCGATGGCGCGGCTGAAGCGGCCCCAGAAGTCGATTTCCCAGCCGATGTCGAAGCCCAGGCTGGACTGCCAGAACACCGAGTCCTGCGCGCCAGGCCCGGACTGGTCGCGCTTGAGGTAGAGGCTGTCGGCGCGAAACTGCTGCAACTGCGGGTAGCGCCCGGTGCGCACGATGGCCAACTGCGCGCGCGCCTCGGCCACGCGCAGGCCGGCCACGCGCAGGTCGCCGTTGTGCGCGTCGGCCTCGGCGAGCAGCGCGTCCAGGGTCGGGTCGGCGAACAGCGTCCACCAGCGGCGCAGGTCGGGCGCGGGCGCGATGCGGCCGGCCTGTTCCACGGCCGGCGTGCTCCAGCCCTGCACCCAGGGCGTGGGCGGGGTGACGTGGTCCGGGCCGACCTGGGTGCAGCCAGCCAGCAGCGCCAGCAGCGGGCCGGCGGCGCGTAGCGGCGAGCGCCGGCTCAATCGGCGCGCCCGCCGTCGTCGGCGCCTTCGGCGGCGGCCTCGTCCTGCTCATCGACCCACTGCCAGAACAGGTTGTAGGCCACCGCCAGGATCACCGGGCCGAGGAACAGGCCGATGATGCCCTGCACCACCATGCCGCCCAGCGCGCCGATCAGCACCACCGGCATCGGCACGTCGACGCCGCGCCCCAGCAGCAGTGGCTTGAGCACGTTGTCGGCAAGCCCCGCGACCAGGCTGTAGACGGCGAACACGATGCCCGCCAGGTCCACCCCTCCGGTGCCCAGCACGTAGGCGATCACTGGCAGGGTGACCAGCGTCGCCGGCAGCTGCACGATGCCCAGCAGCAGCACGACCAGGGCCAGGATGCCGGCGCCGGGCACGCCGATGGCGACGAAGCCGACGCCCACCAGCAGCATCTGGATGAAGGCGATGCCGATCACCCCCTGGGCCACCGCGCGGATGGTCGCGGTGCACAGGGTGACGATGCGCGGCCCGCGCTGCGGCCCGGAAATCCGCGCGGCGATGCGCTGCGCCGCCAGGTGGCCGCGCTCGCCATAGGCCATGCAGATACCGGCGATGATCAGCGCGCCGATGAACAGCAGGAAGGCCGCGCCGACGTTGGCCAGCGCGCCCAGCAGCGCCATGCCGCTGCCCTTGAGATGCGGCAGCAGGCGGTGCAGCGCGCTGGTCAGGTCGCCGGAAGCGGACAGCCAGGCCTGGTACAGGCGCGGCCCCACCAGCGGCCAGCCGGCCACCGCCTCCGGCGGCGCCGGCAGGCTCCAGCTGCCGCTGCGCAGCAGGCCCAGCAGTTGTTCCAGCGACTCGCCCAGCGACACCAGCAGCAGGTACACCGGCACCAGCAGCAGGGCCAGCGCGACCACCACGATCAGCGTCGCCGCGCGCCCGTCACGCCCGCCCAGGCGCTCGCGCAGGCCACGCTGCAGCGGGTACAGGGTCACCGCCAGGACCACCGACCAGAGCATCAGGTCGAGGAACGGGCGAAACACCCGGAAGGCGAAGGCCACCAGCACGACGACGAGCCCGGCGCGGATGAACAGGTCCAGCAGGTCTCGCGCCAGCCTGCCGTCCAGCTTCAGTGGTGCCTGCATGTCGGGTCCTCCCCCGCTCTTCGCGATTGTCTTTCGTCAGTCACCCCGGGTAGCTGGCGGACCGCCGTCGGCCGGGTCGTCCGCCTCGTCCAGCGGGCCGGCCGGCGTGGCCTGGCCGCGGTGCAGGTCGAGCAGGCGCTGTTCCTCCTGGCGCTGGTAGCCACGCACCCAGGCCGCCGCCTGCGCTTCGTCCTGGCCCAGGGCGAGCAGCGCGCGGCGGGCCATTTCCAGGCTCGAATGGAAGGTCTCGCGCACCGGGCTGGCGCCCAGGTCGAGCAGTTGCAGGACGTGCTGGCGATTGCGCGCGCGGACGATCACCGGCTTGCCGGGATACAGCCGGGCGATGGTCTCGGCGGTACGCAGGTTGGTCTGCGGGTCGTCGGTGCTGACGATGATCAGCTCGGCCTCGCCGGCGCGCGCCGCGTGAAGGATTTCCGGGCGGGCCAGGTCGCCGTAGAAGATCGGCACCCCGCTCAGCTCCCGGCCGAGGGCCTGCACCGAAGTCTCCAGGGCCACCAGGGGGATGCCGCGCGCCTGCAACAGGCGCGCGACGGTGCGGCCCATGCGGCCCATGCCGGCGATCACCACCCGTGGCGTCTGCCCGACGTCCGGCTCCACCGACTCGACGGGCGCGGCCTCGGCCGCCGGCTCGCCCAGGCGCGCGCCCAAAGCCAGCATCAGCAGCGGCACCAGGGCCATGGACAGGGTGATGGCCAGCACCAGCAGGTCGTGCACGCGCTGGTCGAGCAGGCGCTGCTCCAGGGCCAGCTTGAATACCACGAAGGCGAATTCGCCGCCGGAAGCCAGCACCACCGCCAGGCACAGCGCGCCGGCGCGGCTCAGGCCGCCGGCCAGGCGCCCCAGGGCCAGCAGCAGCGGCAGTTTGAGCGCCACCAGCAGCAGGGTCAGGCCGAGCACCACCAGGGGTTCGCCGAGCAGCAGGCGCAGGTCGGCGGTCATCCCCACGCCGACGAAGAACAACCCCAGCAACAGGCCCTTGAAGGGTTCGATCTGTGCTTCCAGTTCGTGGCGGAACTCCGACTCGGCCATCAGCAGCCCGGCGAGGAAGGCGCCCAGGGCCATGGACACGCCGACGTGCTCCATGATCCAGGCGGTGCCCAGCACGATCAGCAGCGCCATGGCGGTGGACAGGTCGCGCAGGCCCGGGCCCACCGCCCAGGCGAAGGCCGGGCGCAGCAGGTAGCGCCCGCCGAGGACCACCACGCCGACGCCCACCAGCACCGCCAGCAACGGCCGCGCGCCCTGCCCCGCGTCACCGCCCTCGGCGCCGGCGCCGAGCAGCGGCACCAGGGCGATCAGCGGGATGGCGGCGATGTCCTGGAACAGCAGGATGGCCACCGCCAGGCGGCCGTGGGGACGGCCCAGCTCCTTGCGTTCGGCCAGCACCTGGAGGCCGAAGGCGGTGGACGACAGCGCCAGCCCCAGGCCCAGCACCAGGGCCGTCGCCGGCGCCTGGCCGAGGGCCAGGGCGATGCCGCCCAGGGCCAGGGCGCTGAGCAGCACCTGCAGCGAGCCGATGCCGAACAACGCCCGGCGCATCGCCCACAGGCGCCGCGGCGAGAGCTCCAGGCCGATGAGGAAAAGCAGCATCACCACACCCAGCTCGGAGAGCCGGCCGACGTTCTCCGGGTTGTTCACCAGGCCCAGCAGCGAGGGCCCGATGATGATGCCGGCGAGCAGGTAGCCAGGCACCGCGCCGAGCTTCAGGCGCTGCACCAGCGGCACCAGCAGCACCACCGCCAGGAGGAACACCACCGTGGCCTGCAGCAGGCTTCCGTCATGGGGCATCGCGGGTTCCTCGCGGGCGGCCGGGGGGCGGGTTCAGAAGCGCTCCTCGACCATCCGGAACGGGTAGTCGACGGGCTTGTACTTGCCGATGCGGCCGCGCTTGGGCAGCTCCATGACCTTCTCGCGGGTGACGTCCTCGTAGGGCACGTGCGCCAGCAGGTGGGAGATGATGTTCAGCCGCGCGCGCCGCTTGTCCTCGGAGCGCGCCATGAACCAGGGCGCCCAGGACGAGTCGGAGGCGGCGAACATCTCGTCGCGGGCGCGGGTGTAGTCGTCCCAGCGGCCGTAGGACTTCAGGTCCATGGGCGAGAGCTTCCATAGCTTGCGACCGTCGTTGATGCGGTCCTGCAGGCGCCGGGTCTGCTCCTCGGCGCTGACTTCCAGCCAGTACTTGAGGACGATGATCCCCGACTCCACCAGCATGTTCTCGAACAGCGGCACCACGGCGAGGAACTTGCGCGCCTGGTCCTGGGTGCAGAAGCCCATCACTCGCTCGACGCCGGCGCGGTTGTACCAGCTGCGGTCGAAGATCACCACTTCGCCGGCCGCCGGCAGGTGGCCGATGTAGCGCTGCGCGTACATCTGCGACTGCTCCCGCTCGGTGGGCGCCGGCAGCGCCACCACGCGGAACACCCGCGGGCTGACGCGCTCGGTGATGGCCTTGATGGTGCCGCCCTTGCCGGCGCCGTCGCGGCCCTCGAAGATCACGCAGACCTTCAGGCCCTTGGCCACCACCCACTCCTGCAGTTTCACCAGCTCCACGTGCAGGCGCCGCAGCTCGGCCTCGTAGGTCTTGCGGTCGAGGCGTTGCGCGGCGGCGTCCGCCGTGTGCTTCTTGTGTTTCTTCGACTTGGCCATGGGGCCCTCCCTGTGCGGCGCCGGCGCCAATGCGGCGGGCCGGACGCGAATGTGCCTGGCTGAGTATGGATGATCCATGGCGATCTGCCGGCCCCCCGGGGGCGCCTTTCGAACGTTCGCCAGGGCTTCTGCGACGGGCCTTTCCGGCCGGCCAGAGGGGCTCGCGGCCTCTGTAATTCATCGCCTCGCCGCGTTCCGCCCGTCGCCTGCCCGAGCAACCTCCGGGGCTGGCGTGTTTGCTCAAAGGACACCCCACGAAGGAGGAACCGCCATGCGCCCATCCACCCGCGTCCTGCTCGCCGCCGCGCTGCTGGCGGGCCTCGCCGGCTGCGCCGGCCAGAGCTGCGAGCCCGGCCAGCCGGGCAGCAACGCCGACCGCGACGCGCGCCAGCAGATTCCGCGCCAGCAGATCGACCCGCGCGTGCAGTCGATGCCGCGCTACTGAGCGCTGGCCGCCTGAGGTGTACGCCGGCTCCGGACGGAAGAGCCCCTCTCCCCAACCCTCTCCCCTGCGCGGGCCGCCGCAAACAGGAGAGGGGGCTGTCCTCTGCCGCCGGAGAATCCGAAGTCATCCTGATACGCCTCACCGCCCAGGACCAGGCCCCCTCACAGGCGCCGGCCGCCGAGCAGGAAGTGCGACAACGCCGGGATCAGCAACAGCGCGCCGAGCATGTTCCAGAGGAACATGAAGGTCAGCAGGATGCCCATGTCGGCCTGGAACTTGATCGGCGACCAGGCCCAGGTGATCACCCCGGCGGCCAGGGTCACGCCGACCAGCGCCACCACCTTGCCGGTGAAGGCCACCGCCTGGCGGTAGGCCAGCGCCAGCGGCAGGCCGGCGCGCTGCAATTGCAGCTGCACGCTGAGCAGGTAGAGCGCGTAGTCCACCCCTATGCCCACGCCCAGGGCGATCACCGGCAGGGTCGCGACCTTCACGCCGATGCCCATGGCCACCATCAGCGCCTCGCAGAGGATCGAGGTGAGCACCAGCGGCAGGATCGCCACCAGGGTGGCGCGCCAGCTGCGGAAGGTGATCAGGCAGAACAGGCTGACCGCCGCGTACACGTACAGCAGCATGCTGTGGTTGGCCTGGCGCACCACCGCGTTGGTCGCCGCCTCGATCCCGGCACTGCCCGCGGCCAGCAGGAACTGGCGCTCCGGGCTGTCGTTGGCCTTGGCGAAGGCTTCGGCGATCGCCGTCACCTCGTCGAGGGTGCGCGCCTTGTGGTCCTTGAGGAAGGCGATCACCGGCATCAGCGAGCACTGGGTGTTGAACAGTTCCGGGGTGTTCACCGAGGCCTGCTGGGCCGAGTAGTTGAGCACGTCCTGGTTGCGCTGCAGGCTGGCGAAGCGCGGGTTGCCCTCGTAGGTGCCGGCGGTGATCTGCTTCACCGCGTCGGCCAGCGACACCGTGGCCTGTACCCCCGGATGCTGTTGCAGGGCCCAGCCCAGGCGGTCGGCGAGGATCAGCGTGCGGTAGTCCAGGCAGCCCTCGGCGGGGGTCTTCAGCATCACCGCGAAGAGGTCGCTGGACAGCGCGTAGTGGCTGGTGATGTAGGCGTTGTCGCGGTTGTAGCGCGAGTCCGGGCGCAGTTCCGGGGCGCCGGCGTCGAGGTCGCCGATCTGCAGCTGCTGGCTGACCGCGAAGCCGCCGGCGCCGAGCAGCGCCGCCAGCAGCAGGGTCACGCCCGCCCAGCGCCGCTCGGTGAAGCGGTCGAGCAGGTTCCACAGCCGGCCCAGGCCCTGCTGGCGCGCCTCCAGGCGTTCCTCGCGCAGGGCGCGGGCGGCGGCGCGGGGGCTGACGCCGACGTAGGACAGCGCCACCGGCAGCATCAGCAGCGAGGTGAAGATCAGCACCGCCACGCCGATGCTGGCGGTGATCGCCAGTTCCTTGATCACCGGGATGTCGATCAGCATCAGCACGGCGAAGCCCACCGCGTCGGAAAGCAGCGCGGTGACCCCGGCCAGGAACAGCCGGCGGAAGGTGTTGCGCGCGGCCACCAGGCGGTGGGTGCCACGGCCGATGTCCTGCATGATGCCGTTCATCTTCTGGGTGGCGTGGGACACGCCGATGGCGAAGATCAGGAACGGCACCAGCATCGAGTACGGGTCCAGGGCGAAGCCCAGCCAGGCCACCAGGCCGAGCTGCCAGACCACCGCCAGCAGCGAGCAGCCGATCACCAGCAGGCTGCTGCGCAGGCAGCGGGTGTAGACCAGGATGATGATGAAGGCGGTGGCCACCGCCAGGCCGAAGAACAGCGTCACCCGCAGCAGCCCGTCGAGCAGGTCGCCGACCAGCTTGGCGAAGCCGATCACGTGGATGCGCAGCGGCCCCTGCCCCGGCTCGCCGGCGGCGAAGGCGCGGCGGTCGCCCTGGTATTCGTACTTCAGCCGCAGCTCGTCGAGCTGGTGCGAGAACTGCCGGTAGTCGATGCCCTTGCCGGTGGCCGAGTCGCGGTCCAGCAGCGGCACCACCAGCATGCTCGAACGGAAGTCGTTGGCCACCAGGCTGCCGACGATGCCGGCGCGGGCGATGTTCTGGCGCAGCTGCTGGATGCCGGCGGCGTCGCCGGCGTAGCCGTCGGGCATCACCGGGCCGCCCTGGAAGCCTTCCTCGGTGACTTCGGTCCAGCGCACCGCCGGCGACCACAGCGACTTCATCCAGGCGCGGTCGACGCCGGGAGTGAGGAACAACTGGTCGTTGATCTGCCGCAGCGCCTCCAGGTAGGCCGGCTGGAACACGTCGCCGGCGCGGTTCTCCACCACCACCCGCACGGCGTTGCCGAGGCCGCGCAGCTCGGCGCGGTTGTCCAGGTAGTTGCGGATGTACGGGTGCTGCTGCGGGATCATCTTCTCGAAGCTGGGGCGCACCTCCAGGCGGGTCACGGCCATCCACCCCAGCAACAGGGTGACCAGGGCGATCAGGCCGAGGAACAGCGCGCGGTGGTTGAACACCAGGCGCTCCAGCAGGTTGCCGCTGTGCGCGTCGAAGTCCCGCAGTTCGCGGACTACAGGCATCTCGCCTTGCTTCAGGTCGACCATGATGAGGCTTTCTCTTGTCTGTCTTGTTCTTATGGCGCCACGGGCAGGGCGCTGTGTTGCAGGCCGCGGCCGCCGACCAGCAGCAGCTCGCCGGGGTTGGCCAGGGCGCCGCTCACCGGGCCGCGCTGGGTCAGCGCGAGGGCCTGGAAGCTGGCGCCGTCGTCGTGGCTGACCAGGGCCTGGCCGGCCTGGCTGAACAGGTACGGCTGGCCGCCGGCGTCGAAGCTGGCGGCGGTCAGGCTGACGCCCAGGCCGGTGTTCACCTCGCTCCAGCTCGCGCCGCCGTCCAGGCTGCGCACCGCGTGACCACGCAGGCCGTAGGCGAGCAGCAGGCCGGGGCGCGCGAGCACGCCGAAGAAGCTGCCCTGGTAGGGCGAATGCAGGGCGACGAAGCGCTGCCGCTGGCGGTCCAGGCGCAGCAGCAGGCCCTGTTCGCCGACGATGTACAGGTCGTCGCCGAGCGCCGCCATGGCGGTCAGGTGCAACCCCTGCGGGTTGTCGATGCGGTGGTTCCAGGGCGTCCAGCTCAGGCCGCCGTCGGCGGTGTGCAGGATCAGATTGAAGGCGCCGACCACGAAACCTTCGCGGGCATCGCGGAACCACAGGTCGAGGAACGGCTTGTCGGCGCCCTGCTCCTTCAGCCGCTGCGCCTGCTCCAGCAACGCGGCGTTGTCGTCCTGCGGGTTGGCCGCGTAGAAGTCCAGCAGCAGCTGGCCGATGCGCCGGCCGTCGAGCTGGCGCGTCCAGTGCGCGCCGCCGTCGGCGCTGTGCAGCACCACGCCATCGTGACCCACCGCCCAGCCTTGCTCGGGGGTCGGGAAGCGCACGGCGGTGAGGTCGGAACTCACCGGCACCTCGGCCTGGGTCCAGCTGTGCCCGGCGTCGTCGGAATACAGGATGTGCCCGCGCTGGCCGACCACCACCAGGCGCGGCCCGGCGCGGGTGATCGCCGCCAGCGGGCTGCCCAGGGCCAGTTCGCTGCGCTGCGCCGGCAGGTCGAGCACATCGACGAACTCGCCGGCCGGCGCCGCGCCGGCCAGCAGCGCCAGCCCCAGGCCGACGCAGGCCAGGCTGGGCGTGAAGGGGAATCGCATACGGCTACCTCGTCAGGAAAAGGCGGCGGCCCACGCGGGCCGCCGCTGCCGGGCTCAGCGGATGCCGCTGCCGGCCAGGGCCTCGGGCGACCATTGGGTCTTGGCCAGCGGTTCGATGTAGTTGATGCCGCCGTAGGGCCCGACCACGCCGTTGATGTTGTAACTGCCGGCGGTGAGGTCGTAGATCATGAACGGCGTGGCGTCCGGCACCTGCTTGTCGTAGCTCTGGCTGAGGAAGGCGAAGGAGCCGCGGTACAGCTGGCCGCGCGCGTCGTACTCGTCGGAGGCCAGGGCCACCCAGGTGTCCTCGTCGAGGTAGAAGCGGCGCTTGGCGTAGATGTGCCGCGCGTCCGACTTCAGCGTGCCCTCCACCACCCACACGCGGTGCTTCTCCCAGCGCACGTAGTCCGGCGCCAGGTGGTTGGGGGTGACCACCGGCTTGATGTCGCTGGCGTAGGTCAGCCGGTAGGTGTTGTAGGGCACGATCATTTCCTGCTTGCCGAGCAGCTTCCAGTCGTAGCGGTCGAGCGCGCCGTTGAAGACGAACACGTCGTCGTAGGTGCCGGCGCCGGCCATGCCCGGGTTGGGCGTGTCGTAGGCCAGGTTCGGCGCCAGCTTCACCCGGCGCTGGCCGGGCAGGTACTGCCAGGCGCGGCGCGGCTGCTGCAGCGGGTTGGCGGCGTCCTTGAGCATCATCGCCTCGCCGGCGCGGCGCGCCGGGCCGGTGTAGTAGAGCTTCATCTGGTAGTACACCTCGGTTCCCTTCACCGGCTGCGCGAGGTCTTCGTAGATCGGGTAGTTGATGAAGGCCTGGCCGGTGGTGGCGAGGTTGGCGCTACCGGAGGAGTCGACGTTCCAGGAGTCGTACTTGGCCTTGATGTTCACCCCCTGGTAGCGCAGCAGGAAGTTCCACATCGCCTCGGCGCCGCTCTTCGGAATCGGGAAGGGCACGCCCGGCAGCGCGTTGTCGATGGCCGTGCCGCCTTCCAGGGCCTGGGTGGCCACGGCGTTCTTCTTGCTGTTGTCGAGCACCGCCTGGGGCAAGGCGGCGCTGCGATGGGTCGGGTAGACGTCGACGCGGAAGCTCGGGTAGCGCTTGGCCAGTTCATAGGTGGTGGCGCTGAGCTGGGCCTTGTACTGGTCGACGTTCTTGCCGTCGATCACCAGCTGCGGCTTGTCGCCGGCGAAGGGGTCCGGGCGCATGCTGTCGCCGGCCTTGAAGCCGGCCGGGGCCTGGGTCAGGCCGCCGCTGTAGGCGGGAATCGCGCCGTCGGCACTGGCGCCCTTCTCGGCGCCCACCAGGGTCAGGCTGGCGCCCAGTTGCGCGGCTTCCTGGGGCGACACGGCGGCCAGCGCCGCGCCGCTCAGGGCCAGGCCGAGCGCCGTGGCCATCAGGGAAGGCTTGAAGTTCATGGGTGTATCTCCTGCTCCGCTCGCGGAGCCGTGGGTGAATTCAGAAGGTGGTCTTGAACGAAGCGGTGACCATCCCGCGGTCCTTCAGCAGCGGCGCCAGGCCGGCCTGCGAGGTGATCTGCCCGGGAATGCACTGGTACTGCCCGTTGGCGCCGGGGGTGTTGTTGTCGCGGCCGCTCTCGCAGGTGTCGAAGGGACCGAAGGCGTCGACGTACTTGAGGTCGAAGCGGTACTTCTGGTGGAAGTCGGCGGCCACGCCCACCGAGTAGCTGCCGGCGTCCTCGTTGCCGCCCAGCTGCACCGCCGAGTTGCCGTGCAGGCCGACGTTGTAGGCCAGCGGCATGGACAGGTCGACGCCGGGGAACGCCTGGTACCAGGTGGGGGTGAAGCTGGTGGCCATGGCGTAGGCGTTGGTGGTCACCTTGTCCACGCCGCGGTAGCTGGAGTCGCCCTTGAAGGTCTGCGCGCCCTCGGTGACGTCCACCAGGTGCGTCAGGGTGCCCTCCACCGCCAGGCTGGAGGCGTCCCACAGCGGCGTGGCGCCGAAGGTCACCAGGCCGTTGAGGACCACGTGGAAGGTCTTGCCGCGGGCCAGGCCGGTGTCGCCGTCGGAGGGGCGCTCGCCGATCAGGTTGGCGCCGTTGATCAGGCCGCGCTTGGCGGCGGCGTAGAGTGTCGGGTTGATGGTGGTGAAGTTGCTCGCCAGCGGCATGTTCTCGCGGTAGTTCAGGTCCAGGCCGACGCTGACCGGGCCGACGTTCTTCGACAGGCTGATGCCGTAGATGTCGATGTCGTCGGCGTAGGCGGTGAAGTAGTTCATCCCCGGCAGGCCGGCGAGCCCCGGCTTGTGCAGGTTGGGCGCGTCCACCAGCACCGCCGGCAGGGTGTCGGAGGTCTTGCGGTAGTAGAAGCCGAGGGTGCCGTCGAGCCATTCCGGGCTCCACTTGGCCATCAGGCCGAAGTCGCCGGTGTTGCTCGGCGTGGCGTCGTGGCCGCGCGGCGCGCCGTAGAAGGCCGAGCTGGCCGGCAGCGGCAGCCAGAACACCTTGCCGCCGTCGTTGAGCATGTCGTAGGGGCCCATGTAGGTGCCGCCTTCGGGGAAGCGCGAGTTCTCGAACTCGAGGAAGTACTGCGCGGCCAGGGTCAGCTCGGGATTCACCGTCAGCGACAGCGACAGCTGGCTGCGCGGCATGAACAGCTCCTTGGCCTCGGTGCCGGGCACGTTGTACAGCTTGCCCAGGTCCAGGGCCGACTGGCCGTAGTTGATGCCGTTGGCGGCGCTGAACAGGGTCTCGCCCCAGTACACAGTGTGGCGGCCGAGCTTGCCGCTGAGCTGCATGCCGTCGCCGACCTCGTGGCTGGCGAACACGAAGGCGTCGAGCAGTTCGCCCGAGGGGCCGTTGTAGTAGCGGTCGGCGAAGCCATCGAGGCCACTGCTGGCCGGCCGCCCGCCAGCCGGCGCGAGCACCCGGCCATTGCGGTTGACCAGGTGGCCGGCGTTGGCGCGCTGGCCGGGGAACGGGTTGTCGCCTGCGACATGGTCGTAGGCGTGGTCGTACCAGCTCGCGGTGCTGAGGCGCAAACCCATGCTGTCGCGGTAGACGACGTCCAGTTCGCTGAGCAGGTCGATGCGCTGGGTCACCGCGCTGCCGACCCCGAAGTTGCGGTCGCCGTCGTTGGTGTTGGCGGTGTTGGCGATCTTGCTGTTCTGCCCCTCGACGCGCTGCCCGTAGCTGAGCTTGACGGTGTTGTCGAAACGCACCGACAGGTCCGGGTTGCCGGTGGTCAGCTCGAAGGCCTGCAGTTGCGGGCTGGCGACGGCGGCGAGTACCGCCGAGGCGAGCAGGCAACGGCGCAGGGGCCGCGCGGGGTGGTTCGGGTTGTGCATTCGATGGCTCCGTTTCTTGTTGTGGTCGGGACGCAGTGGGGCCCGTCCCGAGGCCCTGGCCCGCGACGCGCGCGGGCCGGCTCCGGCCGTGGAAGCCGGGGCCATGAATTCGTCGGGGATCAGCGATCCAGCTGCTGGATCAGCGCGTCGGCCGCCGGCCAGTCGCCGTAGCCGGAGGCCGGGTTGAGGTGGCCGACCTGGCCCAGCTCGACCAGGCTGGCGCCCCAGTCGGCGGCCAGGCGGCGCACGGCGTCGAGACTGGCCAGGTGGTCGTCGGCGCTGGCCGCTACCAGGCAGGGGAATGGCAGCGGCTGGCGCGGCAGCGGGGTCCAGCCGTGCTCGGCCAGGCTTTGCGGGCTCGGGTAGCCTTCCGGCCAGGTGGCGTCGAGGTCCGGTGGGGTGGCCAGCAGCGCGCCCTTGACCGGCCGCGAGTAGCGCGCCGCCCAGTGCGCCACCATCAGCGCCCCGGCGCTGTGGGCGACCAGGATCAGCGGCCCGTCGATACGCTCGACCTCGCGCTGGATGGCTTCCACGCGGGCGTCCAGGCTGAGCTTGTCCGCGGTCAGCGGCGGCACCGCGCGGACCTTCGGCAGGCGTGCCTGGAGCAGCGTCTGCCAGTGGCCGGGCACATGCTCGCGCAGGCCGGGGACGATCAGGACGGTGGTGTCGTTGTTGTGGCTCACCGGGCACCTCGTGGCGTTTTCGAAGATGTTGGAGAGACAGTACGGGCGCACCGCCGGCCCTGCTTTGCATAGGGCGTCAGGCACTTCGCAATTGATGACAGCACGGCCGCCGGTGGTCCCCCGCGCGCCCCGCCGGAGCCCCCGCCGGCGCTGGCCGAAGCCGCGACGGAGAGCGCGTCGCTGCCCTGCGCGCGCGCCAGCCTGGGCTAATCTTTGCTGCACGCGCGCGGCGGCCTGCCGATAGAATCCGTCGTCATCCGGCAACTCGAACGCTGGGTCCGCGCCCCGGCCGCTTGCCCTTGCGTGACAGCCCTGCTCGGCAGAAGAACAACAACAAGGCGATAGACATGACCCCGATGGTTCGCGTGGCGGCCCTGACCAACTACCTGGAGGTGGCGCGCCACCTCGGTCTCAACCCGCAGCTGCAGCTCAGCCAGGTGGGGTTGAGCCAGGCGATGCTCGACAACCCCGAGCAGCGCATCCCCACCGCCGCCGCGGTGCGCCTGCTGGAGGACTCGGCGCGCGCCAGCGGCTGCGAGACCTTCGGCCTGCGCATGGCCGAGTCGCGGCAGCTTTCGGATTTCGGCGTGATCAGCCTGCTGCTGACGCACCAGGCGACCCTGCGCGAGGCCATCGACACCATCGTCCAGTACCGCCACCTGATCAACGAATCCCTGGCCCTGTACGTCGACCAGGAAGGCCGCACGGTGATCCTCCGCGAAGAACTGGTGACCGCCCCGCCGCAGCCGGCGCGGCAAGGCATCGAACTGGCGGTGGGGGTGCTCTACCGGCTCTGCGGCGCCCTCCTCGGCCCGCACTGGCAGCCGCTGAGCGTGAACTTCAGCCACGACGCCCCGGCCGACCTGCAGGTGCACCGGCGCCTGTTCGCCTGCAAGATCGAGTTCGGCAGCGAGTTCAACGGCATCGTCTGCCCGGCCAGCGCGCTGGACGCGCCCAACCCCCTGGCCGACCCGGCGATGGTCCGCCACGCCCGCAGCTTCGTCGACTCGCTACCCGGCGCCACCGAGGCCAGCACCCTCAACGAGGTGCGCAAGGCCATCTACCTGCTGCTGCCGATGGGCCGCGCCACCATCGAACAGATCGCCCTGTCCCTGGGCCTGAACGTGCGCACCCTGCAACGCCGCCTGGAAGACAACCAGGTGACCTTCTCCGACCTGATCAACGAAGTGCGCCGCGAACTGGTGCTGCGCTACCTGGAGAACCCCCGCTACAGCCTGGGCCGCATCGCCGACCTGCTCGGCTACTCGATGCCCAGCTCCTTCACCCGCTGGTTCACCCAGCAGTTCGGCATGGCCCCGGCGGCGTGGCGCCGGCAGCAGGGGCGCCGCGAAGAGTGAGATTGCCGGCGAGCGGGGCTTCC
>NZ_JARJLT010000321.1 GCF_029335315.1 Pseudomonas citronellolis
GTCAGCTTCAACTCGCAGCCGCTCACGGCTGCCACCCACATCCGCCTGCAGGGCCTGGGCAAGCACTACCTGGCCGGGCGCCAGGAGGTCCAGGCGCTGCACGGCATCGACCTGGAGATCCGCCGTGGCGAGGTCTTCGGCATCATCGGCCGCAGCGGCGCCGGCAAGTCCTCGCTGCTGCGCTCGCTGAACCGCCTGGAACGGCCCAGCGCCGGCCAGGTGCTGGTCGACGGCGAGGACATCGGCGCTTTCGACGACGCGCGCCTGGCGCAGCTGCGCCGGCGCACCGGGATGATCTTCCAGCACTTCAACCTGATGGCTTCGCGCACGGTCGGCGACAACGTCGCTCTGCCGCTGCGCCTGGCCGGCGTACCGCGCGCCGAGCGCGAGCGGCGGGTCGCCGAGCTGCTGCAGCTGGTGGGCCTGGCGGACAAGCGCGAGGCCTACCCGGCGCAGCTTTCCGGCGGGCAGAAGCAGCGCGTCGGCATCGCCCGCGCGCTGGTGCTGCAACCGGACCTGCTGCTGTGCGACGAGGCCACCTCGGCGCTGGACCCGGAAAGCACCCAGTCGATCCTTGCGCTGCTGCGCGACATCAACCGCCGCCTCGGCCTGACCATCGTGCTGATCACCCACGAGATGGAAGTGATCCGCGACCTCTGCGACCGCGTGGTGGTGCTGGAACGCGGCCGGGTGGTGGAGCAGGGCGAGGTCTGGGAAGTGTTCGGCGACCCGCGCCACGAGGTGACGCGCAGCCTGCTCGGCACCCTGCAGCACGACGCCGAGGGCGAAGCGGCGGGCGAGGGCCTGCTGCTCGACCTGTACTACAGCGGGGCGGGGGTGGGTGAGCCGGAACCGGCGGCCATCGGTCGCGAGCTGGGCTACGAGGTGCGCCTGCTGCAAGCCAGCCTGGAACGCATCCAGGGCCGTTCGCTGGGCAGCCTGCGGCTACGCGTGGCGGCGCCCGTGCAAGCGCGCGAGGTGGTACTGGAAAGGGCGCGGCGCCTGGCCGACCGGGTTAGCCTGGTCGGCGTCTGAGGGGGTTGGTGCCAAAGGCATTCAGATGGACAGCCGCACTACGCGGTTGTCCAGGTCCACATCGACGCCGCGGCGCTTGTTCACCACCAGCTCGCCAATGGCGATCAGGCGTGTGCGGGTGACGTTGCGCGACAGCCCGAGCAGGTTGGCGGTGTGCACCTGGTTGTGGTGGCAGAAACGGTAGGCGGCGCGCAGCAGGCCTTCCTCGACGCGCTCGTGCAGGGCCCCGCCGGATTCCTCGAAGAGGCGGCGGAAGGCGCGTTGCAGCAGCTCGTCGGCGGACTCGCCGGCGCCGCCGGTGGCGGTCGTCGAATAGCCGGACGAGGGGTTCGCCGGCGCCTCTTCCTGGCGCTCCAGGCGCAGGTTCGACAGGCGCAGGTCGTCCTCGCGCACCAGGCCGTCGCGGCAGGTCAGCAGGCTGTGGTGGATGACGTTCTCCAGCTCGCGGATGTTCCCCGGCCAGCCATAGCCGACCAGCTTGCGCTCGGCCTCGGCGCTGAGCTGCACCTGGCCGTAGCCCAGGCGCTCGCTGTAGCTGCGGATGAAGTGGCGGGTCAGCGGCAGGATGTCGCCGGGGCGCTCGCGCAGCGGGTGCAGTTGCAGGGTGACCACGTTCAGGCGGTAGTACAGGTCCTCGCGGAAGTGCCCGGCGTTGATCGCCTTCTCCAGCTGCACGTTGGTCGCCGCCAGCACCCGCACGTTGATCGGGATGCTCTTGCGCGAGCCCAGGCGCACCACCTCGCGCTCCTGCAGCACGCGCAGCAGCTTGACCTGGATGGCCATCGGCAGGTCGCCGATCTCATCGAGGAACAGGGTGCCGCCGTTGGCTTCCTCGAACCAGCCGGCCTTGGCCGAGAGGGCGCCGGTGAAGGCGCCCTTCTCGTGGCCGAACAGCTCGGCTTCCACCAGCGATTCGGAGAAGGCCCCGCAGTTCACCGCGACGAAGGGTCCGCCACGGCGCCCGCTGAGGTTGTGGATGTGCCGCGCCACCAGTTCCTTGCCCGTGCCGGTCTCGCCGATGATCAGGACGCTGGCCTCGCTCGGCGCCACGCGCTGCAGGTGGGCCAGCAGCGCCTGGGATTTCGGGTCCTCGAAGACCTGCGCGGTGGCCCGGATCGAAGTGGCCAGGGCGGGGGAAGGGGGCAGCGTCAGCAGTTGCATGGTCTGTCTCGCTCAGGAGTAGAAGGTCGGTGTCGGGCGCGTGCCGTTGAGCGCCCAGTCCCCCAACTCGTGGAGCTTGTAGTCCAGCGGGTCGTGCAGGGTCTGGGTGCGCAGGTTGCGCCAGAAGCGGTCGAAGCGCAGCGAAGCGTGGGTGGCGCGCGCGCCGGTGACCTCGAACAGGCGGTTGCAGATGTCCAGGCCGGTGCGGCTGGCGGCGACCTTGGCGGTGGCGATGGCCACCGCCAGCTGCGCGCGCTGCTCGCTGCCCAGCGCCTGTTCCTTGCGCCAGGCCTCGTCCAGCAGCGCGGCGGCGCGCTCCACCAGCAGGCGCACGCTTTCCAGGCCGACCCAGAACTCGCCGTAGTGGCGCAGCACGTAAGGGTCCTCGCCGACGCTGCGGGCGCTGGAGCGGAACCACGGGCGGCTTTCCTTGAGGCTGTACTGGCGGGCCTCGGCGAAGGCGCCCTCGGCCACGCCGAGGAACAGGTTGGCGAACAGCAGCTGGGCGATCAGCGGGCGCAGGCAGGCGAAGGGCGTGCTCAGCGGGCCGGGGTCGAGCAGCAGTTCGGCTTCCTCCACGCGCACCCGTTCGAAGGTGGCGCTGCCGCTGTCGGTCTGCCGCTGGCCCATGTTGTCCCAGTCGTCGTGCAGGCTGATGCCGGTGCGGCCGCTGGGGATCGCGGCGATCAGCAGCTTGCCGCCGGCGCTCTCGTCCACCGCCGAGGCGATGAGCATTTCCGAGTCGCTGGCGCCGGAGCAGAAGCTCTTCTTGCCGGAGAACTCACGCCAGCCGTCGAACTTCTTCACCACGGTGCGGGTGTCCAGCGGGTTCAGCGCGTTGCCCCAGAACCAGTTCTTGCGGGCGGTCTGCTCGAACCACGGTTGCCACTGTTCGGGACGCGCGAACAGGCGCACGGTGGCCAGCATCAGGTGCTGGAAACCGAACACGTGGGCGATGGAGCTGTCGACCCGGGCGAATTCGCGGGTCACTTCCAGGGTTTCGCTCCAGCTGGCGCCGAGGCCGCCGAACTGTTGCGGAATGATCAGGCCGAGCAGGCCGCTGCGACGCAGGGCGTCGCGCTGGGCCTTCGGCGTGCCGCCGAGCTTGTCGCGCTCGACGGCGGTTTCGGCGAACTCCGCGGCCAGCTGGCGGGCCAGCTGCAACGGCGAGAGCACGGCGGCCTGGGTGGATGAACTCACGGGCGACTCCTCGTACAGGCTCATGCCGACTGCTTCTGCGCGGAGGGCAGGACGTCGTTGGCGATCATTTCGCCGAACGGCCCGGTGAGGTTGGTCATGCCGCGCCCGGCCAGGCTGGCGTAGGGTTCCGGCAGCAGCGGGAAGACCAGCTCGGCGAAGCGGTAGGCCTCCTCCAGGTGCGGGTAGCCGGAGAAGATGAAGCTGTCGATGCCCAGGTCGGCGTATTCCTTGATGCGTTCGGCGACCTGCTGCGGGTTGCCCACCAGCGCGGTGCCGGCGCCGCCGCGCACCAGGCCGACGCCGGCCCACAGGTTCGGCGCCACCACCAGCTGGTCGCGGCGCCCGCCGTGCAGCGCGGCCATGCGCCGCTGGCCTTCGGAGTCGAAGCGCGAGAAGGACTGCTGGGCGGCGGCGATGGTGTCGTCGGAGATGTGTTCGATCAGCTGGTCGGCGGCCTTCCAGGCCTCTTCCTCGGTCGGCCGCACGATCACGTGCAGGCGGATGCCGAACTTCACCGTGCGCCCGTGGCGCGCGGCACGCTGGCGCACGTCGGCGATCTTCGCCGCCACCGCCGCCGGCGGTTCGCCCCAGGTCAGGTAAACGTCCAGCTGCTCGGCGGCCAGCTCGTGGGCGGCCTCGGAGGAGCCGCCGAAGTACAGCGGCGGGTAGGGTTTCTGCACCGGCGGGTAGAGCGCCTTGGCGTTCTCCACCTGGATGTGCTTGCCGGCGAAGTCCACCGACTCGCCCTGCAGCACCCGGCGCCACACGCGGAGGAATTCGTCGGTGACTTCGTAGCGTTCGGCGTGGCTCAGGTGGATGCCGTCGCCACGGTTCTCGTCGGGGTCGCCGCCGGTCACCACGTTGATCAGCAGGCGGCCGCCGGAGAGGCGGTCGAGGGTCGCGGCCATGCGCGCGGAAACGGTCGGCGAGATGATCCCCGGGCGGATCGCCACCAGGTAGCGCAGGCGCTCGGTGAGCGGCGCCAGGGCCGAGGCGATCACCCAGGAGTCCTCGCAGGAGCGCCCGGTGGGGATCAGCACGCCGTGGTAGCCGAGGCCGTCGGCGGCCTGGGCGATCTGCTTGAGGTAGTTCAGGCTGACCGGGCGCGCGCCCTGGCTGGTGCCCAGGTAGTGGCCGTCGCCGTGGGTGGGGAGGAACCAGAATACGTTCATCGGTCGGCTCCTCAGGCGCTGCGGCGCAGTGCGCGTTGGCCGCCGAACAGCGGCAGGGCGCGTTCCACGGCGAGGCGGATGCGCGCCTGGAGCAGCTCGCAGGTGACCCGGTAGTCGGTGAAGTCGGCCTCGCTGGCGTACACGCCCAGCGGCAGGGTCAGCGACTGGAAGAAACTGAACAGCGGGCGCAGCTGGTGATCGATGACCAGCGCGTGGCGCTGGCTGCCGCCGGTGGCGGCGAGCAGCACCGGGGTGCCGATCAGGGCGTCCTGGCCGATCAGGTCGAACAGGTGCTTGAGCTGCCCCGGATAGGAGCCGCGATACACCGGCGAAGCCACCACCAGCAGGTCGGCCGCCTCGATGGCGCGCAGCTGCGCTTCCACCTCGTCCGACAGCTCGGCGCGGCTCAGCGCGCCGCCCACCGGGCGGGCGATGTCGGCCAGCTCGATGAGCTGGATGTCGGCGTCCAGGTGGCGACCGATCTCGGCGAGGATCGCCTCGGTCAGGACCAGGGTGCGCGAGGGACGGTAGGCGCCGCCGGATACGGCGACCACTTTCAAGGGGGCGGTCATGTCTGGGTTTCCTGTGCTGTTGCCCTGACGACAGGGCGGGTCCAGGTCCTTTTCGCAAGACCTGTGCCAGGACTTAATTCGTTGATTCGCATGGGTTTCCAGCAAGTGTTGCTGGGCGAACTGTTGGCTGGCGGAAACTTGCTGCTGGGCAACTGTTGGCTGCGCAACAGTGGCTGGCCGCCGATGCAGGCACAGTTATAGAGGAATCGCTGTTTCAGTAAAAAAGAATAAATTCTGACTTTATTATTCTTTAAATGAATATGCGGATTGCAGGCCGCGTCAGGCGGCGCCCTGCTGGCGGAATTCGCTGGGGGTCAATTGCGTGTGCGTGCGGAAGAAGCGGCCGAAGTAGCCGACGTCGAAGAAGCCCGGGCCGTGGGCGATGGCCTTGACGCTCTGGTGCGAGTGGGCCCGTTCGCGCCTGGCCTCCAACCCCCGGCGATCGTGCTCGGCTTCCTCGCCGGCTCCCGGTGAGCCAGGGCCGAATGCAAAACGCCGGTCAGTTACCTGACCGGCGTCGTGCGTGCGAAGCCTGGGCGGGCGCTCAGCGGAAGGCCGGCACCACATGCTTGATGAACAGCTCCAGGGACTTCTTCTTCTGCTCGTAGGGCAGGCTGTTGTCGGCCCAGAAGCTGAACTCGTCGACGCCCAGTTCCTGGTACTGGCGGATGCGCGCGATGATTTCCTCGGGGGTGCCGATCATGGTGTTCTTGCGGATGTTCTCCAGCTCGAACTCCGGGCGGTCCTTGAATTTCTCCTCGGGGCTGGGCGGCAGCAGGCCGTTGACCGGGGTCTGCTTGTTGCCGAACCAGGCGTCGAAGGTGCGGTAGAAGCGCGAGATGGCCTCGGCGCCGACCTTCCAGCCTTGCGGGTCGTCGGCGGTGTGCACGTGGGTGTGGCGCAGCACCATCAGTTGCGGGCGCGGCACGCCGGGGTTGTTGGCCAGGGCGGCCTCGAACTTGTTCTTCAGGTCGACGACTTCCTCGTCGCCCTTCATCAGCGGCGTGACCATCACGTTGCAGCCGTTGGCCACGGCGAAGTTGTGCGAGTCCGGGTCGCGGGCGGCGATCCACATCGGCGGGGTGGGCTTCTGGATCGGCCGTGGCGAGGAGGTCGAGGTGGGGAACTTCCAGATCTCGCCGTCGTGGGCGACGTCGCCCTGCCACAGCGCCTTGACCACCGGGACCATCTCGCGCAGCGCCTGGCCGCCGCTGGAGGCGGGCATGCCGCCGGCCATGCGGTCGAACTCGTACTGGTAGGCGCCGCGGGCCAGGCCCACTTCCATGCGGCCGTTGCTGATCACGTCGAGCAGGGCGCATTCGCCGGCGACGCGGATCGGGTGCCAGAAGGGCGCGATGATGGTGCCGGCGCCCAGGCGGATGGTTTCGGTGCGGGCGGCCAGGTAGGCCAGCAGCGGCATGGGGCTGGGCGAGATGGTGTATTCCATGGCGTGGTGCTCACCGATCCACACGGTGCTGAAGCCGCCGGCTTCGGCCATCAGGGTCAGTTCGGTGAGTTCCTCGAACAGCTGGCGATGGCTGGGTTGCTCGTCGTAGCGCTCCATGTGCACGAACAGGGAAAATTTCATATCGCTTACCTCGAACCTTTCTTGTTTCCGGCACGGGTGCGGCCGGCGGGTGGGGTGCGCCTGCGCGCACCGCTGCTTCGGGGAGCTGGCGCGGTCATGGCAGGTGGCCATCGAGGCGCTGGGTATCCGTGGTTTATTGGTATACCATAATACGGAATATCTGCAAGGCGTTTCTGTCCACGGGCAGCCCCAAGGGAGTAAGGATGAACCTCAAACAAAAACTGATCCTGGCCTTTTCCGCGATCGCCAGCCTGCCGGTCCTGCTGGTGGCGCTGCTGGTGATCCTCAACCTGCGCGGCGAGGCGCGGCAGAACTTCATCGACGGCAGCGGCCGGGAAATCCGCCAGGTGGAGAACGCCATGCAGCTGTTCTTCGACGGCATCAGCCAGAACGTCGAGTACCTGGCCAGCCACCCGCAGCTGCATGCCATCGACACCGGCCTGAAGCAGTACATCGGCGGCGACGCCGCGCGGCATCCAGCCGGCGAGCAGGATCGCCAGGTGCTCGAGCTGTTCACCGGCCTGGCCCACAGCCACCCGGACTACGCCTACGTGTCCCTCGGCACCCGCGAGGGCGGCTACGCCTTCTGGCCGGGCGACGACCAGCTGAGCAACTACGACCCGCGCAGCCGCCCCTGGTACCAGGCGGCCATGGCCCAGCCGGGCAAGACCCTGCGCACCCAGGCCTACTACTGGGCGGCGGACAAGGTGGTGCTGGTGAGCACCGTGCGCAGCTTCGCCAACCGCCTCGGCGAGCAGGGCGGGGTGGTCAACATCGACGTGTCGCTCAAGCGCCTGACCGACATCGTCAAGGCGATGAAGATCGGCAGCAGCGGCTACCTGATGCTGATGGAGGGCGACGGCACCGTCCTGGTCGACCCGCACGACCCGCAGCACAGCTTCAAGAAACTCGCCGAGCTGGGCGCCGGCTACGCCAGCCTGGCCAGCGCCGACAAGGGCCTGGTCGAGGTGGCTATCGACGGTGAGCGCTACCTGGCCAACGTCTGGCCCTCGGAGAGCCTCGGCTGGCGCTTCGTCGGGCTGATCAAGGAGAGCGAGGTGATGGGCGCGGCGACCCGCCTGACCTGGCTGATCGCGCTGATCGCCGCGGTGATCGCGCTGGGCTTCGCCGGTGTCGGCGCGTTCTTCGCCGGCCTGGTGGTGCGCCCGGTGCGCGCGGTGGCGGCCGGCCTGGAAGGCATCGCTCAGGGCGACGGCGACCTCACCGGGCGCCTGCAGATCCGTGGCCGCGACGAGACGGCGCAACTGGCCGGCTGGTTCAACCAGTTCCTCGACGCCATCCGCCGCCTGGTGCAGAACATCGGCCTGGCGGCGGCGAGCATCCACCAGAGCTCCGGCAGCTCCAGCCAGACCTCCCAGGCCCTGGCCGACGCCGCGGCGCGCCAGCGCGAAGCGGTGGACATGGTCTCCACGGCGTTCAACGAGATGGTCATGACCGCCAACGAGGTCGCGCGCTCCTGCAGCCAGGCGGCAACCTCCGCCGACAGCGGCCAGCGCCAGGCCCACGACGGCCAGCAGCAGATCGACGAGGCGGTGGACAGCGTCGGCCGTCTGAGCGACGAGATCGCCCACTCGGCCAGCTCCATGCGCCAGCTGGAGCAGGACAGCAACGACATCCAGTCGATCCTCGGCACCATCCGCTCGATCGCCGAGCAGACCAACCTGCTGGCGCTCAACGCCGCCATCGAGGCGGCGCGCGCCGGCGACCAGGGCCGCGGTTTCGCCGTGGTGGCCGACGAGGTCCGCGCGCTGGCCCGGCGCACCGCCGAATCCACCGGCGAGATCGACCAGCTGCTCGGCACCCTGGCCCGCCGCACCCACGACACCGGCCGGCAGATGCAGGCCAGCCTGGAGGCCTCGCAGCGCACCGTGGGCTCGATCCGCGAGGCGCGCGCCTGCTTCGGCGCGATCCGCGAATCGGTGGACGTGATCCGCGACATGAACGCGCAGATCGCCACGGCGGCGGAGGAGCAGCACCAGGTGGCCGAGGAGATCAACCGGCACATCAGCCAGATCCACCACGACGCCCAGGAAGTCGCCGGCCTGGCCGACGCCACGCGCGGCGACGCGCAGACGCTGAATGGCTTGTCGGAGGAATTGAACCGGCTGGTGTCGCGGTTCAGGACCTGAGCCGCAGCGGGGAAGGCTTTTCGTAGGAGCGAGCTTGCTCGCGAACGGTGTTTACCGGTGGGCTGCGGTGTCGGGTGTTAAGAGCGCCCTCTCCCCAGCCCTCTCCCGCAAGCGGGAGAGGGGGCTGTCCTGAGCGAAGGGAGAATCCTGAGTCATCCTGAAACGCCTGACCCCACCCGTCATTCCCGCGAACGCGGGAACCTGGTGACTGCGGGGTTCGCGAGCAAGCTCGCTCCTACAAGTACAAGAGCTGGAAATCGGCATCACGCCAAAGCCGGCAACGCCCCCATCTTCCCGCGGCAATACACCATCGGCTGCACGCGCTGCTCCGGCACGATCAGGTTCTTCACCGCGCCGACCATGATCGCGTGGTCGCCGCCCTCGTATTCGCGCCACAGCTCGCACTCGATCACCGCCGTCGCGCCTTCCAGCAGCGGGTTGCCCAGCTCGCTCAGCTGCCAGTCGATGCCCTGCGCCTTGTCCTTGCCCTTCTTGGCGAAGCTGTAGGCCTCGCGCTGCTGCTCGGCGGCGAGCAGGTGGATGGCGAACTGCTTGCGGCGGATCAGCACCGGGTAGGAGTCGGACGTGTAGTTGGGGCAGAACAGCACCAGCGCCGGGTCCATCGACAGCGAGCTGAAGGCGCTGGCGGTCAGGCCCACCAACTGGCCGTCCTCGTCCAGGGTGGTGATCACGGTTACGCCGGAGGGGAAGGAGCCCATGACTTGCTTGTAGAGGTTGGCGTCGATCATTGCGGGTACCTGCTGCCACGGGGGCGGGCGGTTGGAGAAGTTATTTTCGTATGATGGTATACCGTAATACTTAAAGTTCAAGCCCCTGTGCGACCGTCAGTCAGTTGCCGACGAACGTCGCGTGGGTTGCTGCAGGCCGCGCGTAGACTGGGTCCCGTACGTCTGGCGAGGCGCCGTTGCGGGCTTCCGGGTGGGGCCGGGGCGAGGTCCGTCTGGTGGAAAAGGCTTGCCTGAAGTTTGGAATACCATAATATGGTGTTCAGTTTGGCGATGCCTGCCAGCCCCTCCGGGCGCGCCGTCGAACGCGATTACACACGTGGCTTTCGTATAAAGAAGACAAGAAGATGCTGTCCATGATGCACCCCCGCTGCGCCCGCGACCGGGCCTGGCTCGAAGCTCCCCCGAGGTTGCCCCTGAACGCGGACCGCCGGTCCGTCGCCGGGCCGCCCGCGGCCTGATTCCTGCAATCCCGTTCCCCGACTGTCCGCCCCGTGGCGGATCGCCCGTGGCCGCGCGTCAGCGCCCGGCCCGGCGATTCGTGGGCGTACCCGGCCATTCGCAGCGAGCCAGAAGATGTCCCAGACCGAGTCCACCCCGCTCATCGAGAACCACACCGTTGACTACGTGCCGCCGGCCGAGCGCCATGGCCGTGCGCGCGACCTGTTCACCCTGTGGTTCAGCACCAATATCGCGCCGCTGCCGGTGGTGACCGGGGCCATGGTGGTCCAGGTCTACCACCTGGACCTGCTCTGGGGGCTGCTCGCGATCTTCCTCGGGCACATGCTCGGCGGCGTCGGCATCGCCCTGGCCTCGGCCCAGGGGCCGCAGCTGGGCATTCCGCAGATGGTGCAGAGCCGTGGCCAGTTCGGCCGCTACGGCGCGCTGTTGATCGTGTTCTTCACCGCGCTGATCTACCTCGGCTTCTTCATTTCCAACATCGTCCTGGCCGGCGAATCCATCCACAGCATCGCCCCGGCCGTGCCGCTGCCGGCGGGCATCCTGTTCGGCGCGCTGGGCGCCACGGCCATCGGCGTGATCGGCTACCGCTTCATCCACACCCTCAACCGCATCGGCACCTGGGTGATGGGCGGCGCGCTGCTGGTGGGCTTCGCCTGGATCTTCTCCCAGGCGCTGCCGGCGGACTTCTTCAGCCGGGGCGGGTTCAACCTCTCCGGCTTCCTCGCCACCCTGTGCCTGGGGATCATCTGGCAGGTCAGCTTCTCGCCCTACACCTCGGACTACTCGCGCTACCTGCCGGCCAGCGTCGGCATCGCCAAGCCGTTCTTCGCCACCTTCTGCGGCGCGGTGCTGGGCACCAGCCTGTCCTTCAGCTTCGGCGCCGTGGCGGTGCTGGCGACCCCGGCGGGCACCGAGGCGATGGCCGCGGTGAAGCAGGCCACCGGCGTGTTCGGCCCGGCGCTGATGGTGCTGTTCCTGCTCAACATCATCAGCCACAACGCGCTGAACCTGTACGGCGCGGTACTTTCCATCGTCACCTCGATCCAGACCTTCGCCGCCGCCTGGACGCCCAGCGTGCGCGTGCGGGTGGCGCTGTCCAGCGTGGTGCTGGCCGGCAGTTGCCTGGTGGCGCTGAGCGCCTCGTCGAACTTCATCGCGCAGTTCATCGGGTTGATCCTGACCCTGCTGCTGGTCCTGGTGCCCTGGGCCTGCATCAACCTGATCGACTTCTACCTGATCAAGCGCGGCCGCTACGACATCGCCTCGATCTTCCGCGCCGATGGCGGCGTCTACGGGCGCTTCAATCCGCACGCGATCACCGCCTACGCCATCGGCATCCTGGTGCAGCTGCCGTTCGCCAACACCGCGCTGTACGTCGGGCCCTACGCCAACTACCTGCAGGGCGTGGACCTGTCCTGGCTGGCCGGCCTGCTGGTGACCTGCCCGCTGTACTACTGCCTGGCCACCCGCGGCCAGGCCCGCGAAGGCCTGCAGGGCCGCCTGGGCCTGACCGACTGATTCCTCGTTCCACTCTCCGCCCCGCCCCGAGAGCAGCTCTGGCGGGGCTTTTTTTCGTCTGTGGGAAAGGGCGTGGGATTGGCGGGCAGGCATGGACGGGAGACTTGGCGTCAACCTGTAACTGCGCCGAGGTGTCCTTCGTAGGAGCGAGCAAGCTCGCTCCTACGAAAAGCCAGCTCTGCCCGCGAGCGCGCGCCACAGGGTCTTTCGCCCAGGCAAAAAAAAGCCCCCGACCGCCACAACGGCCGGAGGATAAAGGGAATTCAGCGGCTCAGTGCGCGCCCTTGACCAGGTCGCTTTCGTTCCATTCGCTGTAGACGCAGGCGTCCGCCGCCGCCCAGCGCACGCGCACCGGGCTGCCCGGTTGCAGCGGCTGCCCGCCGGAGAGCGCCTTGAGGGTCAGTTGGGTGCCGCCCAGGGTGGTCACGCTGCAGGTCTGGCTTTCGCCGAGGAACACCACTTCCTGCACGGTCGCGCCCACTTCGTTCCAGCCCGCCGCCAGCGGTTGCGCGGTGGCCTGATCGGCGCTCAGCGCCAGGGCCTTCTCCGGGCGGATCATCAGCACCAGCTCCTGGCCCTCGCGCACGCCGGCGGTGGGGCGGATGCCCAGCAGGCTGCTCTCGAAGCGCGCCGCGGCGTTGCCCTGGGCCTGCACGCGGAGGAAGTTGGAGTTGCCGAGGAACGAGGCGACGAAGGTGTTCGGCGGGTTCTGGTAGAGGTCGTAGCCACTGCCCAGACCGACGATCTTGCCGTGGCTGAAGATGGCGATGCGCTGGGACAGGCGCATGGCCTCTTCCTGGTCGTGGGTGACGTAGACGATGGTGATGCCCAGGCGCCGGTGCAGGTGGCGCAGCTCGTCCTGCAGGTCCTCGCGCAGCTTCTTGTCCAGCGCCCCGAGGGGCTCGTCCATCAGCAGGATGCGTGGCTCGTAGACCAGCGCGCGGGCGATCGCCACGCGCTGCTGCTGGCCGCCGGAAAGCTGCGCCGGGCGGCGCTGGGCGAACTGCCCCAGCTGCACCAGCTTGAGCATCGCCTCGACGCGGCGCTCGCGCTCGTCGCCCTTGAGCTTGCGGATGTCCAGCGGGAAGCCGATGTTGTCGCGCACCGACAGGTGCGGGAACAGCGAGTAGCGCTGGAACACCATGCCGATGTCGCGCTTGTGCGGCGGCACGTTCACCAGCGACTGGCCCTGCACCAGGATCTCGCCGCTGCTGGGCGTCTCGAAGCCGGCCAGCATCGACAGCGTGGTGCTCTTGCCCGAGCCGCTGGAGCCGAGGAAGGTGAGGAACTCGCCATCGCGGATGTCGAGGTTGATGTTGTCCACGGCGGTGAAGTCGCCGTAGTGCTTGTTCAGGTTGCGCAGGCTGACCAGGGTCCCGCCCTGCGCGGCTTCTTGGATGACGGCACTCATTGTCTGACTCCTCGCGCTCAGGCGCTGACTTCATTGCGCCGGCGCAGCAGCGCGGCGGCGAGCATCACCAGGACCGACAGGCCGATCAGCAGCGTCGAGGCGACGGCGATCACCGGGGTCAGGTCCTGGCGCAGGGTGGTCCACATCTTCACCGGCAGGGTCTGCAGGGTCGGGCTGGCCATCATCACGCTGAGCACCACCTCGTCCCAGGACACCAGGAAGGCGAACAGCCCGCCGGCGACCATGCCCGGGCGGATCGCCGGGAAGGTCACCTTGAACACCGCCTGCAGGCGCGAGGCGCCGCAGATCACCGCGGCGTCCTCGATGGACTGGTCGAACAGCTTCAGCGAGTTGATGATCGAGATGATGGTGAACGGCAGCGCGACTATCACGTGGCTGACCACGAAGGCGAACAGCGTGCCGGTGTAGCCGAGCTTGAGGAACAGCGCGTACACCGCCACCGCGATGATCACCAGCGGCACGATCATCGGCAGGGTGAACAGCCCGTAGAGCAGCTCGCGGCCCGGAAAACGCCCGCGCACCAGGGCGAAGGCGGTGGGCAGGCCGAGGGCCACGGCGCACACGGTGGTCAGCAGCGCCACCTTGAGGCTGGCCAGGGCCGCGTCCATCCACTCGGGGTTGGCGAAGAACTGGGTGTACCACTTCAGCGTCCAGCCCGGCGGCGGGAACACCAGCCACTGCGACGAGCCGAACGACAGCAGCACGATGAACACGATCGGCAGCAGCAGGAACAGCGCGATCAGGCCGGTGACCAGGTACAGCCCGCCGCGCAGGCGCGGGCCCATGGCGTTGGGGGAGAGCAGCATGGCGGCTTACCTCGCGTTACTGGCGCCGACCGGGGATTCCGGCTGCACTTTCAGGTAGACGTAGAACAGCACCAGGGTGATCAGGATCAGCAACGCCGCGGCGGCGCTGGCCAGGCCCCAGTTGAGGAAGGACTGCACCTGCTGGACGATGAACTCCGGCAGCATCATGTTCTGCGCGCCGCCGAGCAGCGCCGGGGTCACGTAGTAACCCAGGGACATGACGAACACCATCAACCCGCCGGAGAACAGCCCCGGCCGGCACAGCGGCAGGAACACCTTGAAGAAGTTGCTCCAGGGGCTGGCGCCGCAGATCGAGCCGGCCTGCAGCACCATCGGGTCGATGGCCGCCATGGTCGCCTGCAGCGGCAGCACGATGAACGGGATCATGATGTAGCTCATGCCGATCACCACGCCGGTGAGGTTGTGCACCATCTCCAGCGGCTGGTCGATCACGCCCAGGGCCAGCAGCGCCTTGTTGATCACCCCGGAGGCCTGCAGCAGCACCAGCCAGGAGTAGGTGCGGGCGAGCAGGCTGGTCCACATCGACAGCAGCACGATGTTCAGCAGCCAGCGGCCCCAGCCGCGCGGCACCAGGGTGATCGCCCAGGCCAGGGGGAAGCCCAGCAGCAGGCTGATCAGGGTGACCAGCGCGCCCACCGCGAAGGTGTTGAACAGCACCCGCGCATAGGCCGAGTTGGCGAACAGCTGGGCGTAGTTGTCCAGGCCCGGCGTGGGTTCGAGCACGCCGCGCAGCAGCAGGCCGATCAACGGGGCGAGGAAGAACAGGCCGAGGAACAGCAGGGCCGGCAGCAGCTTGGCCGAACCGCGCCAGGGCGACGCGCCTTGGGCTTTCATCGGCGACCTCGTGGGCTCCGCG
>NZ_JARJLT010000322.1 GCF_029335315.1 Pseudomonas citronellolis
GTCCAGGGTTGCCACGGCCGAAGGCGCTCCGCGACTGGCTGTTCTCGCGGGCAGCCGGCGAATCGCTCGAACTGCGGTAGGCCTGCACCCGCCGCGTCTGCCAGAATTGCCGCCTTTCCATCCCCCGGCCACCGTCATCGCCGCCGTGGCGCCTACCGAGAGTCATCCATGAAAAGGCTCAAGCTCGACCGCATCAACAGGGCCATTCTCGAGCACCTGCAGAACAACGCGCGCATCAGCAACCTGGAGCTGGCGGAGAAGGTCAACCTTTCGCCCAGCGCCTGCCTGCAGCGCACCAAGGCGCTGGAGGAGGCCGGCTATATCCGCCAGTACATGGCCTCCATCGACCTCGACGCCATCTGTATCAACGTCATGGCCTACGTGATGTTCCGCCTGCGTGACCACGCCACCCACCTGCGCGTGCAGTTCGAGCGTTACATCCGCCAGCGCCGGGAGTTCGTCGATTGCCTGAAGGTCGACGGCGAGTACGACTACATCGCCCTGGCCACCTGTTCCACCGTTGGCGACTTCAACAGCCTCTGCGAGCAGTTGATCGAGGAGGACCCGAACATCCAGAAGATCAACAGCCACATCATCCTCGACAAGACCAAGTGGTTCGCCGGCTACCCGCTGGACAACCTGATCTGGCGCGACTGACGGCGCCGGTGGGCGCATAAGCTGCGGTGACGCGGGGTAAATCGCGCAGCTTGTGCGGCGCACGGCGGGTAACTCCGCCTCCCCGGCAGGGCGTGACCTCGACAATGGGGCTTTTCCATCGCCCGTCGAGGCCCGCATGTCCACCTCTCACTACCGCGTCACCCTGGAAACTGCCCTGGGCGCATTCAGCGTGCGCCTGCACGCCGATCGCGCGCCGCTGACCGTGGCCAACTTTCTCGCCTACGTCGACTCCGGCCGCTACGACGGCAGCAGCATCTTCCGTATCGTCAATCCGCAGAACCAGACGCCGGAAGACCCGGTACGCATCAGCGTCATCCACGGCGGCACGCGGCCCTTGGCGCCCGACAACCTGCCGATGATCCCGCTGGAGACCACCCAACAGACTGGCCTGAGCCATCGCCACGGCACGCTCTCCATGGGCCGCGAAGACCCCGACAGCGCCGAGGGCGACTTCTTCGTCTGCATCGGCGACCAGGCGCATTTCGACCATGGAGGCGCCCGCCAACCCGATGGCCTGGGCTTCGCCGCCTTCGGCGAGGTGTGCGAAGGCATGGCGGTGGTGGAGGCGATCTTCGCGGCGGCCGGCCCCGAGGAATACCTCGCGCCCGAGGCCGAGGTGCGAATCCTGCGCGCCTACCGGAGTGCCTGAGCCATGGGTGGACAACGACTCGATGCACTACGCCAGGTTCTGGCCGGGCAGGGCGCCGACGCCTTCCTGCTGCCGCGCAGCGACGAATACCTGAACGAAGACCTGGCGCCCGCCGACGAGCGCCTGCGCTGGGTGAGCGGTTTCACCGGCAGCCAGGGGCTGCTGGCGGTGGTGGCGGACGGCGCCGCGCTGCTGGTGGACGGCCGCTATAGCCTGCAGGCGCAGCGCGAATGCGCGGCCTGGCTGGAAGTGCTGGCGCTGGACGACGATGAACTGTTCGCCTGGCTGGAGCACCGGCTGCCGGCCGCCGCCACCCTGGTGGCCGACGCCCGCCTGCACAGCGTGGCGCAATGGCGCCGCTGGCAGCGACTGGCCGCCGAGCGCGGCTGGCGGCTGGTCGCTTGTCGCGACAATCCGCTGGATGCGTGCTGGCTCGGACGCCCGGTGGCGGCGGCCAGCCGGGTGGTCGCGCAACCGCTGCAATGGGCCGGCGAGCCGGCCGCGAGCAAGTTGCAGCGGCTGGCCGTGCAACTACGCGAGCAAGCCTGCGACGCGCTCTGGCTGCCGGCGCCGGACATGCTGGCGTGGCTGCTCAACCTGCGCGGGCAGGACATCGCCATCGCCCCCTTGCCCTTCAGCAGCGGCTTGCTCTATGCCGATGGCGCGCTGGACTGGTTCATCGATGCAGCACGCCTGGACCTGCCACCGGGCTGGCTGCCGGAGCGGGTGCGCGTACTGCCGCCCGCGCAAGCGCGGCGGCCGGATGCGCCGTTGCGCGAGCGCGGCTGTGAGCGGGTCTGGGTCGACGAGGAGTCCTGCAATGCGTTCAGCTTCGAGGCGCTTCGCGCCAGTGGCTGCGAACTGCGCCTGGCCAGCCATCCGTTGCCATTGCTGCGCGCCTGCAAGAACGCCGCGGAGCTGGCCGGCAGCCGCGAGGCGCACCGGCGCGATGGCCTGGTGCTGTGCCGCTTCCTGCACGCATTCGAAACCCGCGCGGAAGATTTTCGCGCGGCGGACGAGTTGGACGTAGCCGCCATCCTCGAAGGCTACCGATGCCGGGACGCGGACTATCGCGGCGTGAGCTTCGACACCATCGCCGCCTGCGGCGCCAACGCCGCGCAGCCGCATTACCTGCCCAAAGCAGGCGCCGCGGCGGCGCTGAACCAGGGCGAGCTGCTGCTGATCGATTCCGGCGGCCAGTACCCGCAGGGCACCACCGACGTTACCCGGGTGCTGGCGGTGGGCCCGGCCGGGCCGCGCCAGCGCGAGCTGTACACGCGGGTCCTGCGGGCACATATCGCCCTGGCCGGCTGCCGTTTCCCGGTCGGCACCAGCGGCCGGCAACTGGACGTGGTCGCCCGCCAGGTGCTGTGGCAGGCCGGGCAGGACTACGCCCACGGCACCGGGCATGGCGTCGGCAGCTACCTGCAGGTGCACGAGGGGCCGCAGCGCATCGCTGCGCAGGCCAGCCCGGTGGCGCTGCGCCCCGGCATGCTCACGTCGATCGAGCCGGGGCTGTACCTCGACGGCGAGCTGGGCATCCGCCTGGAGAACCTCTACGAAGTGATCGAGTGTCCGCTTTTTCCGGGGTTCCTGGCTTTCCGCGCCCTCACCCTGGCGCCGTTCGAGCCCGCGCTGATCGACTTCGAGCAGTTGTCACGTGCCGAGCGCGAGTGGCTGCGCGACTACCATCGCGAGGTCTGCGAGCGGCTCGCTCCCGACCTGGAACCGGCGTTGGCGGCCTGGTTGCGGGCGAAGACCGGGGCCGCCGCAGAATCTGCGGCGTGGGCCTGAAAATCCGTTGGATCTGCGTTCCGCCGCCGGCAAAAGCGAAGTTTGCTTTTCCCGGCGGAGGATAAGATGCCTACCGCGTTCGCGAGCGCCTCATAACAATTCCAATGACTGGCTGGAGTACCCTCGATCCGGGAGGGACCGGCATTGCCCTGTGAGAGGCGAGCATGAGCAATTCTGAAAGTTCGGTACCCGAAGGCTATACCCGCAGGCCCGTTCCCCAGGAGGAGACGGTTTCAGGCTACGGCCTGGCGCTGATCACCTTCGGCATCGGCATGACCCTTCCGGTGTTCTGGCTGGGCGCCGACGTCACCGCCAAGGTCGGCTTCCAGCGCGCGTGCTGGGTCTTCATCGGTGTCTGCGCGGTGCTCGGGGTGCTGGCCGCGCTCACGGCCCTGGCGGGCGTGCGCAGCCGCCTGAGCACCTACATGGTGCTGCAGTTCTCTTTCGGCCGGCATGGCGCGAAGCTGCTCAACCTGATCATGGCGGTGACCCTGCTGGGCTTCTACGCCGCCACCGTGGACATCTTCGGCGGCACGCTGAGCAGCGCCCTGCACAACGCCTTCGGCCTGGAGACGCCGGTGTGGTTGCACAGCCTCTGGGGCAGCCTGCTGATGACCCTGATGGCGATCTTCGGCCTGCGCGGGCTGGATCGCCTGTCGATCTATGCCGTGCCGTTGATGGCCGCTTTCCTGCTGTACAGCCTCTACCTCGGCCTGGGCAAGGCGCTGCCCGGGCAGTTGGCGGGCTTCGCCGGCAGTGGCGACAGCCTGGCCCTGGCGATTTCCAGCACCATCGGCATGGTGGTGCTGACCCCGGTGCTGATGCCGGACTTCACCCGTTACGCCCGTGGCGACCGCGACGCGCTGATCACCCTGCTGGGCATGGTCATCGGCTTTCCCTTCGTGCTGGTGGTCGGCGGCCTGCTGTCCATCGTCAGCGGCAAGGGCGAGATCATGGAGATCATGGCCGTGCTCGGCGTGCTGCTGCCGGCGCTGCTGGTGCTGGTGTTCTCCACCTGGATCACCAATACCGCCAACCTCTACTCGGCGACGCTGACCCTGGCCACCGTGACCCGCGCCGCCAGCTGGAAACTCACCGTACTCGGCAGCCTGGTCGCCACCGCCCTGGCCCTGGGCGGCTTCATGAGCCACTTCCTGGACTTCATCCTGGCCCTGAGCATCGTGATCCCGCCATTGGCGAGCATCTACCTGGCCGATTTCTTCCTCCTCAGCCGGCAGCGCTACCAGGTCGAGGACCTCGAGCGCCTGCCGGGCTTCGGCTGGCCGGCGCTGGCGAGCTGGGCCCTGGCCAGCGCGGTGGCCTGGATGACCACCTATGAAGGCTGGACGCTGACCACCCAGCCGACCCTCGACTCGCTGCTAATCGCCCTCGGCGCCTACCTGGCCCTGCAGCGCCTGGCCGGCGCCCTGGCCGGGCAAGGCCGCCTGCACCGCGAGCGCGGCTGACCTCCCCTGAACCACGGGCACCGGGCCTCGACCCGGCGGGCGAAGCCTTGCCCGCGAAAACCCGCTGGCCAGCGCGGCGGGCCAGCCCGCCCTTCATCTGCCGATCCGACGACAACAACAGCAATGCTTCAGGAGCAGATCCGCTTGAACAGATTCCTTCTTATCGCCGGCCTGGCGTGCTGCGGCGCGGCCCAGGCGCAGATTTCCAGCACCGTGGCCCTGACCAGCGAATACGAGATGCGCGGCATCGGCTACTCGGGCAACGACCCCGCGCTCAGCGCCACGCTGGACTGGGCGGGGGAGAGCGGCGCCTATGCCGGCACCTGGGTTTCCAACACCGACAGCTTCAAGGATGGCGACCCCTACGACGACGGCGCGGACATCGAGGTGGACCTCTACGCCGGCTACAACGGCCAGTTCGCCAACGGCCTGCGCTACGGGGTGATCGGTTACTACTACTACTTCCCCGACACCCACTACAACATCGACTACCCGGAGGTGGGCTTCAGCGCCGGGTACGGCAACTTCAACGCCTATTACTACTACTCCAACGACATGATCAGCTCGTCGCTGGCGTCGCATTACGTGGCGGCCGACTACACCGTCAACCTGCCCTGGCAGACCGACCTGTACTTCATGGCCGGCCACTCCTTCGGCGAGTACTACCGCGAGACCGCGCTCACCGGCGCCCACGAGTACAGCAACTGGGAAGTCTCGCTCAAGCGCAGCTTCGGGCCGCTGGACGCCAAGCTCAGCTGGGTCGACACCGACCTCCACGGGCGCTTCCACAACAGTGGCGAGTACCTGCGCAACGACGGCCGCTTCATCTTCAGCGTGTCCCACACCTTCTGACCGCCCGCGCGCCGACCGTTCGCGGTGGGCGCGCCTTCTTTCCCGTACCCGGAGCAAGCCATGGCAATCCGCGTCGCCACCGATATCGGTGGCACCTTCACCGACCTGGTCTACCTGCAGGATGGCGTGGTCCGCGCCGTCAAGGCCGACACCACACCGCCCAACTTCGAGCAGGGGCTGCTCGACGCCGTGGCCAAGAGCGGCGTGAGCTACGACGACATCGCCTTCTTCGCCCATGGCTCCACGGTGGTGATCAACACCCTCACCGAGCGCAAGGGGGTGAAGACCGCGCTGATCACCACCCGTGGCTTCCGCGATGTGCTGGAGATCGCCCGGGGCAACGCGCCGGACATCTTCAACCCACGCTATCGCAAGCCGCCGCCCTTCGTCCCGCGCCAGCTGCGCCTGGAAATCAGCGAGCGCCTCGACCATCGCGGCGAGGTACTGACGCCCCTGGCGCTCGACGAGCTGCCCGGCCTGCTCGAAACCCTGCGCCGCGCCGAAGTGCAGGCCATCGCCATCTGCCTGCTGCATGCCTACCGCAACCCGGAGCACGAGCGGTGCCTGCAGGCCGCGATCGAGCAAAGCTGGCCGGAGGTCGCGGTGATCGCCTCGCACCAGGTCAGCCGTGGCTGGCGCGAATACGAGCGCAGCAACTCCTGCGTGCTCTCGGCCTACGTCATGCCGGCCACCGGCGCCTACCTCGACAACCTGCGGCGGCACCTGGCGCACAAGGGGCTGCGCCCGGCCCCCTACATCATGAAGTCCAACGGCGGCCTGGCGCCGCTGGCGGCGGTGAAGAACGATCCGATCAGCCTGGTGGAGTCCGGCCCGGTGGGCGGCATGCTCGGCGCCCAGGCCTATGGCCGGCTGATCGGCGAGCGCGAGCTGCTGGCCCTGGACATCGGCGGCACCACCGCCAAGTGTTCGCTGATCCACGAGGGCAGCGTGGAGATCAGCAACGACTACGTGATCGAGAAGACCCCGACCAGCGCCGGCTACCCGATCATGACGCCGGTGGTGGACATCGTCGAGATCGGCAATGGCGGCGGCAGCGTCGCCTGGGTCGACGCCGCCGGCAGCCTGCGCGTCGGCCCGCAAAGCGCCGGCTCCACGCCGGGGCCGGTGGCCTACGGGCGCGGCGGTCGGGCGCCGACCACCACCGATGCCAACCTGCTCACCGGGCGGATCAACCCGCAAGGCTTCGCCAACGGCGAGATCGAGCCGGACATGGGCGCGGTGGAGCGGGCCTTCGCCGAGCTCGGCCAGCGCCTGGGGGTGTCCGCCGGGCTGCTGGCCCACGGCGTGCTGCAGATCGCCAACGCCAACATGGTCAACGCCCTCAAGCTGATCTCGGTGAACCGTGGCTACGACCCGCGCGATTTCGCCCTGATGGCCTTCGGCGGCGGCGGCGCCCTGCACGCCACCGCGCTGGCCGCCGAGCTGGGCATCCCGAAGGTGATCATCCCGCCCTTCGCCGGGGTGTTCTCGGCCTGGGGCATGCTGATGCTCGACGTGCGCCGCGACTATATCCAGACCCACCTGCAACTGCTCGACGAGGCCGGCATGGCCGAACTGGAGCGGGCCTTCCAGGCGGTACAGGCGGCGGCCGAGGAGGAGTTCGTCGGTGACGGCCTGGCGCGCGCCAGCCTGCGCTTCGAATGGCACCTGGACGCCCGCTACCTGGGCCAGGAGCATACGGTGAAGGTCGCCCTGGCCAGCCGCGAACTGGCGAGCGTGCTGGAGGCTTTCCATGAGCGCCACCGGCAGAGCTACACCTTCCGCCTGGACGCCCCGGTGGAGGTGGTCAACCTGCACCTGGTGGCGTTCGCCGAGGTGCCCAAGTCGCCGATCGCCCCGCTGGCCCCGTGCAACGGTGTCGACGCCGAGGTGGCGCTGCGTGGCGAGCGGCTGGTCGAGTTCGAGCCCGAGCAGCCGCTGAGCACGCCCATCTACCGGCGCGAAGCGCTGCTGGCGGGCATGCGCCTCGCCGGCCCGGCGATCATCGAGGAAGCCACCACCACCACCGTGGTGCGCCCGGGCGACCGCGTCGAAGTCGACGCTTTCGGCGGTCTTCATATCCATATCCAGGCTCAGGAGGCATGAGCATGTCCCACGCCAACCCCTTCACTCGCGAGATCATCAAGAACGCCCTGGTGGCCATCGGCGAGGAGATGTTCGTCGCCCTCAAGCGCACCAGCATGAGCCCGATCATCTACGAGGCGCTGGACTACGGCATCGGCCTGACCGACGCGCGCGGCCAGCTGATCTCCCAGGGCAACGGCATTCCCGGTTTCATCGGCACCCTGGATGGCGCGGTGCGCAGCGTCCTGGCGAAGTTCCCGCGTGAGGACATCCGCCCCGGCGACATGTTCATCACCAACGACCCCTATGGAGGCGGCGGCACGCACCTGTCCGACGTGTCGATGATCATGCCGGTGTTCCATGGCCCCAACCTGATCGCCTGGACCGCGAACAAGGCGCACTGGACCGAGGTCGGCGGCAAGGACCCGGGCAGCTTCAGCTCCGACGCCAGCGAGATCTACCAGGAGGGCCTGCAGTTCCCGACCATCCGCCTCTACGAGCAGGGCCACATCAACCAGGCGCTGGTCGACCTGATCGCGGCCAACGTGCGCCTGCCGGAAATGACCATCGGCGACCTGCACGCCTGCGCGGCGGCACTGCGTGTCGGCGAGCGGCGCCTGCTGGCGATCGTCGGCAAGTACGGCGAGGCCACCACCCTGGACGCCATCGAACGCCTGCTCGAGCATGGCCAGGCCATGGTCCTGGAGAGCCTGAGGACGCTGCCCAAGGGCGTGTTCCAGGCCGAGGACGTGATCGACGAGGATGGCCTGGGCAACGGCCCGTTCCACGTGAAAGTGCGCGTCGAGATCAGCGACGAGCGCTTCCTGGTCGACTTCACAGGTTCCAGCCTGCAGGCGCCGGGGCCGATCAACAACACCGAGGCCGGCCTGCATTCGGCGGTCCGCGAGGTGTTCATGGGTGTGGTGCGGCCAGGCGTGCCGGCCAACGCTGGCTGTTTCCGGCCGATCGAGGTGGTCTGCCCGCCGGGCACCATCTGCACGGCGCAGCGCCCGGCGCCGGTGTCGGCCTACTTCGAGTCGATGGTCGCCGCCGCCGATGTCATCCGCCGCGCCCTGGCGCCGGTGCTGCCGGACCGGCTGATCGCCGGCCAGTTGGGCTCGGTGTGCTCGATGGTGCTCAACGGGCGCTACGCCGACAGCGGCGAGGAATACCTGCTGGTACAGCCGTTGGTGGGGGGCTGGGGCGCAGCCGAGGACCGGGACGGGGAGAGCGGGCAGTTCTGCGTCGGTAACGGCGAGACCAGCAACATCCCGGTGGAGATCACCGAACGCTGCTACGACGTGCTGGTCGAGCAGTACGCCTTCAACGCCGAAGGCCACGGGGCCGGGCGCCAGCGCGGCGGGCGCGGGGTGGTGCTGGACTACCGCATCCTCTCCGCGAAGGCGTGGATCTCGACCTTCTTCGGACGCGGTTCGACGCCGCCATGGGGTATCGAGGACGGCGCCGACGGCACCTGCAACTACGCCGAAGTGCTGCGTGCCGACGGCAGCCGGCAGCGCTTCAGCCGCGCCAACCGGGTGCCGCTGCGGCGGGGCGACCTGTTGCGCCTGGTCACCGCCAACGGCGGCGGCTGGGGCGCGCCGGGGGAGCGTGCGCTGGTGGCCATCGAGGCCGACATCGCGGCGGGTTACCTGACCCGCGAGCAGGCCGTGCGGGAGTACCCGCAGTACCGCTCGCGGAACCTCGACGCATGAGCGGCGGGGCCGGCCGTCGCGGTGGCCGGCCCTTCGTCGGCGAGGGACGCAGGTGAGCGGGCACGCCAGCGAGTTCAGTTTCACCAACGGCACCGGCGGACGCATGCCCGTGGTGCTGGAACCCGACTCGCTGCAGTTCTGGATAGCCCCCGGCTCGGTGCTGCGCATCGTCGTCAGCGGCGAAACGCCGGGGCCAGGCTTCGACCTCGAGTTTCTCGGCCGCGCGCTGGTCGTCTACCTGGCGCGTGGAGTGCAGGCCTGCGTCTACCAGGACGGCAGGCAGATGCAGGCGCGCGACCCGAACCGGGGGCTCTGGCGCTGGTTGAACCGGGGGCTGGACGAAAGCGCCAGCTAGGGCTCAGAACTTCCGGGCATAAGCATGGACGATCAGCAGCGAGCGCCGAGGCGAGTCGCCGTGCTAGGGTTTCGGATCGCGTTCCTCGACTCGGGATTCCCATGAAGACACTTCGCCTTGCCTGCTCCCTCGGCGCCGTTCTCGTTGCCAGCGCCAGTTTCGCCGTTGCCGCCGCCGAACCGGCGGTGCCGGTCACCGACACCCAATACAGCGCCGTGCTGAACGGCGACTGGCGGCTGCCGCAGAACAGCGCGCGCGACCGCTACCGGCACCCGCGGCAGACCCTGGGCTTCTTCGGCCTCGGCGAGCGCCAGACGGTGGTCGAGATCACCCCCGGCGATGGCTGGTACAGCGAATTGCTGGCGCCGCTGCTGCGCGAGCATGGGCGCTACGTCGCCGCCATCGTCCAGCCGAGCGCCAGCGACTACGCACAGAAATCGGCGGACAAGCTGAAGCGCAAGTTCGCCGCCGACCCGGCCCGCTACGGCAAGGCGCACATCCTCGAGTACGACCCGCAGCGCCCGGTGTTCGGCGCGCCGGGCTCGGCCGACCTGGTGCTGACCTTCCGCAACGTGCACAACTGGGTCGAAGCCGACAGTCAGGCGGCGACCTTCCAGGCCTTCTTCGCGGTACTCAAGCCCGGCGGAACGCTCGGCGTGGTCGAGCACCGCGCCAAGCCGGGCACCGCGCTGGACAAGGACAGCGGCTATCTGCCCACCGCCTACGTGGTGCAACTGGCCCAGGCCGCCGGTTTCACCCTGGTCGGCGAGAGCGAGATCAACGCCAACCCGCGCGACACCAAGGACTACCCCAAGGGCGTGTGGACCCTGCCGCCGACCCTGACCGAGGGCGCCCACGACCGCGACAAGTACCTGGCCATCGGCGAGTCGGACCGCATGACCTTGCGCTTCGTCAAACCCGGAAAACCCTGACGCGTTAAGCAAGCGATAAGCGCAACGGGCGGATGCTGCGGGTACCTGAGCGGAGGGTCCGAGACATGCGCATCGCTCGAACCGGATGGCACCTCGACGTATTGCTGCTGGTACTGATCTTCTTCGTCACCCTGAAGCTGACCCACCAGGTCGACTGGTCCTGGCTGAAGGTGGTTTCGCCGATGCTCGCGGTGGTCGCCGCCAAGCTGCTCGCGCCCATGCTGGCCTGACGTTGCGGCCGGGCAGGGCGCGCTCGCTCGCTTGCGGCGCCGGTCAGGCCTGCGGGTCGAGCAGTCGGGCGCCCGTCGGCACGCCATCGCGCAGTTCCAGCAGGATGCGCTGCTCGGCCTGGTCGAACAGCGTGCGGAACAGCTGCCGGGTATCGACGGGGCCGCGCTCCAGGTCGTTACCCAACGCCTGAAGGCTGTTCGCGAGTTGCTCCTTCTGGGGGGCGCTGGAGGACGACAGCAGGGATTCGCTCAGGGCCATCTTGGCGTTGTAGACCTTGCGGCTTTCGGCGGACAGCGGTGCGAGCGTTTCCAGGCCGCTCAGTGCCCTGGCGGCTTCGCTGCGATAGCGGGCCAGGGAGTTGGCCTTGTGCAGCAGGGCGTAGCTGACCACGCGCAGCTGGGTCGATTGCAGGTAGCTCTGCACCCAGGTCTGTAGCGTTGCCAAGCTTTTCAGCAGGGCGCCGCGAGAGGCGTCGGCGTTGAACAGTTTGCCGACTTCCAGTTCCTCGGCCTTTTTCAACTCGTCGTCGATCTTGCCCCGGAAGTACAGCTCCAGTTCCTCGAGCTGGGTCAGCTTGCTCTCCAGGCTTATCTGGGCCGCAGTGTCCATGCCGTCGTCGGGCAGGTGATCAAGCAGGCTCTGCACATACTTGGCCGCACTGGTCAGTTGGTTCTTGTGCTGGTCTTCCAGCGCCTTCGTCACCTCGTCGAGCTGGCGCTTGATGGCTGTCAGTTTCTCGCTGATGTCGTGCAGGTGTTTCTGGCCCACCGCCGAGGACAGCGCGTTCCAGGCCACGCCGCTGAGCAGGACGCTCTGCAGCCCGTCCGGACTGAACAGGTGGGCGTGCTCCTTGATGCGGTTGCCTTCGGTGACCCAGGCCCGCAGCGAGTCGCCCTGGCTGGATTTGGTCAGCGTTTCGATGGGCAGGCTGCACAGTACGTAGTTGCCGCGTTGCTGCTCGGCCAGGGCGGCGAGGCCGGGCAGGTTCGACAACAGCGGATTGAGGGCGCTCACCTGGTCCGCCGACAGTGCGCGCCCGCTGGCTTCCGGGGCCTTGTCGAAGACGCTGATGCGCATCAGGGCGCCGCCGGCTTCGTCGGCGAGCACCAGGTCGTGCAGCGCCGCGCTGGGTTGCGGCAGGTTGCTCCCGGCTGCTTCGGTTGGCGCCGGGCGGTTCTCCGGGGCGCTCTGGCGCAGGCGAATCCAGCCCATCTGCGCGACGAAGGGCACGGTGATGCGGTAGGCCTCGGCGACGGCGCTTTGCACGCCCAGCCCGGCGGTCGCCAGCAGGCCGGCGGGGTTCAGGCGCAGGCCCATGCTGGCGGCGCCGAACAGCGCGGCGCTCTGGGCCGTGGACAGGCCGGCGAACCAGCCGTCACGTTCCTCGCCCAGGGCCTCGCGCAGCGAGAAGGTGCCGGAAAGCACCTTGGCGTTGACACAGCGGTCGCGCCGTTCCGCCACCGGCAGGCTGCGCCACTGGCCGCCGAACAGGGCCAGGGCGATTTCCCGCTCCTTGCGTTCCAGCGGCTTGCTGGCCGGGTCCTTGCCGTTGAGCTTGCGGTAGACGTCGTCGACGATTTCCGCGTACGGCACCGCCGAGCGGCCGAGCACGCGGCGGGCGAGGTTCATCGCCGAGTGGCCGCCGAAGGCCTGCAGCTCTCCGCCCAGGGTCGCCAGCAGTTCCAGGGGGTAGCGCTCGGCCCTGGGGTCGTGGCGGGCCATCACCAGTTGTTCCTTGGTCCCGGCGTCGAGGCCGGCGCGCCCCTTGCCGTTGTCGGTGATGAGGTCCACCAGGACGTCCACTTCCTCTGGCGCTGCCGCGCTCAGTTGCGCCAGCAGCTTCTCGTCACACGCCGGTTGTTCCTTCGCCATTGCCTCTCCTGCCTTGCTCTGTCCATTCGGGTCTTGCCGTGGTCTCCACGGCGATAGCGGCAAAAAGATATCACAGGCTCTATCGAGGTAGGCGTCAGCCGCGCAAGGCGCTTGCCAGGGCGCGGGCGGCGTCATCGATGGCGGCTTCGTCGTAGGGCGCGAAGCCCATCACCAGGCCCGGCGGGCGTGGTCGCGCGCAGTAGCGGCCCAGGGGCAGGGCGTCGATGCCGGCCGCGCCCAGGCGGGCCATGACGCTGGCCTCGTCGTCACGCTCCAGTTCGCAGGCGATGTCCATCCCCGCGCGGATTTCCGGCACCCGGATCAGGCCTTGCCAGTGGCGTTGCGCCGCTTCGGCGAAGGCCTCGGCGCGGCTGGCGTAGAGCTTGCGCATGCGCCGCACGTGGCGGTCGAAATGGCCGTCGCCGATGAAGTCGGCGAGCACCGCCTGGCCCAGGCTGTTGGCGTGGCGGGCGGTGAGGGCGGTGGCGCGGGTGAAGCTTTCCACCAGCTGTGGCGGCAGCACCAGGTAGGCCAGGCGGATCGCCGGGAACAGCAGCTTGCTGAAGGTTCCGGCGAGGATCACCGAGGTGCTGGCGCCGGGTAGCGAACGCAGCGCCGGGATCGGCTTGGCGATGAAGCGGTACTCGCTGTCGTAGTCGTCTTCGAAGATGTACGCGCCTTGCTCGCCGGCCCAGCGCAGCAACGCCAGGCGCCGCGCCGGGGCCATTTCCACGCCCAGCGGCGCCTGCCGCGACGGGCTCACGTAGGCCAGCCGCGCGTCGACCGCCAGGCGCCGGCCTTCGTCCACCTGCAGGCCCTGGGCGTCCACCGGCACGTCCACCCGGCGCACCCCGGAGACTTCCAGCAGTTGCCGCGCGCCGGGGTAGCCGGGGTCTTCCATCCACACCGCGTCGCCGGGCCGCAGCAACAGCCGCAGGGCCAGGTCCAGGCCCTGCTGCACGCTGCCGAGGACCAGCACGCAATCGGTGGAGGTCTGCACGCCACGGGCGATGAACAGGTATTCGGCGATCGCCTCGCGCAGCGCCGGCAGGCCGGCCGGGTCGGCGTCGAGCAGGGCGGCGGCGCGCGAGGCGCGCAACTGGTGCAGGTGCAGCTTGCGCCAGAGGTCGACGGGGAAATTGTTGACGTCGCCGCGATGGGGGAAGAACGGCCGCGTGCCCGGCGTCACCGCGCGACGGGCGAAGACCGGCTGGATCGCGTTCAGCCGCTCGATCCACGGCGTCTGCGGCGGCGCGGGCACGGGCGTCACGGCGGGGGTGACCTTGCGCCGCACGTAGCCGCTGTTCAGCGTGGCGTCCGGCAGCGCCGGGCTGACCCGGGTGCCGCTGCCGGTGCGCGACTCCAGGTAGCCCTCGGAAATCAGCTGCTGGTAGACCGCCTGCACGGTGCCGCGCGCCAGGTCGTAGTGCTCGGCCAGGGCGCGCGTGCTGGGCAGCTGGCTGCCGGCAGGCAGGCGGCCGTTGAGGATGCCCTGGCGCAGGGCGTCGTACAGCCAGCGTTGCAGGCCGACGCCGGGCTCGGGGGCGCCGAGGGGCAGGGAAACCACCAGTGGGGCGGCGTTGCGCGGGACCATGACGGGCTCCTGAAGTGGACCAGTCATGTTAGCCGGAAATGGATCAATACACAGTCCACTGTCGCCCGCAGAATTCGCTCCGTAGTCCGGCGCAGCCCGCCGAGCACCTCCCTCTTTCCCCCTCTTCAGGAGTGAGTCATGAAACAGCGAATTCTGGTTGTCGGCGCCGGCTTCGGCGGTCTCTGGAGTGCCCTGAGCGCGCTGCGCCTGGCCGATCTGCAAGCCCGTGGCGACGTCGGCGTGACCCTGCTCGCGCCCCAGGCCGAACTGCGCATCCGCCCGCGCTTCTACGAACACGACGTGGCCAGCACCACCGCGCCGCTGGGCGAACTGTTCGCCGCCGTGGGCGTGGACTTCGTGCGCGGCAGCGCCAACCGCATCGACGCCGCGGCGCGCACGGTCGGTTATGTCGATAACGCCGGCCAGGCCGGCGAGCTGCACTACGACCGCCTGGTGCTGGCCACCGGCAGCGAGGTGGCCCGCCCGGCCGCCGCCGGCATCGACCGCCACACCTTCGACGTCGACAGCCTGGAAGGCGCGCTCAAGCTCGAAGCGCACCTGCAGGCGCTGGCCGCGCTGCCCGACAGCCCGGCGCGCAACACCGTGGTGGTGGTCGGCGGCGGCCTCACCGGCATCGAAGGCGCCACCGAGATGCCGGCGCGACTGCGCGCCATCCTCGGCGCCGACGCGGCCATCCGCGTGCTGATCGTCGACCCCGGCCAGCGCGTCGGCGGGGCCTTCGGCGAGGGCATCGCCGAGATCGTCGCCCAGGCCAGCGACAGCCTCGGCGTGGAATGGCGCCTGGGCACCCCGGTGGCGTCGGTGGACGAGGGCGGCGTGACCCTCGGCGACGGCGAGCGCATCGCCGCGCGCACGGTGATCTGGGCCGCCGGCCTGAAGGCCTCGCCGCTCACCGCGCAGATCGACGCGCCGCGCGACAACCGTGGCCGCCTGCACGTCGACCGCAACCTCAAGGTGCTCGGCCAGGACGCCATCTACGCCAGCGGCGACACCGCCTACGCGGCCTCGGACGACCTCGGCAACTTCGCGCTGATGAGCTGCCAGCACGCCATCGCCCTGGGCCGCTCGGCGGGCAACAACGCCGCCGCCGACCTGCTCGGCGTCGCGCCGATCCCCTACAGCCAGCCGAAGTACGTGACCTGCCTGGACCTCGGTGCCTGGGGCGCGGTGTACAGCGAGGGCTGGGACCGCCAGGTGCTGCTGCGCGGCGCCGAGGCCAAGGCGCTGAAGACGCAGATCAACACCCAGTGGATCTACCCGCCGG
>NZ_JARJLT010000323.1 GCF_029335315.1 Pseudomonas citronellolis
GTCCGCCCGGCCGTTCTTCGCAGGCCCCGAATGCGTTGGCGCAGGACTTCCCCTGCGCGCGATGCGGGGCGGTTCATATGGTTTGTCTGGTTAGAGGAGTGACGCCATGCTGGTGATGCGCCCCGCCCAAGCGGCCGACCTGCAGCAGGTGCAGCGTCTCGCCGCGGACAGCCCGGTCGGCGTCACGTCGCTGCCGGACGACGCGGAAAGACTGAAGGAAAAGATCCTGGCCTCGGAGGCGTCGTTCGCCGCTGAAGTCAGCTACAACGGCGAGGAGAGCTATTTCTTCGTCATCGAGGACACGCAGACCGGGCAACTGGTCGGCTGCTCGGCCATCGTCGCCTCGGCCGGCTTCTCCGAGCCGTTCTACAGCTTCCGCAACGAGACCTTCGTGCACGCCTCGCGCGAGCTGAAGATCCACAACAAGATCCACGTCCTCTCGCTGTGCCACGACCTTACCGGCAACAGCCTGCTGACCAGCTTCTACGTCCAGCGCGAGCTGGTGAACACCCCCATCGCCGAACTCAACTCCCGCGGCCGCCTGCTGTTCATGGCCAGCCAGCCGGAGCGTTTCGCCGACGCGGTGGTCACCGAGATCGTCGGCTACAGCGACGACCAGGGCGAATCGCCGTTCTGGAACGCCGTGGGGCGCAACTTCTTCGACCTCAACTACAGCGAGGCCGAGAAGCTTTCCGGGCTGAAGAGCCGCACCTTCCTCGCCGAGCTGATGCCGCACTACCCGATCTACGTGCCGCTGCTGCCGGACGAGGCCCAGGAGGCCATGGGCCAGGTGCACCCGCGCGCGCAGATCACCTTCGACATCCTGATGCGCGAAGGCTTCGAGACCGACAACTACATCGACATCTTCGACGGCGGCCCGACCCTGCACGCGCGCGTCTCCGGCATCCGTTCGATCGCCCAGAGCCGCCTGGTGCCGGTGCGCATCGGCGAGGTGCCGAAGGCCACCCGCAGCTACCTGGTCACCAACGGCCTGCTGCAGGACTACCGCGCGGTGGTCGCCGAGCTGGACTGGGTGCCCGGCAAGCCGGTGACCCTCAGCGCCGAAACCGCCGAGGCCCTGGGCATCGGCGAAGGCGCCAGCGTCCGCCTGGTGGCGGTCTAACCCGTTCCTGGAGTGCATATGATCGTTCGTCCCGTCACCAGCGCCGACCTGCCGGCGCTCATCGAACTGGCGCGCAGCACCGGCACCGGGCTGACCACGCTGCCGGCCAACGAGAAACGCCTGGCGCACCGCGTCGGCTGGGCCGAGAAGGCCTTCCGCGGCGAAGCCGAGCGCGCCGACGCCGACTACCTTTTCGTCCTCGAGGACGACGCCGGCAAGGTCGTCGGCATCTCCGCCGTGGCCGGCGCCGTCGGCCTGCGCGAGCCCTGGTACAACTATCGCGTCGGCCTCACCGTCAGCGCCTCCCAGGAGCTGGGCATCCACCGCGAGATTCCCACGCTGTTCCTGGCCAACGACCTCACCGGGCAGTCCGAGCTGTGCTCGCTGTTCCTGCGTTCCGACGCGCGCAGCGGCCTCAACGGGCGCCTGCTGTCGAAGGCGCGCTTCCTGTTCATCGCCGAGTTCCGCGAGCTGTTCGGCGACAAGGTGATCGCCGAGATGCGCGGCATGTCCGACGCCGAAGGCCGCTCGCCGTTCTGGGAAAGCCTGGGCCGGCACTTCTTCAAGATGGAATTCAGCCAGGCGGACTACCTGACCGGGGTCGGCAACAAGGCCTTCATCGCCGAGCTGATGCCGAAATTCCCGCTCTACACCTGCTTCCTCTCGGAAGAGGCGCGCAACGTGATCGGCCGCGTGCACCCGGACACCGAGCCGGCGCTGGCCATGCTCAAGGGCGAGGGCTTCAGCTACCAGGGCTACGTCGACATCTTCGACGCAGGCCCGGCCATCGAGGCGCCGACCGAGAAAATCCGCGCCATCGCCGACAGCCAGGCCCTGGTGCTGGCCATCGGTACGCCCGGCGACGACGCCGAGCCCTACCTGATCCACAACCGCAAGCGCGAGGAATGCCGCATCACCGCGGCCCCCGCGCGGCTCGCCGCCGGGTCCCTGGTGGTCGACGCGCAGACCGCCAAGCGCCTGCGCCTGGCCGCCGGCGCCTCGGTGCGCGCGGTGCCGCTGTCCGCCGGAAAACGCAGCTGATCCCGTGCGGATCGGAGGAGAACAAGAGATGACTACCCACTACATCGCCGGCCACTGGCTGGCGGGCGAGGGCGAGGCCCTGGAATCCCTCGACCCGGTCAGCCAGGCCGTGGTCTGGAACGGCCATGGCGCCAGCGCCGGCCAGGTCGGCGCCGCCGTGGCCGCCGCCCGCGCCGCCTTCCCGGCCTGGGCGCGACGCCCGCTGGAAGAGCGCATCGGCGTGCTGGAAGCCTTCGCCGGCACCCTCAAGGCGCGCAGCGACGAGCTGGCGCGGGCCATCGGCGAGGAAACCGGCAAGCCGCTCTGGGAAGCCGTCACCGAAGTCACCAGCATGGTCAACAAGGTCGCCATCTCGGTCCAGGCGCACCGCGAGCGCACCGGCATCAAGAGCGGCCCGCTGGCCGACGCCACCGCGGTGCTGCGGCACAAGCCGCACGGCGTGGTCGCGGTGTTCGGCCCGTACAACTTCCCCGGCCACCTGCCCAACGGCCACATAGTGCCGGCGCTGCTGGCGGGCAACGCCGTGGTGTTCAAGCCCAGCGAGCTGACCCCCAAGGTCGCCGAGCTGACCGTGCGCGCCTGGAACGACGCCGGCCTGCCGGCGGGCGTGCTCAACCTGGTGCAGGGCGCCCGCGAAACCGGCATGGCGCTGGCCGCCAACCCGGACCTGGACGGCCTGTTCTTCACCGGCTCCAGCCGCACCGGCAACCTGCTGCACAGCCAGTTCGGCGGCCAGCCGCAGAAAATCCTGGCGCTGGAGATGGGCGGCAACAACCCGCTCATCGTCGACCAGGTGAAGGACGTCGACGCCGCCGTCTACACCATCATCCAGTCCGCTTTCATCTCCGCCGGCCAGCGCTGCACCTGCGCGCGGCGCCTGCTGGTGCCCGCAGGCCAATGGGGCGACGCCCTGCTGGCGCGCCTGGTGGCGGTGAGCGCGAGCATCAAGGTCGGTCGCTTCGACGAACAGCCGGCGCCGTTCATGGGCTCGGTGATCTCCCTGGGCGCCGCCGAGCACCTGCTCAAGGCCCAGGAACAGCTGCTGGCCAAGGGCGCCGTGGCGCTGCTGGCGATGTCCCAGCCGCTGGCCGGCGCGGCGCTGCTGACCCCGGGCATCCTCGACGTGACCGCCGTCGCCGAGCGCCCGGACGAAGAGTTCTTCGGCCCGCTGCTGCAGGTGATCCGCTACGCCGACTTCGACGAAGCCGTGCGCGAGGCCAACGCCACCCAGTACGGCCTGGCCGCCGGCCTGCTGTCCGATTCCCGCGAGCGCTTCGAGGGCTTCCTGCTCGACAGCCGCGCCGGCATCGTCAACTGGAACAAACAGCTGACCGGCGCCGCCAGCAGCGCGCCCTTCGGCGGCATCGGCGCCTCCGGCAACCACCGCCCGAGCGCCTACTACGCGGCCGACTACTGCGCCTACCCTGTGGCCTCCCTGGAAAGCGAAAGCCTCAGCCTGCCTGCAACCCTGACTCCGGGAGTGAGCCTGTGATGACCGCCCATGAGATGAACTTCGACGGTCTGGTCGGCCCGACGCACAACTATGGCGGCCTGTCCTACGGCAACGTCGCCTCGCAGAGCAACAGCCAGGTTGCCTCCAACCCGAAGGAGGCCGCCAAGCAGGGCCTGGCGAAGATGAAGGCGCTGATGGAAATGGGCTTCAAGCAGGGCGTGCTGGCCCCGCAGGAACGCCCGGCTGTCGCCTCGCTGCGCGAACTGGGCTTCGCCGGCAGCGACGCCGAGGTGATCGCCAAGGCCGCCAAGGAAGCCATGCCGCTGCTCGCCGCGGTCAGCTCGGCTTCCTGCATGTGGACGGCCAACGCCGCCACCGTCAGCCCCAGCGCCGACACCGCCGACGGCCGGGTGCACTTCACCGCCGCCAACCTGAACTGCAAGTTCCACCGTTCCATCGAGCACCCGGTCACCAGCCGCATCCTCGGCGCCATGTTCCGTGACGAGAAACACTTCGCCCACCACGCGGCGCTGCCGGCGGTGGCGCAGTTCGGCGACGAGGGCGCGGCCAACCACACGCGCTTCTGCAAGGCCTACGACGCCGCCGGCGTGGAGTTCTTCGTGTTCGGCCGCAGCGCCTTCGACAACCGCTTCCCGGCGCCGCAGCGCTACCCTGCGCGGCAGACCCTGGAAGCCTGCCAGGCGGTGGCCCGCCTGCACGGGCTGGGCGAGGAGGGCGTGGTCTACGCCCAGCAGAACCCGGCGGTGATCGACCAGGGCGTGTTCCACAACGACGTGATCTCGGTGGGCAACGGCGAGGTGCTGTTCTACCACCAGGACGCCTTCCTCGACACCGACCAGGTGCTGGCCGAGCTGGACGCCAAGCTCGCGCGCCGTGGCGGCCGCTTCCAGCCGGTGCGGGTGCCGGGCGACCAGGTGAGCGTGGAGGACGCGGTCCGCTCCTACCTGTTCAACAGCCAGCTGCTCAGCCGCGCCGACGGTTCCATGCTGCTGATCGTTCCCGAGGAATGCCGGCAGAACGAGCGCGTCTGGAACTACCTGTCGCGCCTGACCGCCGAGGGCGGGCCGATCCGCGAGGTGAAGGTCTTCGATCTCAAGCAGAGCATGCAGAACGGCGGCGGGCCGGCCTGCCTGCGCCTGCGCGTGGCGCTCAACGAGGCCGAGCTGGCCGCGGTGAACCCTGGCGTGGTGATGACCCCGGCGCTGTACGACACCCTGGTGGCCTGGGTCGACAAGCACTACCGCGACCGCCTGTCCGAGGCCGACCTGGCCGACCCGCAATTGCTGCTGGAATGCCGGACGGCATTGGATGAACTGAGCCAGATCCTTAAACTGGGCTCCGTCTACCCCTTCCAGATGAGTTGAACGCCATGACCACCGATAGCCTGCCGCTGATCCTCGAAGACGCCACCGGCGCTCGCCGCGAGACCCACAGCGCCCGCCTCGCCATCCGCCTGGAGGGCCGCGAGCTGTGGCTGGAGGCCGACGGCAAGGGCGGCCTGCTGATCTACGCCGAGTCCTTCGAGGAAGACACCGAGGTGCCGCTGCTGGTGGTTCGTCCGCAGGCGGTGAACCAGCTCAGCCTGAGCCTGGAGCTGGAAGCCGCCGAAGTTCACGATCATGGTCCAGACTGTGGATGTGACCATCACTGAAACCAGGGGCCGTCGCCCGTCAGGGGCGGCGGCCGCCAGGGAGACCCGCGCATGCTAGCACTGGGCAAGCTGCTCGACCTGACCCTCGTCGGCCGCGAACCGACCGAAAAGATCCAGCTCACCGCCGACGGCACGCGCCTGCACTGGCTGGCCACCGGCGCCCTCGAAGTCACCCCGGCCAGCGGCCAGGACAATGGCCTCGACCTGCTGCTCTCCGCCGGCATCCACGGCAACGAGACGGCGCCCATCGAATTGCTCGACCGTCTCATCCAGCGCATCGCCCGTGGCCAGCTCAAGCCGGCCTCGCGCCTGCTGTTCCTGTTCGGCAACCCGGAAGCCATGCGCCGTGGCGAGCGCTACCTGGAGCAGGACATCAACCGCCTGTTCTGTGGCCGCCACGAAGACGGCAGCGGCAGCGAAGCGCTGCGCGCCTCGGAGCTGGAGCGCCTGGCCGCGGCCTTCTTCGCCCGCGACGGTCGCCAGCGCCTGCACTACGACCTGCACACGGCGATCCGAGGCTCGAAGATCGAACAGTTCGCGCTCTACCCCTGGAGCGAGGGCCGCGAGCACTCCCGCGCGGAACTGGCGCGCCTGCGCAGCGCCGGTATCGACGCGGTGCTGCTGCAGAACAAGACCGGCATCACCTTCAGCTCCTACACCTATAGCCGCCTGGGCGCCGAGGCCTTCACCCTGGAACTGGGCAAGGCGCGGCCGTTCGGGCAGAACCAGGCGGTCAACCTGGATCGCCTGGAGGCGTTGCTGGAAACCCTGATCGGCGGTGCCGAGGCGGCGAACCCGGACGCCGGGCTGGACGGCCTGCAGCTGTTCGCGGTGTCCCGCGAGGTGATCAAGCACAGCGACCACTTCCGCCTGCACCTGGATGACGCGGTGGACAACTTCACCGAGCTCAAGCACGGCTACCTGCTCGCCGAGGACATCGGCGGCACCCGCTGGATCGTGGAAGAGAAGGGCGCGCGCATCATCTTCCCCAATCCCCGGGTGAGGAACGGCCTGCGCGCCGGCATTCTGGTGGTGCCCACCGAGCTCTGATCCCGGCGCCCGCTCCTGCCCCTGCAGGAGTGGGCCACGCTCGCAAATCGCGCGCATGGCGCGCTCCTGCCGGAGCTCACCTTGTCGCTCCCCCTGGAAGCGCATAGCATCGGGCTCTTTCCCGCTTTCCAGGAGCCCCGCCATGCCCGTCATCGACCTTCGCAGCGACACCGTCACCCAGCCCAGCGCCGGCATGCGCGAGGCCATGGCGCGGGCCGAGCTGGGCGACGATGTGTACGGCGAAGACCCCACCGTCAACCGCCTGGAGGCCAGCCTGGCCGAGCGCCTGGGCTTCGCCGCCGGGCTCTTCGTGCCCACCGGCACCATGAGCAACCTGCTCGGGCTGATGGCCCACTGCGGCCGTGGCGACGAGTACATCGTCGGCCAGCAGGCGCACACCTACAAATACGAGGGGGGCGGCGCCGCCGTGCTGGGCTCGATCCAGCCGCAACCGATCGACGGCGAGGCCGATGGCTCGCTGGACCTGGGCAAGGTCGAGGCGGCCATCAAGCAGGACGACTTCCACTTCGCCCGCACCCGCCTGCTGGCGCTGGAAAACACCATGCAGGGCAAGGTGCTGCCGCAGGCCTACCTGGCCGCCGCCCGCGAACTGACCCGCCGCCGAGGCCTGGGCCTGCACCTGGACGGCGCGCGCCTGTACAACGCGGCGGTGAAGCTGGGCGTGGACGCCGGCGAGATCACCCGCCACTTCGATTCCGTCTCGGTGTGCCTGTCCAAGGGCCTGGGCGCGCCGGTGGGCTCGGTGCTGTGCGGCAGCGCCGAGCTGATCGGCACGGCCCGTCGCCTGCGCAAGATGGTCGGCGGCGGCATGCGCCAGGCCGGCGGCCTCGCGGCGGCCGGGCTGTACGCCCTGGACCACCAGGTCGAGCGGCTGGCCGAGGACCACGCCAACGCCGAGGCCCTGGGCCGCGGCCTGGCGGAGCTGGGCTATGCCGTGGAGCCGGTGCAGACCAACATGGTCTACGTCGCCGCCGGCGAGCACGCCGAAGCCCTGCGCGACTTCCTCGCCGAACGCGGCATCCGCGTCAGCGCCGCCGCGCGCCTGCGCCTGGTCACCCACCTGGACGTCAAGACGGCGGATATCCCCTCGATTCTCGAGGCTTTTGCCGCCTTTCGTCGTAACTGAAGGCAAATTGCCGTGCGATAGGCGTTAACTATCGCGCAAAGACACTACAACCTTGATCAAGGGCCGATATAATGCGGCCCTTTGCCGGCGATTCGTGGCCGCATTTTTCCGTGGAAGAACCTATGAAAAGCGCTGAAATCCGTGAAGCCTTCCTCCGCTTCTTCGAAGAGAAGGGGCACACCCGCGTAGCGTCGAGTTCGCTGATTCCGGCGAACGACCCGACCCTGCTGTTCACCAACGCCGGGATGAACCAGTTCAAGGACTGCTTCCTGGGCCTGGAGAAACGCGCCTACACCCGCGCCACCACCAGCCAGAAATGCGTCCGCGCCGGCGGCAAGCACAACGACCTGGAAAACGTCGGCTACACCGCGCGCCACCACACCTTCTTCGAAATGCTGGGCAACTTCAGCTTCGGCGACTATTTCAAGCGCGACGCCATCACCTACGCCTGGGAATTCCTGACCTCCGACAAGTGGCTGAACCTGCCCAAGGAGAAGCTCTGGGTCACCGTCTACGCCAGCGATGACGAGGCCTACGACATCTGGACCCAGGAAGTCGGCGTACCCGCCGAGCGCATGGTCCGCATCGGCGACAACAAGGGTGCGCCCTACGCCTCCGACAACTTCTGGGCGATGGGCGACACCGGCCCCTGCGGCCCCTGCACCGAGATCTTCTTCGACCACGGCGCCGACATCTGGGGCGGCCCGCCCGGCTCGCCGGACGAAGACGGCGACCGCTACATCGAGATCTGGAACAACGTGTTCATGCAGTTCAACCGCACCGCGGACGGCGTCATGCACCCGCTGCCGGCGCCGAGCGTGGACACCGGCATGGGCCTGGAGCGCATCAGCGCGGTCCTGCAGCACGTCCACTCGAACTACGAGATCGACCTGTTCCAGAGCCTGCTCAAGGCGTCCGCCGAAGCCATCGGCTGCGCCAACGACGACGCGCCGTCGCTGAAAGTGGTGGCCGACCACATCCGTTCCTGCAGCTTCCTGATCGCCGACGGCGTGCTGCCGTCGAACGAAGGCCGCGGCTACGTGCTGCGCCGCATCATCCGTCGCGCCTGCCGCCACGGCAACAAGCTGGGCGCCAAGGGCAGCTTCTTCCACAAGATCGTAGCGGCGCTGGCCGGCGAGATGGGCGAAGCCTTCCCCGAGCTGAAGCGACAGCAGGCGCACATCGAGCGCGTGCTCAAGACCGAGGAAGAGCAGTTCGCCAAGACCCTGGAGCAGGGCCTGAAGATCCTCGAGCAGGACCTCTCCGAGCTCAAGGGCAGCGTCATCCCCGGCAACGTGGTGTTCAAGCTGTACGACACCTACGGCTTCCCGGTCGACCTGACCAACGACATCGCCCGCGAGCGCAGCCTGACCCTCGACGAGGAAGGCTTCGAGCGCGAGATGGAGGCCCAGCGCGAGCGCGCCCGCTCCGCCAGCGCCTTCGGCATGGACTACAACAGCCTGGTGAAAGTCGACGGCGACACCCGCTTCCTGGGCTACCAGGGCGTGTCCGGCGCCGGCCAGATCATCGCGCTGTTCAAGGACGGCAAGGCCGTCGAGAAACTCAATGAAGGCGAGGAGGGCGTGGTCGTCCTCGACCAGACTCCGTTCTACGCCGAATCCGGCGGCCAGGTCGGCGACTGCGGCACCCTGTCCGGCGCCGGCGTGCGCTACGACGTGCGCGACACCACCAAGGCCGGCGGCGCCCACCTGCACCACGGCATCGTCGCCCAGGGCAGCCTGAGCGTCGGCGCCGCGGTCAAGGCCGAGGTCGACGCCTCGGTGCGCCAGGCCACCGCGCTGAACCACTCGGCCACCCACCTGCTGCACGCCGCGCTGCGCCAGGTGCTGGGCGACCACGTCCAGCAGAAGGGCTCGCTGGTCGACAGCCAGCGCCTGCGCTTCGACTTCAGCCACTTCGAGGCGATCAAGCCCGAGCAGCTGAAGCAGCTGGAAGACATCGTCAACCGCGAAATCCGCGCCAACAGCGAGGTCGAGACCGAAGAGACCGACATCGAGACCGCCAAGGCCAAGGGCGCCATGGCGCTGTTCGGCGAGAAGTACGGCGACCAGGTGCGCGTGCTGAGCATGGGCGGCGATTTCTCCGTCGAGCTGTGCGGCGGCACCCACGTGTCCCGCACCGGCGACATCGGCCTGTTCAAGATCACCAGCGAAGGCGGCGTGGCCTCCGGCGTGCGCCGTATCGAAGCGGTGACCGGCGCGGCCGCGCTGGCCTACCTGAACGGCGCCGAAGAGCAGCTCAAGGAAGCCGCCGGCCTGGTCAAGGGCAGCCGCGACAACCTGCTGGACAAGCTGTCCGGCCTGCTCGAACGCAACCGCCAGCTGGAAAAGGAACTGGAGCAGCTCAAGGCCAAGGCCGCCAGCGCCGCCGGTGACGACCTGGCCGGCTCCGCCGTGGACGTGGCCGGGGTGAAAGTCCTCGCCGCGCGTCTCGACGGCCTGGACGGCAAGGCGCTGCTGGCGCTGGTCGACCAGTTGAAGAACAAGCTCGGCAGCGGCGTGATCCTGCTCGGCGGCGTGTTCGAAGAGAAGGTCGTGCTGGTCGCCGGGGTCACCCAGGACCTGTCGGCCAAGCTCAAGGCCGGCGACCTGATGAAACAGGCGGCGGCGGCCGTGGGCGGCAAGGGCGGCGGTCGCCCGGACATGGCCCAGGGCGGCGGCACCGACGCCGGCAAGCTGGACGAGGCGCTGGCGCTGGCCGCGAGCTTCGTCGAACAGGGCCGGTAAACACAGCAGAGACGGGGCCCGCAGCGCGTCCGGCGGGCCTTGGCAACAGACAGTGATGTCTGTCTAATGGGCGCCCTTCAGGAATCAGGCGGCTTTTGAAATGGCTTTGATCGTACAGAAGTTTGGAGGGACCTCCGTCGGCACCGTCGAGCGAATCGAACAGGTGGCCGAGAAGGTGAAGAAATTCCGCGAGGCGGGTGACGATATCGTGGTGGTGGTTTCCGCCATGAGCGGCGAGACCAATCGCCTGATCGGCCTGGCCAAGCAGATCATGGACCAGCCGGTTCCGCGCGAACTGGACGTCATGGTCTCCACCGGCGAGCAGGTGACCATCGCCCTGCTCAGCATGGCCCTGATCAAGCGCGGTGTGCCGGCGGTGTCCTACACCGGCAACCAGGTACGCATCCTGACCGACAGCGCGCACACCAAGGCGCGTATCCTGAGCATCGACGACGCCAACATCCGCGCCGACCTCAAGGCCGGCCGCGTGGTCGTGGTCGCCGGCTTCCAGGGCGTGGACGAGCACGGCAACATCACCACCCTCGGCCGCGGCGGCTCCGACACCACCGGCGTGGCCCTGGCCGCGGCGCTGAAGGCCGACGAGTGCCAGATCTACACCGACGTCGATGGCGTCTACACCACCGATCCGCGCGTAGTGCCGCACGCCCGCCGACTGGACAAGATCACCTTCGAGGAAATGCTGGAAATGGCCAGCCTCGGCTCCAAGGTGCTGCAGATCCGCTCGGTGGAGTTCGCCGGCAAATACAATGTCCCGCTGCGCGTGCTGCACAGCTTCCAGGAGGGTCCGGGCACCCTCATTACCCTTGATGAAGAGGAATCCATGGAACAGCCGATCATCTCCGGCATCGCCTTCAACCGCGACGAAGCCAAGCTGACCATCCGTGGCGTACCGGATACCCCCGGCGTGGCCTTCAAGATCCTCGGGCCGATCAGCGCCGCGAACATCGAAGTCGACATGATCGTGCAGAACGTCTCGCACGATAACACCACCGACTTCACCTTCACCGTGCACCGCAACGACTACCTGGCGGCGCTGGAGATCCTCAAGCAGACCGCCGCCAACATCGGCGCGCGCGAAGCCACCGGCGACACCAACATCGCCAAGGTCTCCATCGTCGGCGTCGGCATGCGTTCCCACGCCGGTGTCGCCAGCCGCATGTTCGAAGCGCTGGCCAAGGAGACCATCAACATCCAGATGATCTCCACCTCGGAAATCAAGGTTTCCGTGGTCATCGAAGAGAAATACCTGGAGCTCGCGGTGCGCGCCCTGCACACCGCTTTCGAGCTGGACGCCCCGGCCCGTCAGGGCGAGTAAGGGCGGGATATGCAAAAGGCGCGGCTTACCCCGCGCCTTTTGTCGTTTTTGATCGGTGCCTAGGAACTTTCATTCCCAGCGGACTGGTCAATACTTGGGTGAAGGAGCACACACTTGATATTTCGTGGCTCTGCCGCCATTTCTTTTTTGCAGACTGCTTATCCGAAACACGAAAGGAGAAAGGAATGCTGATTCTGACTCGCCGGGTCGGAGAGACCCTGATGGTTGGTGATGACGTCACCGTGACTGTGCTGGGCGTCAAAGGAAATCAGGTGCGTATTGGTGTGAATGCGCCGAAGGAAGTCGCTGTCCACCGCGAAGAGATCTACCAGCGGATTCAGAAAGAGAAAGACCAAGAACCAAACCATTAATTTTTCTAAAAAAATTCCTTTGCAAACGGGGAAAACATGGATATCATGCGCCCCGTGTTGCGGAGAGGTGGCCGAGTGGCCGAAGGCGCTCCCCTGCTAAGGGAGTACACCTCAAAAGGGTGTCGGGGGTTCGAATCCCCCCCTCTCCGCCATTTGCACGCTCTGGTGTGAATGACGAGTCAGGTAGCTAAGCTACTGAAAAGATTGAAAAATCTGGTTGACGAGTCGGAAAGTTCAGACTAGAATTTGCGCCCTGTCAGCGCACTCATAGCTCAGCTGGATAGAGTACTCGGCTACGAACCGAGCGGTCGGAGGTTCGAATCCTCCTGAGTGCGCCATTACACCGACGGTACGCGAAAGCGGACGTCAGTAGCGGCGAAGGCCAAGGCCCAAGCGCTGCACCAGATGGTGGATCTGGCTAAACTGCACCAACCAGCGCACTCATAGCTCAGCTGGATAGAGTACTCGGCTACGAACCGAGCGGTCGGAGGTTCGAATCCTCCTGAGTGCGCCATCTACCGAAAGGGCCTGCAGAAATGCAGGCCCTTTTTCTTTGCCCGCGATTTTTCCGGACGCGCCGGGGCGCGCTCAGCGGCGCTTGCGCGGGGTCTTTGCGTCCACGCAGCCGAACTCGTCGAAGGTCACGCTGCGCTTGCCCTGGCCGGGGCGGGCGTCGTAGTGGTAGCGCAGGCGCGCGTCCTGCTGGCTGATGCGGTCGGGCCGGCCGAAGGCGCTCTCGACGTCGGCGCGGGTCATGCCCTTGCGGATGCGTTTCTGGATGATCGCGGTGCGCCGCTCGGTGTCGCCGAGCAGGTTGCCACAGCCATCCTGGCGTTCGCCGACCACCACGACCGCGCTGCGTCGCTGGCCCGCCTGTGGCCGGGCCAGCGGTATCGGTTTGCCGCTGCCGGGTGTCGGGTTGTGCGCGCGAACGCGGCTCTCGTGTTCGCCCTCGTGGCAGCCGTGCTGGCGGAAGCTCAGCTGGCCGTCGGCGTCCTCGCAGCGAAACAGTGAGGCGGCCTGGCCGTCGAAGGCCGTCAGGGTCAGCAGCAGGGGTAGGGTGGCCAAGCGCATTTCCGGTCCTCCGTGACGGGGTCCGTGCAGGCTACTGTGCCCGTGCGCTGGAAAATTCCGGGTGTCTCGAAAGGCTTTTCCCGCGTCTTCGATCCTGAATGAACCAGCCCTGAGAATTGTGGCGCAAGCGATTGTTCTGGCCGCGATTTTGTAACGCGGAAGCGCTGCCGGAGTGTTATCATTTCCCCTATCTGCCCGAAATGGGCGCGTGGGCACACCACCATGGACTTACCCAGTAGTTACTCAGAACCCCGATTGCCTGAACACGACCTGATGTACTGACCCTCCGTGCGCGCTCCGCCGCTGGGGGTGGAGCGTGCTATGACCGAAGTAGAAGCCAAGAAGCCGCAGGAAAGCCTGCAGGATCGCCTGAACCAGGTGGTCGAGCTGCTGAACAAGCACAAGCTGGTCGAAGACCTGGCGCATCGCCAGGAAGGCCAGCACCAGGACCTCGTCGAGAACCTGGTACACCGGCAGAATCTCGCCGAGCTCCAGCGCAAGCTGGACGACCTGCACCCCGCCGACATCGCCCACATCCTCGAGTCCCTGCCGCTGGGTGACCGCCTGACGGTCTGGCAGCTGGTCAAGGCCGAGCGCGACGGCGACATCCTCCTCGAAGTTTCCGACGCCGTCCGCGAGACGCTGATCGCCGACATGGACGATCACGAGATCCTCGCCGCGGCCAAGGAAATGGACGCCGACGAACTCGCCGACCTCGCCCCGGAACTGCCGCGCGACGTCGTCCACGAGCTGATGGAAACCCTCGATGCGCAGCAGCGCGAGCGCGTGCGCTCGGCGTTGTCCTACGAGGAAGACGAAGTCGGCGCGCTGATGGACTTCGAGATGGTCACCATCCGCGACGACGTCAGCCTGGAAGTGGTGCTGCGCTACCTGCGTCGTCTGAAAGAGCTGCCGGGACACACCGACAAGCTGTTCGTGGTCGACTACGACGGCCTGCTCAAGGGCGTGCTGCCGATCAAGCGCCTGCTGGTCAACGACCCGGACAAGCAGGTGGCCGAGGTCATGGCCACCGACCCGGTGACCTTCCAGCCCGACGAGGACGGCTACGACGCCGCCCAGGCGTTCGAACGCTACGACCTGATTTCCGCCCCGGTGGTGGACAAGAACGGCAAGCTGATCGGCCGCCTGACCATCGACGAGATGGTCGACCTCATCCGTGAGGAAAGCGAGACCGAAGTGCTGAACATGGCCGGTCTGCGCGAGGAGGAAGACATCTTCGCCTCGGTGTGGAAATCGGTGCGCAACCGCTGGACCTGGCTGGCCACCAACCTCATCACCGCCTTCGTCGCCTCGCGGGTGATCGGCCTGTTCGAAGGCTCGATCGAGAAGCTGGTGGCGCTGGCCGCGCTGATGCCCATCGTCGCCGGCATCGGCGGCAACTCCGGCAACCAGACCATCACCATGATCGTCCGCGCCATGGCGCTGGACCAGATCCAGACCAGCAACGCCACCCGCCTGCTGCGCAAGGAGCTGGGCGTGGCGCTGGTCAACGGCCTGGTCTGGGGCGGGGTGATCGGTATCGTGGCCTTCTACCTGTACGGCAACTGGGAGCTGGGCGTGGTGATGACCGCGGCCATGACCCTCAACCTACTGCTGGCGGCCCTGGCCGGGGTGATGATCCCCATGACCCTGCTGCGCCTGGGGCGCGACCCGGCGATGGGCTCCAGCGTGATGATCACCGCCATGACCGACAGCGGCGGCTTCTTCATCTTCCTCGGCCTCGCCACGCTGTTCCTCATGTAGGTTCGGCGCGCCGACGAGAAACCGCCTGCGGGCGGTTTTCGCGTTTCTGGGGGCCGGGATTCTTCCAGGCATGAAAAAGCCGGCGCGGGGCCGGCTGTTTCGGTACGAGGCGAGGCTCAGGCGTTGCTGGCCATTTCCGCGTCGTGGGCGATCAGTGCGATCAGCGCGTTCTGCTGGCGGTGGGTCAGCTGGCGGAAGCGTTGCAGCAGCTCGCGCTCGTGCAGACTCAGTTCCGGGCTGTCCAGGCGGATGCCGAGGTTGTCCTGCAGGGCACCCTCTTGCAGCAGGCTCTGCTCCAGGCGGGCGATGATCTCCGAGTTCATGCTGCGGTGGTGGTTGCGGGCGACCTCGGCGATACGCTCGCGCATGCCCTCGGGCAGACGGACGACGAACTTGTCAGCGGTACGGCTGGAGTAGGAAGGGGTTGCCTGTTTCAATGGGCGCATACATTAAACCTGTAAGTCAGGGAGACGGTGCCAAATAGGGTCTGTGTTCGAGTCCCTTTGACAGCGGAATCCGTTGGCCGTTCAGCGCAAGGGCAGTAACTGGCTGGCCCGTCCAATTACTTGACGTCAATTCTGCGTCATATTCTGCGTTGCATGGAGGCTAATTGCCAGCACCAATCGTCCGAAATGCGAGGGCATCTGCATAACTTCACTTTCGATGGGTGTGACGCTTCGGGACACCTTCTTCAGATTAGTCCATGCCCGGTGTCGCAGCTGCCATTGCGCCACTATCCGACAAGCAGCATGGGCAAAGGTTCACCGGCGCGGATGATGTCATAGCTGGATCGTTTCTGCAGAGACGGTTCCGGCATCTTTCCCACTTTCGTACAGCCAAAGGGCGGGTATCATACGCAGCGTCCGTGCCCTGGGAGGCCCGGGGCAGAGACGAACATGACCGGCAAGTTGATCTATCTGATGGGCCCCTCGGGTTCCGGCAAGGACAGTCTGTTGCAGGCGGCCGCCGCGCCGCTGGCCGAACGCGGCGGGCACGTCGTCCGGCGGGTGATCACCCGTTCCGCCGAGGCGCGTGGCGAGGACGCCGAGGCGGTGAGCGTGGAGGCCTTCGAGGCCCTGGAGCGCGACGGTGCCTTCGCCATGAGCTGGCGCGCCAACGGGCTGTGCTACGGCATTCCGAAGCAGATCGACGCCTGGCTGGAACGGGGCGAGGTGGTGCTGGTCAACGGCTCGCGCGGCTACCTGGCCGAGGCCCGGCGGCGTTACCCGGGCCTGCAGGCGGTGCTCCTGCAGGTCGCCCCGCAGGTCCTGCGCCAGCGCCTGGTGGCGCGCGGCCGGGAAACGGCGGAGGAGATCGAGGCGCGCCTGGCGCGCAACGCCGCCTTCGCCGATGGCCTGGAAGGGCCGCTGCAGGTCCTCGACAACTCCGCCAGCCTCGACCTCAGCGTGCGCGGCCTGCTGGCCCTGCTCGCGGCCGACGACGTCAGTCCAGCGGCAACGCCAGGCTGACCCCGTGGGCGGCGAAGCCCAGGGCGGCGTAGAAGCGGTGTGCCGCCTCGCGGTCCTGGTGGCTGGATAACGCCAATTTGTAACAACCCCATTCACGGGCCCGTTGCGCGGCCCTGCCGACCAGCGCCTGGCCGATGCCCTGGCCGCGCGCGCGGCTGTCCACCAGCATGTCTTCGAGGATCGCCGAGCGGGCGAAGCCGTGGGCCAGGTGTTCGATCAGGTTGAGGGTGCAGGTACCGAGCAGGCGGCCGTCGCGTTCGGCCACCAGCACCACGCGACTGGCGTCCGGCGCTTCCAGGCGCAGGGCGAGCAGGGCGACGTCGGGCGCAGGTTCCGCCGGGTCGAGTTGCTGCAGCAGCGGCGCCAGGGCCTGGGCGTCGGCGCGGGTGGCGACGCGCACCTCGAAGGTGGCGAACGGCGAGTCGGGAATCAGCGTGTGGACGTTATGCAGTGGTTCGACCATGCGGGCCTCCGGTGACGTCGCGAATTCGGCGCGGCGGCATGACAAATGCGCCGACGCTGGTTAACATGCCGACCCGGTCCCGGCGCCAGCCGCGGGCCCAGGCGTGTCCCCATAGTTCAAGGGATAGAATAAGCCCCTCCTAAGGGCTAGATACTGGTTCGAATCCAGTTGGGGACGCCATCCCTCCCGTTTCGCCCCCTCTCTCTTTCCTCAGGCCGCGTACGTGAAGCGGTTCTTGCCGTTGTGCTTGGACTCGTACAGCGCCTTGTCGGCCTTGATCAGCGCCTGGCTGAGGGTGCCGTCGCGGTCGATCAGGGCCAGCCCGATGCTTATCGTCACCGGCGGCTCGCAGGGGCTGTCATGCACCTGCCGGCACAGTTCCGCGACGGATTGCTCGGCCTCCAGGCGCGACAACCCTTGCAGGAAAATGCCGAATTCCTCGCCGCCCAGGCGGGCGAACTGGTGCGTGGCCATGACCCGGGCGATTTGCTTGGCGACGTGCTTGAGCACTTCGTCGCCGATGTCGTGGCCGAAACGGTCGTTGACCTTCTTGAAGTCGTCGATGTCGATCATCGCCAGGTACCGGCGTTGCTCGCCGGGTTCCTGCATCAGGCGTTCGACGCTGGTCATGAAGGCGCGGCGGTTGGGGATTTCGGTCAGGGCATCGACGTAGGCCTGCTCCAGCAGCAGCGTGGCCATGACGTAATTGGTCTGCTTGGCCAGCAGGTTGTGCCGGTAGCTGTAGCAGGTCAGGCCGGTGAAGAACAGCCAGTAGCTGATCAGCAGGGTCAGGCGGAACGGCCCCACCGGCGCCGGATTGGTCATGGGTGACAGCAGCACCCAGACCAGCGCCACCACGCCGACGAACGACCAGGTGCGCAGCGGCATCAGCGAGGCGCAGTAGAGCATCGCCGAGGCGGTGAGGGTCAGCCAGACCGGCTGCAGGATCACCGGCAGGCCGGCGATGATCAGGCGCAGGCCGAGCACGTAGATGAACACGAAGCTCAGGTTGAGCCACTGGAACCGGTTGGCCTGGCGCACCACCTGGAGCGCGGCGAGGTGGCCGTAGAGCAGCAGCAGGAACAGCACCGACAGCGGGGTGAAGCCCTGGCCGCCCTGGAAGCTCACGATCAGGTCGAAGAGGAACCAGATGCCGCTGCTGATGGCATACACCAGCAGGCAGAACTGGTGCTGGTGTTCATAGTCGTTCTGCTGGAATTCGCGCTGCAACGCCGGAGTGATCGGGTGTTGCAGGGCCTGGCGTTCGACGGCTTTGAGCATGGCGCTGGGGCGAGTGTCCTTGGGCTGGGTTCAGGGGGCCGGCGCGGCGGGCGTGCGCAGAATGCCGGCCCATGGGCGATAGCGTAGCTCGAACACCGCCAGCGCGTGGCAGCCGGGCGCCGCCTGGAGGGCGGCCGGTTCGGCGCGGAACGGCTGGCCGGGGGCGCTGGTCTGGCGGAAGGCTTCCTGGACGATGCCGACGGCGCAGGGCAGGGCGCCGGCGTAGGCCTGGCGCGCCAGCGGCGACAGCGCGGCGGTGCCGCTGCCGTCCTGCCACCAGACCTGGATGCCCAGCCCCGTGAGGTCCTGCAGCCAGGCGGCGTAGACCGCCGGCGCCAGCTTGCCGGCGCTGAACGCGCTCAGTTGCAGGGGCGCGTCGAGCTGGCCGGCGAAGTCCTTGAGCTGGCGTCGCAGGGTCTGCCGGCGACCTTCGTCGAGGAAGTGCAGGTCGTCCAGCTCCAGCGGCAGGTACCAGCCGGCCACCGGTAGTTTCCAGTCGCGCCGGAGGAGGCGCTGCTGGGTCAGCGAGCGGCCCAGTTGGTATTGCCAGTAGGTTTCCAGGCCGGGGCCGTCGAGTTCTTCCAGGCGCCGGTAGTAGGCCGGGTCCATGTACAGGCCGACGATCAACCGCAGGCCGGCGTCGTGGGCTTGTTGCAAGCTGCGTTCGAGCCAGCCGCCGGGGCCACCGAAGGTGTCGCTGCCGTAGGCGCTCCACTGCACGATCAGGGTGCGCACGCCCTGAGCGGCGCTGGCTTGCCAGATCTGCCGCCATTGCGCCTGGTCGAGCGCGGCGTCGGCGTTGAGCGGCTGGTAGAACAGCCGTTCCTCGGCCTGCGCCGGCAGTGCCAGGGCGGCGAGCAGGGCGATGAGATAAAGGCAGTGGCGCATCAGAAGTTCACCTCCAGGCCGACCAGCCAGCCGTTGGCCTGCTCGTACAGGTTGCCGGCCAGGCCCCACTGGAACTCGGTGCGCACGGTGACGTGGGCGCGGTAGGCGTTGTAGCGGTCCTCGCCGTACCAGTACTGCCAGCGCAGGCCGACGCCGCTGCGCAGGTCCTGGCGCCAGTCGTTGTCCGGGTCCTGTGCGGAGAACTCGCCGAAGCCATAGGGCATCAGGGTCTGCGGCGACTGCGTGGGCAGCTTCCAGGCGTGCCCCTGCTGGTAGCGCGAGACCCACTGGTGGTCGCCGGCGTGGGTCCACCAGGCGGCGTCGAGGTAGAGGAAGCGTTCGTCCCAGTCGTCCTCGTCGACGCGCCAGTCGTTGCGGTATTCGCCCTGGTCGAGGAAGGACGCGGTGGCGCGCAGGAGGAAGTCGGTGCTGGTCTGGCCGTACTTGTCGCGGCGGCGCATGTAGCGCTCGAACTTCTCCGGGGTGCCGATGTGGTGCAGGCGCTCGCCGGGGTAGGCGTCGTCGGGATCGTCGGCGGGGATGGTGTTCTGTTTGTACAGCTCGCCGTAGAGGTTCAGGTTGTACGCGCCGAACGGCTTGTAGCGCAGGCCGAGGCCGGTGGCGATGAACTGCGCGTAGCGCTTGCGGCCCTCGTTGCCGGTCAGCGCGCGGCCGTAGACCGACAGGGTGCTGCCGTTGCGCGTCGGCTCCTCGCCCAGGGCGTGGTCCCAGATGAAGGTCTGCACGTTCTGCGCCTTGGCGCGGCGGCTCTGGCCCTTGCTGGCGCCGGTGTCGGGATTGAAGATCGGCACCGTGGTGATGCCGGCCGGCGACCAGGTGCTGGCCAGGGTCAGGTTGTCGCGCTGGGACAGCGTCTGGTGCGCGCGGCGCTGGCGGAAGCGCCGCGCCTCCATGCTGCCCTGGTCGTCGTCGGCGGCCACCGGCTGCTGCTCCAGGTCGATCACCCGGCGCAGCTCGGCGCGCGCGGCGGCGCTGTCCTCGGCCTCGTCGTAGCGCCAGGCGAGGGTTTCGCCCAGGCGGTAGTCCTCCGGGTAGTCGCGGGTGGCGCGCTGCAGGTAGGGGATGGCCTGGCGGCGCTCCTGCGGGGTGTCCGCGCTGGCCAGGCGCATGCCGTAGTCGGCGCGGTAGCGCGGGTTGTCCGGGGCGCGGCGGACCGCTTCGGCGAGCCAGGCGGTGCTCTGCGCGCGGTCGCCGGCGCGTTGCGCGGTGCCGGCGGCGGCGTAGAAGTGCCCGGCGTCGGGCTGGTGCTGCAGGGCCTGGCGCTGGCGGGCCAGGGCTTCCTGCGGGGCATTGCGCGCGCCGGCGATGCTGGCACCCAGGGCCCAGTCGTCGGCGCCGCGCCGGCGCGCCTGCTGCCAGTAACGTTCGGCGCTGGCGAGGTCCTGTACGGCGAGGGCGTCGCGGGCGGCGGTCAGCCGTGCGGCGTCGTCCAGCTGCGCGTCCGGCACGCTGCGCCAGATGCGCAGGGCGCCGGCGGGGTCGCCGGCGGCATCGAGGGCGTAGGCCAGCGGCAGGCGCGCGCCCTGGTCGCCGCGGGCCAGCGCCGTCTGGTAGTAGACCACCGCGCTGCCCGGCTGGCCGGGCATGGCGCAGCGGCCCAGGGCGCGCAGCTCGCCGGTGGACGTGGGGTTGGCGCCGACCTGGCGCTGGACCAGGTCGCAGTGGCCGCTTTCCGCCAGGCGCGCGATCAGCTGGCCGCGCTCCTCGGCGGACAGGGCAGCGAGCAGGCGCTTGGCGCGCGCCAGGTCCAGGCGCGCGCCGGGGCGGCTTTCCAGGTCGGCCAGGCGCTTCAGCAGCGGCGCCGGCATGCGCGCGCCATAGCGGTCGAAGGCCTGTTCGAGGAGTTGCCGGGCATGCTCTTCGTCGCCGCTGTCGAGCGTCAGGTAACTGGCCTGGTCGAGGGAGGCGAAGCTGCCGGTCTGGCGGTAGTGGTTTTCCCACAGCCGCGCCGCTTCGCTACGGCGGCCGGCGGCCTGCAGCAGTTCGGCGCGCTGGCGCAGCACGTTCGGCGTCTGCGGCTGGCGGGCGAGATAGGCCAGCGCCTCGCGGTTGCGGCCCTCGGTGCGGAGGGTGTCGACGAGGATTTCCCGGCGCTTGGCGTCCCACGGCTCGGGCAGTGTCGTCGTGCCCAGCAGGTCGACCGCGCCCAGGCGCTGGGCCAGCACCAGCCAGGCCTGCGGGGAGTCTTCCGGGCGGCATTGCCGCAGCTGTTGCAAGGCCGCCTGGCGGTCGTGGCCGGAGAGCCAGTCGACGGTTTCCAGGCAGGGCCGCCGCAGGTCGTTGCTCAGGCGTTGGACCTGCGCCGCGTCGTTGCTCTGCCGCGCCAGTTCCAGCAATTGCTCGCGCTGTTCCGGGCTGGCCTGGTCGGCGTCCGGCAGCCAGCGCTGGGCCAGTTGCTGGTTGCCGACGGCGATGGCGCGCTGGGCCATGGCTTGGCGCGCGCGGCGAGCGGCCTCAGGGGAGGGCGCGGACTTCAGCAGTGCTTCCAGGGGCGCCTCGTCCAGGCGCTGGGCGTAGGCGTTGGCCAGGCGCTGCCAGTCCTCGCCGCCGAGCTGGCCGTTGGCGGCCAGGGGCGCCAGTTGGTCGATGGTGGTGGTCCAGTCGCGCAGTTGCTCGGCCCAGTTCGCCCGCGCTTCGCGCAGCACCTTGCCGTCGCCGTTGGGCGACAGCGTGTCCAGCCAGTCCAGCGCCTGCTTCGGGCCCTGGCGCTTGCCCAGGCTGAGGCTATAGGCCTGCCACAGGCGCACGCGGTCGTTGCCCTGGCTGTGCGCCAGCCAGGCGCCGATGACCTCGGGAGCGGGCGGGTCCTGTTCGATCCAGGCCAGGCGCAGTTCCATCAGCGCCTGGCGTTCGTCGTCGCCGCCGGCCTTGGCCACGCTCTCGGCGTCGGCGTAGCGGCGCTGCTTGGCCAGGGCCTCGACCAGCAGGGTGCGCGCTTCCTGGTTGTTCGGCACCGAGCCGAGCAGGTGGCGCATCAGCCGTTCCACTTCCGGCCAGTTGTCCTTGCCGGCCTCGCGGTAGGCGCGGTCCATGTAGGGGTAGCTGCGGAATTTCTGGAAGTCGCTCAGCGGTTGTGCGGCCAGCGGCGCGGCCATGGCCAGCAGGAGGGCGCCGCACAGGGCGCCGCGTTGCAGATTCACACGACCTCCTTGGCCAGCAGGTAGGCGGCGTGCTGCTCCTCGGCCTGCTGGCGCAGGGCGTCGTCGAGCACCCGCTGGTCGATCATGCCGCGCTGCAGCAGGTGCTGGCCGAGGGACTGGCGTTCCGGGTCGAAGTCGATCAGCGCCTGGTTGAGCAGCGCCGAGGGGAGGATGCCGCGCACCTGGAGCATGTCGCCGAAGAGCACCTGGCGCTTGCAGATGTTCTCCATCAGTCGCTCGTCGTCCTGGTGCTGTTCCAGCACGTGCAGCACGGTGCGGGTTTCTTCGCTCAGGCGCTCGCCGCCATACCAGTAGCGCAGGCCCAGGGTGACCCGGCCCTGGGGCGCCAGGCGCCAGCTCACCGGGCGGCCGAGCTGGCGGCCGATGGCGCCGAGGGACACCTGGCTGACCTGGCGCTCGCTGGCCAGCACCAGGCTCTTGCCGTCGTCCTCCACCGGCAGCACGGCGTAGCGCAGCGCCAGGCGGCGGGGGAAGTCGCGCAGCAGCCGGGCGTCGAGCTTGAAGGGGTTGAGCGGGGCCCAGGGCTCGTCGAGCTGCTCGGCCAGCGCCTGGACCAGTTGCTGGCTGTCGATCAGCCCGCGCAGCAGCAGCTCGCGGCCGAGGCGGCGGCGTACCGGGTTGGTCGCGGCGGCCTCGATCTGTTCCTGGGTCACCAGCCCCTCGGCCACCAGGCGGCCGCCCAGGGCGCTGCGCTGGGGGCTGGCCAGCGCCGGGAACTCGTGGGTGGTCTTGTCCCAGGCCACGCGCCGCGAATCGCCCATCTCCAGCACCTGGCGCAGGGCGCGCAGGTTGGCGAAGAAGTTGACGAAGTTGCTCCACATCATCCGTGGCGCCGACAGCAGGCCCTCGCCGATGCCGTAGTAGCGGGTGACGAACCAGCCGCGCTGGAACAGGCGGTTGAGCAGCATCAGGCCGTTGAGCCAGAGCAGGCCGCTGAGCAGCGCGCTGTCGGCCAGCAGCGAGGGGAAGTGCCAGGCGTTGGGCGCCAGCAGGGTGATCAGCCACATGCCGAGCAGCACCAGGAACAGCAGGTTGACCAGGAAGCTGAGCAGGTAGGCGATCATTCCCCGGCGGTCGCGCCAGAGGAAGTAGTTGAGCATCGCCTTGCTGCTCCAGCCGAGGTTGCGCGTGCCCTGGAAGACGATGCCGGTGATCCACCGCGACTTCTGCCGGATGGCGTGCTGCAGGTCGCGCGGGAAGTGCTCGCGCACGCAGATCACCTGGGCGAAGCGGCGGTTCATGCCGAAGCTGAAGTGGCGCTCCAGGGCCAGTTTCGGGTCGTCCACCGAGAAGCGCGCGAAGATGCATTTCATGCCCTTGCGCTTGAGGCGGAAGCCGATGTCGTAGTCCTCGGTGAGGCTCTGCACGTCGAAGGCGATGCCGTCGCCGTCCTCCAGCAGCGCGGCGATGGCGCGGCGGCTGAAGCAGGTGCCGACGCCGGCGCTGGGCACCTGGCCGGTCAGCGCCTCGCGGACGATGACGTCCTTGCCGTGGTTCTCGGCGAACTCGTCGACATAGTGCCCGGCGGTGAAGCCCTTCCATTCCGGGGCGAAGGGGTAGACCGGGATCTGGATCAGGTCCTTGCTCGGCAGCAGGTAGTTGAACAGGCGCAGCTCCAGCGGCGAGATGACGTCCTCGGCGTCATGCAGGATGAAGCCGGCGAACTCCACCCGGGCGTCGGCCTCGAAGCGCAGGATGGCGTCGATGATGTTGTTCAGGCAGTCGGCCTTGCTGGTCGGCCCGGGGCGCGCGCAGACCACCTTGTGGACGTTGGGGAAGTGCAGGCAGACGGCGTCGACGTCGTTCTGCGTGTCCGGGTCGTTGGGGTAGGTGCCGACGAATATCTGGTAGTTCTCGTAGTCCAGGGTGGAGGCCGCCAGGCGCGCCATCTCGCCGACCACGCCGACCTCGTTCCAGGCCGGCACCATGATCGCCAGGGGTTTCTCCTTGGCGGCGTACAGGCGTTCCTCGTCGGCGCGCTCGAAGCGGCTGTAGATGCGCAGCTGGCGGATCAGCCGGCGGCCCCAGTAGACGAGGTCGATGAACAGGTCGTCCAGGCCCAGCAGGAACATCAGCAGGGCCAGGAGGATCGCCAGGAGCTTCAGGGCATAGAGGACGTAAGTCAGTACATCGACCAGCAGCAGGCTCATCGGTCCTCACTCGAATTGCGTTGCGCGAACCAGGCGAGCAGCCGCGCGCCGATGCGTTCGCTGGCGTGGCCGTCGCCGAAGGGGGTGAATACGCGGCTCATGCGCGCGTAGGTCTCGGCGTCGTCGAGCAGGGTGCTGGTTTCCTCGACGATACGCCGTGGGTTGGTGCCCACCAGCAGCACGGTGCCGCCTTCGAGCACCGACGGCCGCTCGGTGACCTTGCGCAGCACCAGCAGTGGCTTGCCCAGCGCCGGCGCTTCTTCCTGGATGCCGCCGGAGTCGGTGAGGATCAGGTAGGCGCGGTCCATCAGCCAGACGAAATGCTGGTAGTCCTGGGGCGCGATCAGGTGCACGTTGGGCTTGTCCGAAAGCAGCCCGTAGACCGCCTGCTGCACCTGCGGGTTGAGGTGTACCGGGTAGACGAACTGCACGTCCGGGTAACGCCGGGCCAGTTCGGCGATGGCTTCGCAGATGTGCTGGAAGCCCAGGCCGAAGTTCTCGCGGCGGTGCCCGGTGATGAGGATCAGCCGCTTGCCGGGGTCCAGCGCCGCCAGCGGCGAATCGGGCGCCGGTTGCCAGGCGCTGGCGCGGAGGTGGTCGCGCATCCACAGCAGGGCGTCGATCACGGTGTTGCCGGTGACTTCGATCTGGTCGATGGAGACGCCTTCGCGCAGCAGGTTGTCGCGGGCTTTTTTCGTCGGCGGGAAGTGCAGGTCGGCGATCACCCCGGTGAGGTGCCGGTTGGCTTCTTCCGGCCAGGGCTGCTGCAGGTTGCCGGTGCGCAGGCCGGCCTCGACATGGCCGATGGGAATCTTCCGCTGGAAGGCGGCTAGGGCGGCGATGAAGCTGGTGGTGGTGTCGCCGTGGACCAGCACCAGCTCCGGCTGCAGGCGCTCGTAGGCGGCGTCGAGCTTGCCCAGCAGTTGCTGGGCGAGGCCGTTGAGGGTCTGGTTCTGGGTCATCACGTCGAGGTCTTCGTCGACGCTCAGTTCGAAGGAGCTCAGGACTTGCTGTAGCATTTCCCGATGCTGGCCGCTGGAGCAGATGTGCAGTTGCAGCTCCGGCAGGGCGCGCAGCGCGCGCGCCAGCGGGGCCATCTTGATGGCTTCCGGGCGGGTGCCGAAGACCATCATCACCTTGTGGCTCATGTCGAACTCCTCGCGGCAGGTCCGTCGCCGCACCTCTGGTATCGCTGTATGAATTATCTGACGGCAATGAAAGTCCCCGATGCCGGGGCTGTCCAGCCGGATTCCCCGGCTCGCTGATTCAGGTCAGCTTTGTTGACCTTTTAGCGCTGCCGGCGATGCGTGGTAAGTGATTGAATTCAAAGGATTGGCGCCAGAGGCTTGGCGTCATGCGGGATTTTCAGGAGCAGCCCGAGCAATGTTGAGCGCCGAACTCAAGGCCTTCTATATGGTCGCCCGCCTGGGCAGCATCACCCAGGCGGCGAAGAAGCTCGGCCTCAGCCAGCCGACGGTCACCACGCAGATCCGCAACCTCGAAGGGCAGTACGCGGTGGAGCTGTTCTACCGTGGCGGCCGCCGCCTGACCCTGACCGACGAGGGCGCGCGCCTGCTGCCGATGGCCCAGGCGTTGCTGCAGCAGGAGGCCGACATCGAGTTCTTCCTGCGCAACTGTGGGCAGATGCACGGCAGCCTGCGCATCGGCGCCACCTCTCCGTATTACGTGCTGGGCCTGATCAAGGCCTTCCGCGAGCGCTACCCGCAGATCGAGGTGTCGGTGGAGATCGGCAACTCTCAGCAGGTGCTGGAGGCGCTCTACGAATGCCGGGTGGACCTCGCCGCCTCGTCGCAGCCGGTGGATGACGCCCGATTGACCCACCTGGTGCTCGGCCGCGACCCGCTGGTGCTCGCGGTGCACCGCAGCCACCCGCTGGCGGCGCAGCGCGCGGTGGCCCTGGGCGAGCTGCGCAGCCACTGCCTGCTGATGCGCGAGCCGGGCTCGACCACTCGCGAGCTGACCGAGAAGATGCTGCGTGAGTCGGGCGTGACGCCGGCCTCGATGCTGGAGATCGGCAGTCGCGAGTCGATCCGCGAGGCGGTGATCCGCAACCTCGGGGTGAGCATCATCGCCCGCCAGGAAGTGCCGGATAACCCCGAGCTGCGCGTGCTGGAACTGCAGGGCGCGCCGCTGATCGACGAATACCTGTTCTGCCTCAAGGATCGTCGCCAGGCGCGCCTGACCAGCGCCTTCCTCAACCTGGCGCGGGAAACCGCGCCCGTCGCATAGAAATTGCCC
>NZ_JARJLT010000324.1 GCF_029335315.1 Pseudomonas citronellolis
GTCTCCAGGCCGCGGCTGTGCATGTGGCTCTCGTCGAGCACCTCGAGGTGCTGCGGCTGGAGCCCGGCCAGGGCGGTCTGGATACGATCCTGCATGCTCATGTCGTCAGGCTTCCGCTCAGGGCTTCTTGGCCGGTGCGGCCGGGGCCTTGACGCCCAGTTCCTTGTCCATGTCGGCCAGCAGCTTGTTCACCGGGTCGACGGCGGCCTGCAGCTTGCCCTGGGTCAGCTGGGCGGACTGCGCGGTCAGGCGCGGCATCTTCTGCAGCACTTTCTGGCCCAGCGGCGAGGCGTAGAAGTCGTTCAGCTGCTTGAGCTCGGATTCGCTGAAGTTGTCGGTGTAGAGCTTGACCAGGTCCGGCTTGATCTTCTCCCAGCCCACGGCGCGGTCCAGTTCGGCGTTGGCCTTGGCCTGGTAGCGGTCGAGCACGGCCTTCTTGCTGTCCGGCGCCTTGGCCTGGGCGAAGTGCTGGGCGAACATCTGCTGGACCTGGGCGTAGACCGGCACCGTGAGCTTGTCGGCATGGACCTGCTTGAGGAATTTCTCGGCCTCGGCGGCGGAATCGGCCAGGGCCATGGAGCTGAAACCAACGAGAAGGGCTGCGGTGCAAAGCTTGCGGAGGGCGGTCATGGGCGATCCTTGAGTCTGTAAGGTGTGTCCCTTGGGACCCGCCATTCTGCGCCTAAGTTCTGGAAGCCCTCAAGCGCCAGACGAGTAACGGCGAATCCGCCGGGCCAATGACAGAAAAGGCGGAAAGTGACGGCGCTCTCTTGTCCTGCCTCCGGCGAATCGGCATGCTGGGGCGCATTGTCACATGGATGTGTTCGATGACCTCCCAGGCCCGTCTTCATCTGCCGCCCGCCGTGCCGACATTGTGCGACGCCCAGGGCCGGCTGAACCCCGCCGCCGTCGGCTGGGCGCCGCGCCCGCAGCTGGACTGCTCCCTGCCCGGCCCGCGCGGGCGGCGCAAGCGCTGGAACCACTGGTGCCTGATCGCCCCCGGCTGGATGCTCTCGCTGACCATCGCCGACCTCGACTACCTCGGCTACGGCGCCCTCTACTTCCTCGACCTGAACACCGGCAAGGCCTACGCGCGCACCCAGATCAGCCCGCTGGGGCGCTGCTGCGAACTGCCCGACCGGCCCAACCAGAGCCACGCCTTCCGCCACGAGCGGCTGAACCTGAGCTTCGACGACCAGGGCGGACGCCTGCGCATCCTCGCCGACGCCAGCGACCTCGGCGGCCTGCCGCTGTCCCTGGCGCTGGACGTGCAACGCCCGGCGCACCTGGACTCGGTGAACCTGGTGGTGCCCATGGGCGGCCGCCACTTCCACGCCACCAGCCGGCAGATGGGCCTGCCCTTCAGCGGCAGCCTGCAGCTGGGCGGCGAGACCTACCACGCGCAGCCCGGGCAGAGCTTCGCCGCCCTGGACTTCGGCCGTGGCATCTGGCCGTTCCGCAGCTTCTGGACCCGCGCCGCCTTCGCCGCGCCCGGCGGCATCGCCGGCAACTTCGGCTCGGGCTGGACCGACCTCAGCGAGCACAAGGAGAACGCCCTGTGGTTCGGCGGCGAACTGCAGCGCCTGCATGGCGAGGTGGAGATCGGCCAGACCGAGGGCGACCCGCTGGCGCCCTGGCGCCTGAACAGCGCCGACCAACGCGTCGAGCTGACCTTCACCCCGCTCAAGCTGCACCACGCGGCGCCGCGCTTCGGCCTGCTCTACGCCCAGACCAGCCAGTGGTTCGGCCACTTCGACGGCTTCCTGCGCAGCGCCAGCGGCGAGCAGGTGCCGGTCCGCCGCGCGCTCGGCTGGATCGGCGCCACCCACGCGCGCTGGTAGGCGCGCCGGTACGCTATCGCCGCCATTGACCCAACGCGGAACCCACGCGCCCGGACTGGGCCTAAACTCCCTCAGAACCTATTTACGACCTGCTGCGCGTCGGCATAACTGCGTTGAAAACAGGCGAGTAATGCTCATTTAGCCATCTAAACTGCGCTTCCTCGCCTGTTTTCGCCTTGTTCTGCGCTAGCTCGCGAGATCGTAAACAGGTTCTCAGATCATTACGGGAGGACGCCATCATGAAACGGACCGAAACCGACAGCCTGGGACCCATCGAGGTCGACGAGCAGGCCTACTGGGGCGCGCAGACGCAGCGCTCGCTGGAGAACTTCGCCATCGGCGGGCAGCGCATGCCGCTGGCGGTGGTCTACGGCCTGACCCTGGTGAAGAAGGCCGCGGCGCGGGTCAACGTGCGCCTCGGCGAGCTGCCGGCGGAGATCGGCCAGCTGATCGAGCAGGCCGCCGACGAAATCCTCGCCGGCCAGCACGACGACCAGTTCCCGCTGGTGGTCTGGCAGACCGGCAGCGGCACCCAGAGCAACATGAACGTCAACGAGGTGATCGCCGGGCGCGCCAACGAACTGGCCGGCAACGCCCGCGGCGGCAAGGCGCCGGTGCACCCCAACGACCACGTCAACCGCGCGCAGAGCTCCAACGACAGCTTCCCCACCGCCATGCACCTGGCCGCCGCGCGCGCCGTGCATGAGCAACTGCTGCCGGCGGTGTCCGAGCTCAGCGGCGGCATCGCCGCGCAATCGGCGCGCTACGCCGACCTGGTGAAGACCGGGCGCACCCACCTGATGGACGCCACGCCGATCACCTTCGGCCAGGAACTGTCGGCCTTCGTCGCCCAGCTCGACTACGCCGAACGCGCGCTGCGCGCGGCGCTGCCGGCGGTCTACGAACTGGCCCAGGGCGGCACCGCCGTGGGCACCGGGCTGAACGCCCCGGCGGGCTTCGCCGAGGACATCGCCGACGAGCTGGCCAGCCTCACCGGCCTGCCCTTCGTCTCGGCGCCGAACAAGTTCGCCGCCCTCGCCGGCCACGAGCCCCTGGTGACCCTCGCCGGCGCCCTGAAGACCCTGGCGGTGGCGCTGATGAAGATCGCCAACGACCTCCGCCTGCTCGGCTCCGGCCCGCGCGCAGGGCTGGCCGAGGTGCGCCTGCCGGCCAACGAGCCGGGCAGCTCGATCATGCCCGGCAAGGTCAACCCGACCCAGTGCGAGGCCCTGTCGATGCTGGCCTGCCAGGTCATGGGCAACGACGCCGCCCTGACCTTCGCCGCCAGCCAGGGCCACCTGCAGCTGAACGTGTTCAAGCCGGTGATCATCCACAACCTGCTGGAGTCGATCCGCCTGCTCGCCGACGGCTGCCACAACTTCAACAGCCACTGCATCAAGGGCATGCAGCCGGACGCCGAGCGCATGGCCGAGCACCTGGAGCGCGGGCTGATGCTGGTCACCGCGCTGAACACCCACATCGGCTACGACAAGGCCGCGGAAATCGCCAAGAAGGCCTACAAGGAAGGTACTTCGCTGCGCGAGGCGGCGCTGGAACTGGGCTACCTCACCGACCAGCAGTTCGACGAGTGGGTGCGGCCGCAGGACATGCTGGAGGCCGGGCAGCATGGTTGAGGGCGCGAAATCCGGGGCCACGCCGCTCGAAGGCGACGGCAAGCGCATCCTGCTGATCCTCGCCACGCCCAAGGCCGACGGCTTCTGCCACGCCCTGGCCGAGAGCTACCAGCACGGCGCGCGCAGCCGCGACCACGTGGTGCGCACCCTCAAGCTCGGCGAGCTGCGCTTCGACCCGGTGCTGCACGGCGGCTACGAGCGCAGTCAGGACCTCGAACCGGACCTGCTCGAAGCCCAGCGCCAGCTGCACTGGGCGCAGCACCTGGCGCTGGTCTACCCGATCTGGTGGGGCGGCCTGCCGGCGCTGCTGCAGGGCTTCTTCGACCGGGTGTTCCTGCCCGGCTTCGCCTTCCGCTACCGCACCCCGCAGGACCGCGAATGGGAGCCGTTGCTGGGCGGGCGCAGCGCCGACCTGCTGGTGACCCACGACCAGACCCACTGGCGCTACCGCCTGCGCCAGGGCGCGCCGGCGCACCGCCAGATGGTGCGCTGCATCCTCGGCCCGTGCGGCATCGCCACCCGCCATCTGGAGGAGTTCAGCCCCATGCGCGGAGCCAGCGAGGAACA
>NZ_JARJLT010000325.1 GCF_029335315.1 Pseudomonas citronellolis
GTGAATCCGTCACCCTGATCATCCGCCACCGCGCCCGCCGCGACGGCGTGGCCGCCTACGAGGCCATCCTGCGCGAGCTGACCCACGCCGCCAGCGAGTTCCCCGGCCACCAGGGCGTGGACGTGCTGCGCCAGGGCGACCACTTCACCTCGGTGCTGCGCTTCGCCAGCGCCAGCCAGCTGCAGGACTGGCTCGATTCGGCGCAGCGCCGCGAGCTGATCGAGCGCGCCGAACCGCTGCTGCTGGACGGCGACAACCGCGAGCTGCACAACGCCCACGAGTTCTGGTTCAACCCCGCCGAGGGTGGCCAGGCCCAGCCGCCGCGCTGGAAGCAGGTGATAGTCACCTTCGCCGTCATCCTGCCGCTGGCTATGCTGGTACCTCAGTTGTGGAAGCCGCTGTTCCGCGCCCTGCCCTGGCTCGGCGGCTATCTGCCCAGCAACCTGCTCATCACCCTCACCATCGTGGTGCTGGTGGTCTACCTGTTCATGCCTCGCGTCACCCGCTGGTGCGCCCGCTGGCTCAACGCCCGCTGAGCGCCGAACCCATCGCCGCAAAGGACATCGCCATGTACGCAGACCTGATTCTCCACAACGGCCGCTTCCACACCGTCGACCGTGAAAAGCCCAGCGCCACCGCCGTGGCGATCAAGGACGGCAAGTTCCTCGCCGTCGGCACCGACGCCGAGGCCATGGCCCTGCGCGCCGGCGCCACCCAGGTCATCGACCTCAAGGGTCGCACCGTGATCCCCGGCCTCAACGACTCGCACCTGCACCTGATCCGTGGCGGCCTGAACTACAACCTGGAGCTGCGCTGGGAAGGTGTGCCGTCCCTCGCCGACGGCCTGCGCATGCTCAAGGAACAGGCCCTGCGCACGCCCGCGCCGCAATGGGTGCGGGTGGTCGGCGGCTGGACCGAGTTCCAGTTCGCCGAGAAGCGCCTGCCGACCATCGAGGAACTGAACCAGGCCGCCCCGGACACCCCGGTGTTCGTCCTGCACCTGTACGACCGCGCGCTGCTCAACCGCGCCGCCCTGCGCGTGGTGGGCTACACCAAGGACACGCCGAACCCGCCCGGCGGCGAGATCGTCCGCGACGGCAACGGCGAGCCCACCGGCATGCTGATCGCCCGGCCCAACGCGATGATCCTCTACGCCACCCTGGCCAAGGGGCCGAAGCTGCCCTTCGAGTACCAGGTCAACTCCACCCGCCAGTTCATGCGCGAACTCAACCGCCTGGGCGTGACCAGCGCCATCGACGCCGGCGGCGGCTTCCAGAACTACCCGGACGACTACCAGGTGATCGAGCAGCTGGAGAAGGACAACCAGCTCAGCGTGCGCATCGCCTACAACCTGTTCACCCAGAAACCCAAGGAAGAGCTGGCCGATTTCAGGAACTGGACCAGCAGCGTGACCTACGGCCAGGGCAGCGACTTCCTGCGCCACAACGGCGCCGGCGAGATGCTGGTGTTCTCCGCCGCCGACTTCGAGGACTTCCTCGAACCGCGCCCGGACCTGCCGTCGAACATGGAGGCCGACCTGGAGCCGGTGGTGCGCCACCTGGTCGAGCAGCGCTGGCCGTTCCGCCTGCACGCCACCTATGACGAATCCATCTCGCGCATGCTCGACGTGTTCGAGAAGGTCAACCTGGACATCCCCTTCAACGGCCTGCACTGGTTCTTCGACCACTGCGAGACCATCTCGCCGAAGAACATCGAGCGGGTGAAGGCCCTCGGCGGCGGCATCGCCATCCAGGACCGCATGGCCTTCCAGGGCGAGTACTTCGTCGACCGCTACGGCAAGCGCGCCGCCGAGGCCACCCCGCCGATCCAGCGCATGCTCGCCGAGGGCGTGCCGGTGGGCGCCGGCACCGACGCCACCCGGGTCTCCAGCTACAACCCCTGGACCTCGCTGTACTGGATGGCCAGCGGCAAGACCGTCGGCGGCCTGGCGCTGTACCCCGAGGGCCTGTCCCGCGCCACCGCGCTGGAGCTGTACACCCACGGCAGCGCCTGGTTCTCCAACGAACAGGGCAAGAAGGGCATGATCAAGGCCGGGCAGCTGGCCGACCTGGCGGTGCTCTCGGCCGACTACTTCAGCGTCGAGGAAGAGGCGATCAAGGCCATCGAATCGGTGCTCACCGTGGTCGACGGCCGGGTGGTCTACGCCGACGGCGACTTCGAGCGCTACGGCCCGCCGAGCGTGCCGGTGCTGCCGGACTGGTCGCCGGTGGCCAAGGTCGCCGGGCACTGGCGCCCGCAGGCGCCGCTGGCCCAGGCGGTGCACCAGTGCGCCGGGGCCTGCACGGTGCACGGCCACGGCCACGAGAAGGCGCGCCAGTCGAACGCGCCGATCAGCGACTTCCAGGGCTTCTGGGGCGCCTTCGGCTGCTCCTGCTTCGCCTT
>NZ_JARJLT010000326.1 GCF_029335315.1 Pseudomonas citronellolis
GTGCCTTCGACGGCGCCGGCGATCAGGTCGCCTGTCGTTACAGCGCGATGTGGATGGGCAGGTAGTGGTCCACCAGCAGCGCGATGAACAGCAGGAACAGGTAGGCGATAGAGTACTTGAAGGTGCCGATGGCCGCATGGGGCCTGCTGTCACGGTACAGCGCCCAGGCCCAGTCGAGGAAGCGCGCGCCCAGGGCCAGCGCGGCCAGCAGGTAGACCAGCCCGCTCATGTGGATGGTGAAGGGCATCAGGCTGACGGCGAACAGCACCAGGCTGTAGAGCAGGATGTGCAGCTTGGTGTAGCGCTCGCCGTGGGTCACCGGCAGCATCGGGATCTCGGCCTTGGCGTATTCGTCCTTGCGGTGCAGGCACAGGGCCCAGAAGTGCGGCGGGGTCCAGGCGAAGATGATCAGCACCAGCAGCAGCGGCTCGGCCGACAGGTGCCCGGTCACCGCCACCCAGCCGAGCATCGGCGGGGCGGCGCCGGCCAGGCCGCCGATCACGATGTTCTGCGGCGTGGCGCGCTTGAGGAAGCCGGTGTAGAGCGCCGCGTAGCCCAGCAGCGAGGCCAGGGTCAGCCAGGCGGTGAGGGGGTTGGTGAAGGTCAGCAGCAGGCTCATTCCGGCCAGCGCCAGGAGCAGGGCGAAGCCCAGGGCCACGCTGGGCGACAGGCGCCCCTCCACCAGCGGGCGGCGGTGGGTGCGCGCCATGATCGAGTCGATGCGCCGGTCCACCACGTGGTTCACCGCCGCCGCCGCGCCGGCGCACAGGCCGATGCCCAGGTTGCCGAACAGCAGCACCGTCCAGGGCACGCCGCTGCGGGTGGAGAGGAGCATGCCGATCAGCGAGGTGATGAGCATCAGCACCACCACCTTGGGTTTGGTCAGCTCCAGGTAATCGCGCCAGCCGGGTTGGCTGCGGGTGCTGCTGAGTACGCTGGCCATGGTCGAATCTCCGTTCGTTGAATGGGCTTCAGCCCTGCGAGGGGTAGGCTACCGGCCGCTCCAGCGCCGGCAGTGCGCGGGCCCTGGCTGTCGCCGCGAGGCGCGCGGCGCTCAGCGGCACGCGCAGGCGATAGTTGACCAGCACCAGGCTCAGCAGCAGGCAGGCGCCGCCGCCGTTGTGCGCCACCGCCACCGGCAGCGGCAGGTGCAGCAGCACGTTGCTGATGCCCAGGCCGACCTGCAGCGACAGCGCCGCGAGCATCAGCGCGGTGGGGTAGATCAGGCCGACCCGCTGCATGCGCCAGGCCAGCACCAGCAGCACCGCCACCACGCAGAAGGCGCCCATGCGGTGGGTCATGTGGATGGCCGTGCGGGCGTCGCTGTCGAGCTGGCCGCCGAGGTAGTTGGGGCCGATGTGCTGGGTCAGGTGGAAGCCGTTGGCGAAGTCCATCTGCGGCCACCACTGGCCGTGGCACATGGGCAGGTCGATGCAGGCCACCGCCGCGTAGTTGCTGCTGGTCCAGCCGCCGAGGGCGATCTGCAGCACCACCAGGACCAGGGCGAAGGCCGCCAGGCGGCGCGGCGCGCCGGCGTGCTGCAGGGGTTGCACGGCGCCGGACAGGCGCAGGCTGAGGAGGAACAGCAGTGAGAGGGTGGTGAAGCCGCCGAGCAGGTGCGCGGTGACTACCTGCGGCCACAGCTTGAGGGTCACCGTCCACATGCCGAAGGCGGCCTGCGCCAGCACCACGCCGAGCAGCGCCAGGGGCAGACGCAGCGGCTGGCCGTCGCGGCCGCGACGCAGCAGCGCGTGCACCGCGAGGCCGGCGATGAGCAGGGCCAGGGTGCCGGCGAAGTAGCGGTGGATCATTTCGTTCCAGCCTTTCTGCGCTTCCACCGGGGCTTCGGGGAAGTGCTGTTCGGCGTGGGCCAGCTGCGCTTCGCTGCTGGGCACGTGGATGAAGCCGTAGCAGCCCGGCCAGTCCGGGCAACCGAGGCCGGCGTGGGTCAGCCGGGTGTAGGCGCCGAGCAGGATCACCACCAGCGCCAGGGCGGTGGCGAAGGCGGCGACGTAGAAGCCGGGTTTGCGTGGTGTGTTCGTCATGCACAGCCCCCGTTCTTGTTGTTGTGGTCCGGTGTCAGCCGATGTGGGAGAGCTTCAGCAGCAGTTGCAGGTCGCCGAGGATCTGCTTGCCGTTGGCGCCGGCGGCGTAGCGCAGCACCAGGTTGCCGTGCGGGTCGACGATCCACAGCGCCGGCGCCTGGTCGCCGAAGGCTGGTTGCAGGCCATAGCGTTTCAGCCGCGGGTAGTCCTGCTCCAGCTGCCCCTGGAATTCCGCCGGCAGCGGCTGGGCCGCGGCCAGGGCGTGCTCGGCGCGGTTGGCGTCGCGGTTCAGGCCGATGTTGATCTGCCGCGCCAGGTACACCAGCTGCTGGCAGTCGGCGCCGCAAGTGAGCGGTGCGGTGACCAGCAGCTGCCAGCGCTCGCTGGGCGCGTCGGCCTGCACGCCGAGGTCGGCCGCGGTCTTGCCGTTGGCGTAGAGCTCGCCGTGGTAGATGCGGCTTTCCGGCACCCAGAAGCGGAACTTGTACATGCCGCCGGCCAGCAGCATGGGCCCGAACACCACCGCGAGGATCAGCAGCAGCTGGATGCGCCCGCGCGTGCGGCGGCGCAGTTGGTCTTCATCGAGGGTCAGGCTGGTCATGGTCTGGCTTCTCCCGTGCGCGACGGATTCCGAGGTAGAGGTAGAGGGCGAGCAGTGCGGCGGCCATGGCGAACCATTGCACGGCGTAGCCGGTATGCCGTTCGGGGGCCATGGCGACCACCGGCCAGTTGGTTTCGAAGGCGGCGTCGCCCGGTTCCAGGCGCAGCTCCAGGGGCAACCCGACGCGCTCCAGGGCCTGCCAGGTGGCGGCCGGGTCGACGCGGGTGACCAGGCGCGGCCAGCCGTGCTGCTGGGCGTCGGCCAGTTGCAGGCCGCCGGCCGGGGCGACGTAGGCCCAGGCGTCGAGCAGCAGCTCGCCGGACGGGGTGTCGAACGCCGGCGGCACGCGGCGGTTGGGCCAGGGGAGCCAGCCGCGGTTGACCAGCAGCCACAGGCCGCTGGCCTTGTCGTGGAAGGGTTGCAGCACCTCGACGCCGGCGGCGCCGTCGCGGGTGCGGTTGTCGAGGAACAGGCTGTGCTCGGCGTCGAGGCGGCCCTGCAGGCGCACCCGCACGTAGGCCGGGTCGGCCAGCGTGGCGAGTTGCGCGGCGGGGATCGGCGCGGCCTCGCGGCGCGCTTCGGCGGCGGCCAGTAGCACGCGCTTCTCGGCGGCCCGGGAAAGCTGCCAGCAGCCCAGCGCGACCAGCAGCGGGAGCAGCGCCAGGACCACCAGGGTCGGCGCCAGGCCCGGCCGGAAGACCGCCGCCACGCCGTGGCGCGGGCGGGAGTCGATGGCGTGCTGGCTATACTGCAAGTTACCCCCTCAGCAATCGGAGCCCGTCATGCTCAAGGCCGCGATCGTCGTTCTGTTGCTGGCCACAGTGGCCAGCCTGTTCAGCGGGTTGTTCTTCCTGGTCAAGGACGAGGGGCACGGCTCTCGGGTGGTGAACGCCCTGACCGTACGCGTGATCCTCGCCGCCCTGACCCTCGCCCTGGTCGCCTGGGGCTTCTACTCCGGGCAACTGGTGACTTCCGCAACCTTCTGACTTCCTGCTCTTGCTCTTCGTAGGAGCGAGCAAGCTCGCTCCTACGAAGGCGTGCTTCCTCAAAGCACGTAGACGAAGATGAACAGCCCGATCCACACCACGTCGACGAAGTGCCAGTACCAGCTGGCCGCCTCGAAGCCGAAGTGGTGCTCGGCGTCGAAGTGCCCACGCAGGATGCGGATCAGCATGATGCTCAGCATGATCGCGCCGATGGTCACGTGGGCGCCGTGGAAGCCGGTGAGCATGAAGAAGGTGGTGCCGTAGATGCCCGAGCCGAGGGTCAGACCCAGCTCGCTGTAGGCCTCGTGGTATTCATGGGCCTGCAGGAACAGGAAGCACACGCCCAGCGCCACGGTGATCGCCAGCCACAGCTTGAGCGGGCCGCGATGGTTCTTCTTCAGCGCGTGGTGGGCGAAGGTCACGGTGAAGCTGGAGGTGACCAGCAGGATGGTGTTGATCAGCGGCAGCTTCCACGGCTCGATGACTTCCTTCGGCGGCGGGAACAGCTTGTTGTCCGGGTTGCTCAGCAGCGGCCAGGTGTACTGGAAGTTCGGCCAGAGCATGTGGGCGATGCCCTTGTGGCCTTCGCCGCCGAGCCAGGGCCCGGCGAAGTGACGGATATAGAAGAGGGCGCCGAAGAAGGCGGCGAAGAACATCACCTCGGAGAAGATGAACCAGCTCATGCCCCAGCGGAACGAGCGGTCCATCTGCGGGCTGTAGAGCCCGGCGCGGCTTTCCTTGATGACGTTGCCGAACCAGCCGAACAGCATGTAGGCGACGATCAGCCCGCCGACGAAGAGGATCCAGGGCCCGTGCGAGGCCTGGTTGCCGGCGCTGTAGTCGTTCATCCAGGTGCCCACGCCGAACAGGGTGGTGACCATGCCGATGGTGGCGATGATCGGCCATTTGCTCTGGGCGGGGACGTAGTACGGATCGTGGCTTGCCATTCTTGTTCTCCTGGGCCGGTCAGCGGTCGTTGCTGGCCACCGGTGGCTTGCGTGCGGTGATGTCGAACAGCGTGTAGGCGAGGGTGATGCGGTGGACGTCCTGCGGCAGGTCGCGGTCGACGATGAAGCGCACCGGCATCTCGATGCGCTCGCCGGGCTGCAGGACCTGCTGGGTGAAGCAGAAGCACTCGGTCTTGTGGAAGTAGCGCGCCGCGGTGGAGGGCGCGATGCTCGGGATGGCCTGGGCGGTCATCGGCTTGTCGGTGGGGTTCTGCGCCACGAACAGCATCTGGTTCACCGCGCCGGGGTGCACGGTGATCATTTCGCCCTCGGGGTGGAACTCCCAGACCATGTCGATGTTGTTGTTGGCGACGAAGTCGACCTTCACCTTGCGCGTCGTGTCCACCTGCTGCGCCGCGCCCTGGTAGGCGCTGCCGGCGGTCTTGCCGTTGATGCCCAGGGCCTTGCACATGACGTTGTAGATCGGCACCAGGGCGAAGCCGAAGGCGAACATGGCCACCACCACCAGGAGCAGGCGGGTGACCAGCTTGCGCGTCTCGATATTGCCGTCGCTCATGGGATTTCTCCTGTAGGAGCGCGCTTGCTCGCGAATGAGGGGGCGCTCCTGTCGAGCGCACCCTGCCCGGGCCGTCCTCCCCGCGAACGCGGGGATCCAGAGTCTCTGGGCTCCCGCGTTCGCGGGAGTGACGGATTGGGGCGCGTATCCAAGACCGTTGCTCCTACGAAGGGCGGTTCATTTCACTTCCGGCGGGGTGCTGAAGGTGTGGTAGGGCGCCGGCGAGGGGATGGTCCACTCCAGGCCCTCGGCGCCGTCCCACGGCTTGGCCGGGGCCGGCTTGCCGCTGCGGATGGTCTTGATGACGATGAACAGGAACAGCAGCTGGGTGGTGCCGAACAGGAAGGCGCCGATCGACGAGACCATGTTGAAGTTGGCGAACTGCAGGTTGTAGTCCGGAATCCGCCGCGGCATGCCGGCCAGCCCCAGGAAGTGCATGGGGAAGAAGGCCATGTTCATGCCGATGAAGCTCAGCCAGAAGTGCAGCTTGCCCAGGGTCTCGTCGTACATGTGCCCGGTCCACTTGGGTATCCAGTAGTACACCGAGGCGAAGATGCCGAAGATCGCGCCGGGCACCAGCACGTAGTGGAAGTGCGCCACCACGAAGTAGGTGTCCTGGTACTGGAAGTCCGCCGGGGCGATGGCCAGCATCAGGCCGGAGAAGCCGCCGATGGTGAAGAGGATGACGAAGGCCACGGCGAACAGCATCGGCGTCTCGAAGGTCAGCGAGCCCTGCCACATGGTCGAGGCCCAGTTGAACACCTTCACCCCGGTGGGCACGGCGATCAGCATGGTGGCGTACATGAAGAACAGCTCGCCCACCAGCGGGATGCCGACCACGAACATGTGGTGCGCCCAGACCACGAACGACAGGAAGGCGATCGAGGCGGTGGCGTAGACCATCGAGGTGTAGCCGAACAGCGGCTTGCGGCTGAACGCCGGGATGATCGAGCTGACCGCGCCGAAGGCCGGCAGGATCATGATGTACACCTCGGGGTGGCCGAAGAACCAGAACACGTGCTGGAACAGCACCGGGTCGCCGCCGCCGGCGGCGCTGAAGAAGCTGGTGCCGAAGTGGATATCCATCAGCATCATGGTCACGCAGCCGGCCAGCACCGGCATCACCGCGATCAGCAGGAACGCGGTGATCAGCCAGGTCCAGACGAACAGCGGCATCTTCATCAGGGTCATGCCGGGGGCGCGCAGGTTGAGGATGGTGGCGACCACGTTGATCGCGCCCATGATCGAGCTCATGCCCATCAGGTGGATGGCGAAGATGAAGAAGGTCACGCTGTGCGGCGCGAAGGTGGTGGACAGCGGGGCGTAGAAGGTCCAGCCGAAGTTCGGGCCGCCGCCGGGCATGAACAGGGTGCTGACCAGCAGGCCGAAGGCCGCCGGCAGCAGCCAGAAGCTGAAGTTGTTCATGCGCGGCAGGGCCATGTCCGGCGCGCCGATCATCAGCGGCACCATCCAGTTGGCCAGGCCGACGAAGGCCGGCATCACCGCGCCGAACACCATCACCAGGCCGTGCATGGTGGTCATCTGGTTGAAGAAGGCCGGCTCGACGATCTGCAGCCCCGGCTGGAACAGTTCGGCGCGGATCACCATGGCGAAGGAGCCGCCGAGGAGGAAGGCGCAGAAGCTGAACCACAGGTAGAGGGTGCCGATGTCCTTGTGGTTGGTGGTCAGTACCCAGCGCATCAGCCCCTTGGCCGGGCCATGGTGATGCTCGCCGGCGTGGGAATGGTCGTGTTGATCGATCACTGCACTCATCGCCGGCTCCTTATTTCTGCTTCTGCTTGTAGGCCACCACGTCTTGCGGGGTGACCATATCGCCGTCGTTGTTGCCCCAGCTGTTGCGCTCGAAGGTGATCACCGCGGCGATGTCCACTTCCGAGAGCTGCTTGCCGAAGGCCGCCATGGCCGTGCCCTGGACGCCGTTGAACACGGTCTCCAGGTGATGCTCCTTGGGCCCGGTGACGATCTTCGAACCCTTGAGCGCCGGGAACATCGGCGGCATGCCCTGGCCCTCGGGCTGGTGACAGGCGGCGCAGATGGTGTGGTAGACCTTGTCGCCACGGGCGACCAGCTCTTCCTTGGTCCACTCCTTGCTGGTCAGCTCCTTGAGCTTGACCGCCTCTTCCTTGCGCTCGGCCAGCCACTTGTCGAAGTCCGGCTTGGATTTCACGTCGACCACGATGGGCATGAAGCCGTGGTCCTTGCCGCACAGCTCGGCGCACTGGCCACGGTAGATGCCGGGCTGGTCGACCTTGGTCCAGGCCTCGTTGACGAAGCCGGGGATGGCGTCGCGCTTGACCGCGAAGGCCGGCACCCACCAGGAGTGGATGACGTCGCTGGAGGTCACCAGGAAGCGCACCTTGACCCCGGCCGGCAGCACCAGCGGGTTGTCCACCTCCAGCAGGTAGTGCTCGTCCTTGGGGTCCTTGTTGTGGATCTGCTCCTGGCTGGTGGCCAGGTTGCTGAAGAACTCCACGTCCTGGCCCAGGTACTTGTACTGCCACTTCCACTGGTAGCCGGTGACCTGCACGTCCAGTTCCGGCTCGGAGGTGTCGTACATGTGGATCAGGGTGCGGGTGGCGGGAATCGCCATCACCACCAGGATCAGGAAGGGCACCACGGTCCAGAGGATTTCCACCACGGTGCTCTCGTGGAAATGCGCCGGCTGCTGGCCGGTGGAGCGGCGATGGACGATCATCGACCAGAACATGGCACCGAAGACGACGATGCCGATGACCACACAGATCCAGAAAATGGTCATGTGCAGGTCGAACACGTTACGACTGACCTCGGTCGCCCCTTGCGTCATGTTCACTGTCCAGGCGGCGTGCGCCGGAGTGAACACGAGGAGCGACAGCAAGCCCATCCAACTACGCGGATGTCGCAGCATTCGGGTTCCCCTTATCTTTGTTCTTATCCCGCCGGCAAACGCCGACGGCCAAGGGAGCGACCGCCAAGACAGCAAACTTTGACCGCCGAGCCTCGGCACGTGCAAGGCAGGCCGGGTTCATCAGGTTCAGGTGTGTCGAATCGGAGTATAGCCAGGGGTTGCGACATAACAATGCAGCGTAAAAAAGCCGCTGCAAATTGCGAAAGATGCTCTCGAAGCCGCGCCAATCGCGGCTTTGGAGTACCATGATGGCAGCGTGATATGCCTCAAGTGCATAAAGGTCGCATGATTATTACGATCGCGTCTTAGCTGACGACCTGGCCCGGCTAAGGTCTTTCTTCACTTTCCAAACCGAGTTGTCTTGGAGTTGTCATGAATACCGCAGCACTGCGCGAACTGATCCAGCAGGCCCACCAGCTCGAGACGCGCAACGGGCACCTGGCGCGGCTTATCCACAGCCAGATGGCGAGCCTGCACCCGAGCATCAACCTGAGCGGCGAAGACGCCACCCAGGTGCTCACGCGTTTCGTCCATGCCTATATCGAACAGGTGCCGGAGTTTCTCGACGCGGCCGCCAGCGTGGCGCGCAACGCCGGCATCGAGGAACGCATCAAGCCGGTGCTGAAGGTCGCCGAGCAGTTCTTCCTGACCCCGCCGGACCTGCTGGCCGGCCACGACGGGCTGGACGCGCTGCTCGACGAGGCATACCTGGCGCACCGCCTGGTGGAAGAGGTGAACGACCGCTACATCGCCCATTTCGGCCAGCCGCTGATCCCGCTGGATACCACGGTGGCCAACGTGGTGGCGCACCAGTTGATCGGCGAGCCCTTCGCCAACCAGCTGGACGAGGCGGTGCACCACGCGGTGGACCTGATGCTCGACGACAGCGTCTTCGCCAGCCCGGCGGCGCAGGCCTACCGCGCGCGCCTGAGCGACCCGCAGACGGTCACCGCCTGGAAGCAGTGGCCGTGCCTGTCGCGGCGCTTCGGTGTCGAGCTGCATCTGAACTGAATCACGCACCTGGCGTAACCGGTATAGGAGCGAGCTCGCTCGCGAACCTGCCCTGGCCGCCGGGGGCCGGATTGTTCGCGAGCAAGCTCGCTCCTACGAAGGGCGTCTGGCCTATTGCTGGTAACGCGGACGCGGCGTGGCCATGGGGATCGGGCCCTCGCCGTCGAGCGGGCGGAAGCGGCCCTGTTCGGCGTCGTAGGCCTTGATCTGGCTGCTTTCGATGTCATAGACCCAGCCGTGGATGAACAACTGGCCGCTGGCCAGGCGCGCGGCTACGGAGGGGTGGGTCTTCAGGTGGTCGAGCTGGGCCACGACGTTTTCCTCGGTGAGGATGCCCAGGGTCTCGTGGTTGGCGCAGCCGCAGTTCTGCTCGACTACCGTCTTGGCCACTTCGGCGTGGCGCAGCCAGGCCTTCACCGTGGGCATGCGCTCCAGGGTCTGCGGGTCGAGCACCGCCTTCATGGCGCCGCAGTCGGAGTGGCCGCAAACGATGATGTGGTGCACGCCCAGGGCCATGACGGCGAATTCGATGGCGGTGGACACGCCGCCGTTCATCTGCCCGTAGGGCGGCACCACGTTGCCGACGTTGCGGGTGACGAAGAGGTCGCCCGGCGAGCTCTGGGTGATCAGCTCGGGGACGATGCGCGAGTCGGCGCAGGTGATGAACATGGCGCGCGGTTTCTGTTCATGGGCGAGTTTCTTGAACAGCGCCTCCTGCTGCGGGAAGACTTCCTGGCGGAACTGCTGGAAGCCATCGACGATGCGGCGCAGGGCCTCGTCGGCGGTTTCCGGGGCGTTCTGCTCTTCACCGTGCGTTTTGTCGTTCATGTTCGAGCCTCGAAGAGTGACATTGAATTTTCCCATGCTTGCCGACGTTCCGCCCCTGGCAAAAAGGCACAAGACATGTGGAAAAGTCTTTCATGTTCTTCCGCTCGGCGCTTGCGAACCCTGTGCGATCGGACGGCCGGCGACTGTTGCGGACCGGGGTTTCCCTGTTCGAACGCCGCTCAGAACAGGCTCATCTGCGCCCGTGGCACCTGGAACAGCGAGCAGTCCAGGCCGGCGTAGTCGCGCCGGTCCAGGCCCAGGCGCCGCGCCGCCAGCTGGAAGCGCTTCGCCAGCAGGTCGGCGAACACCCCCTCGCCGCGCATGCGGCTGCCGAAGCGGCTGTCGTAGTCCTTGCCGCCACGGCTCTGGCGAATGAGGCTCATGACGTGCTCGGCGCGCTCGGGGAAGTGCGCCTGCAGCCAGCCCTGGAACAGTTCGGAAATCTCCAGCGGCAGGCGCAGCAGGATGTAGCCGGCCGAGCGCGCGCCGTTGTCCTTCGCCGCTTCGAGCAGCGCCTCCAACTCGCGGTCGTTGATCATCGGGATCATTGGCGCCAGCACCGCGCCGACCGGCACGCCGTGCTCGTGCAGGGTGCGCATGGCGCGCAGGCGCGCACCGGGGCTGGCGGTGCGCGGCTCCATGATGCGCTTGAGCTCGTTGTCCAGGGTGGTGAGGCTGAAGGACACGCTGACCAGGTTGAGGCTGGCCAGCTCGCTCAGCAGGTCGAGGTCGCGGAGGATCAGCGAGCCCTTGGTGATGATGTGCAACGGGTGGCGGAAACGCAGGAGGATTTCCAGGGCCTGGCGGGTCAGCTGGCGTTCGCGCTCCAGCGGCTGGTAGGCGTCGGTGTTGATGCCCAGGGCGATGGGCTGGGGCACGTAGCCGGGCTTGCTCAGTTCCTCTTCCAGGCGCTCGGCGAGGTTGGTCTTGGCGATCAGCCGGGTTTCGAAGTCGATGCCCGGGGACAGGTCCCAGTAGGCGTGGCTGGGCCGCGCGAAGCAATAGATGCAGCCGTGCTCGCAGCCGCGATAGGGGTTGATCGAGCGGTCGAAGCCGACGTCCGGCGACTGGTTGCGGGTGATCACCGTCTTCGCCCGCTCCTCGCGCACCTCGGTGGCGCGGCAGGGAGGCGCCTCGTCCTGGAACCAGCCGTCGTCCTCGGCCTCGCTGCGGGTCGGGGCGAAACGGTTGTGCGGGTTGCTGGCGGTGCCGCGGCCGCGCGGCGGCAGGGTGGTTGACATGGGCTGGCTCCGGAATATAGCTGTATATAAATACAGTATTTCTGGCGGAATGGCAGCCCTCGGCGATGGATGGCGGATAACGCCGTAGGCGTTATGCGCCCTACGGTCCCGATCGGGCGTAGGGCGCATAACCGTTCGCGGTTATCCGCCGATTGACCATGGTTCCGACGCGTTGCGCAGCCGAGCCCGAAGCCACGCCTCAGACCGCCAGCCGCAGCAACCAGTACAGCCCCGCCGCCAGGGCGATCGCCGCCGGCAGGGTCAGCACCCAGGCCAGCAGCATATTGCGGATGGTCTGCCATTGCAGGCCGCTGCCGTTGGCGGTCATGGTCCCGGCGACGCCGGAGGACAGCACCTGGGTGGTCGACACCGGCAGGCCGAAGTGGTCTGCCGCGCCTATGGTGAGCATCGCCGTGAGCTGCGCGGCGGCGCCCTGGGCGTAGGTCAGCGGCTGCTTGCCGATGCCTTCGCCAACGGTGGTGACGATGCGCCGCCAGCCCACCAGGGTGCCCAGGCCGAGGGCCAGGGCCACCGCCACCTTGACCCAGGTGGGGATGAACTGCACGGCGTCCAGGCTGTGGTCGCGCAGCGCCTGCAGGGTGCTCCAGGCCTCGACGTCGAACACTTGCTCGGTGCGATCCAGCTGGCGGATGGTCTCCACGCTCAGGTACAGCTCGTTGTGCAGCGCCAGGACCTGGTCGTCGGCCAGCCCGGCGAGGTTGTCGTGGCCGCGCAGGCGCCAGACGATGTTGTGCAACTGCGCGGCCAGCGCCGGCAGCACCTCGGGAGTCAGGCGTTGTTCGTTCTGGTAGTCGAGCAGCACCTGGCGCGGCGCCGTCGGAGTGTCGCCCGGCGCGATGCGGCGCACCTGCAGTTCCGCGCGGTGCGCCAGTTCGCGCAGTTCGTGCACCTGCGCCGGTGTGTGCCCGCGATCGATGGCGAAGCTCAGCGGCACCAGCGCGGCGAGGATCAGCATGATCAGGCCGATGCCCTTCTGCCCGTCGTTGGAACCGTGGGCGAAGGACACCCCGGTGCAGGTCAGGATCAGCAGCGCGCGAATGCCCGGCGGCGGCGGCTTGCGCCCCTCGGGCGCGCTGAACAGCGTGGGGTTGCGCACCAGTGCGCGGGTGGCCAGCAACAGCAGCGCGGCGCCGAGGAAGCCCACCAGCGGCGACAGCAGCAGGGCGTAGCCGACCTTCAGCAACTGCTCCCAGGCGCTGCCGCCCAGCCCCAGCTCGCCGCTCAGCGCGCCGTGCGCCAGGCTGACGCCGACGATGGAGCCGATCAGCGTGTGCGACGACGATACCGGCAGGCCCAGCCACCAGGTGCCGAGGTTCCACAGGATGGAGGCGCCGAGCAGGGCGAAGATCATCGCCAGGCCGGCGTTGCTGTCGACCCGCAGCAGCAGGTCCAGGGGCAGCAGGGTGACGATGCCGAAGGCCACCGCGCCGCTGGAGAACAGCACCCCGAGCAGGTTCCACAGCCCCGACCAGCCGACCGCCACCTGCGGCGGCAGGGCGTTGGTGTAGATCACCGTGGCCACCGCGTTGGCGGTGTCGTGGAAGCCGTTGATGAACTCGAAGCCCAGGGCGATCAGCAGCGCCAGCGCCAGCAACAGCAGGGTGCCGTCGAAGTGCAGCTGGCCGCCCTGGGCGCGGATGTCGTAGGCCAGGTTGCCGAAGGTGTAGATCAGCCCGCCGATCAGCAACAGGCCGAACAGCAGGTGCCCGGTGGGTGTGGCGACCTCGCGCAGCACCGGGTTCACCGGCATGCGCTGCAGGCGCGCGGCGCGCATCGAATTCAGCAACTGGTAGCGGTCAAGCACGTGCGCCGTGCTCCTTGCGATGGGGCGTGCGGAATCGGACGAGGGGCGAGGTTCGGGCGGGCACGGAGGACTCCTTGTCGGAACTGCCTAATAGCCTAGTCGCCCCGGCGCGATTGCGAACTGGCAATGTTTCGGAGATAGCGGCGGACGCGTCTATGTCAAATGGCTATTACTCGTGCCAGTATTTCTGCCACTACGCTTTCCTGATGGAGTAGCAGAGGAGTGGTGCCATGACGGACGAGCACCCGCAGGTTCTTGCGCGATGGAAGTCAGCGATGCCCTACGACCAGCTACCGGAAGTCTTTGCGCAGATCCTCGAACAGGCGATCGACGGCGTGGTGGTGCTCGATGAAAACAACCGCGTGCTGCTGTTCAACGCCGCCGCCGAGCGACTCTGGGGCTACGCCCGCGCCGAGGTGCTGGGGCAGGACGTTGGCCGTCTGCTGCCCGAGGAAGTGCGCCCGCGCCTGGGCGCGCCGCTGGACACCGAGGGCATCGTCGGCAGCCGTGGCGAAGTGCCCATGCGCTGCCGCGACGGCGGCTGGCTGTGGGGTTCGATGTCGATCTCGCGGGTGGAAGTGGAAGGCCGCCGGCTGATCGCCGCCTTCGTCAAGGACTGCACCCTGCAACGCCAGCAGCGCGAACAGATGGACGTGCTGTCGCTGGCCGCCAACGAAACCGACAACGCGGTGATCGTCACCGGCGCCGATGGGCGCATCCGCTACGTCAACCATGGTTTCAGCCGCATGTTCGGCTGGAACCGCGAGCAGTCCCTGGACCGCTATCCCTCGGAACTGCTGCAGGTGCCCAAGGCCAACCTGCGGCGCTGGCGCGAGGCCGGCTCCGGGCTGTTCCGCAGCGAGGAGCTGGTGCGCGACCTGATCGGCCGGCCGCTGTGGTGCTCGGTGGTGGCCAACCCGATCCTCGACGCGCGCGGCCAGCCGGTGAACTCGGTGATGGTGCTCACCGACATCACCCACACCAAGCTGCACGAGGTGCTGCAGAACAAGGTGCTCGACGCCCTGGTGCGCGAGCGCCCGCTGGTGGAGGTGATGGACCTGGTGTGCCGCGAGGTGGAGCGCATCGCCCCGGAGGTGAAGGCCTCGATCCTGCGCGTCGATCCCCAGGGACGCATGCACCCGCTGGCGGCGCCGAGCCTGCCGGAGAGCTTCGCCCAGTCCATCGAGGGCGCGCCCATGGGCCCGCGCGCCGGCAGCTGCGGCACCGCCGCCTATCGTGGCCAGGCGGTGATGGTCAGCGACATCGCCAGCGACCCGTTGTGGGACGACTACCGCCAGCTGGCGCTGCCGCTGGGCCTGAAGGCCTGCTGGTCGAGCCCGATCAAGAACAGCGACGGCCGGGTGATCGGCACCTTTGCCTTCTATTACGAGCAGTGCCGTGGCCCCGACGAGCTGCACCTGCGCCTGGTGGAAGTCAGCCTGCACCTGTGCGCGCTGGCCCTGGAGCGTGACGAGGCGCGTGCACACATCCGCCAGCTGGCCTTCTACGACACCCTCACCGGCCTGCCCAACCGCAGCCTGCTGCTGGCAGAAGCCGAGCACGCGATCCAGCGCGTCGAGGACGAGGGCGCGGAACTGGCGGTGCTGTTCATCGACCTCGATCGCTTCAAGCAGATCAACGACTCCCTCGGCCACCCGGCCGGCGACGAGCTGCTGCGCCTGGTCGCCCTGCGCCTGCAGGACGTGGTGCGCGAACAGGGCCTGGTGGGGCGCCTGGCCGGCGACGAGTTCGTGGTGGTGCTGCCGTATTGCGGTGGCCTGAAGGCCTCGCAGGTGGCCGAGCGGATTCTCGCCCGGCTGGCGGCGGCGCACACGGTGGCCGGGGTCAGCCTGATCACCCTGGCGAGCCTCGGCATCAGCCTGTTCCCCAGCAACGGCCGCGACATGGAAACCCTGCTGCACCGCGCCGACATGGCCATGTACCAGGCCAAGAACGGCGGGCGCGGCAGCTACCGCTTCTTCAGCGACGAGATGAACCAACGCGCCCAGGAGCGCCTGGCCCTGGAGAGCGCCCTGCGCGAGGCGGTGCGGCGCCAGGCCCTGGCCCTGCACTACCAGCCGCAGGTGCGCCTGGACGACGGTGGCCTGCACGCCGTGGAGGCGCTGACGCGCTGGCGCCATCCGACCCTGGGTGCGGTGGCGCCGGGGCGTTTCATCCCGCTGGCGGAGGAGTGCGGGATCATCGGCGAGCTCAGCCAGTGGGTGCTGCGCGAGGCCTGCCGGCAACTGGCCGACTGGCGCCGGCGCGGCATCCGCGTGCCGGCGGTGGCGGTCAACCTGTCGCCGGCGGACTTCCGCGACCCCGAGCTGCCCGGCTACATCCAGGGCCTACTGGGGCGCTTCGGCCTGGTCGGCGCCGACCTAGTGGTGGAACTGACCGAGGGCATGCTGCTGGACAACCACCCGGCCACCCTGGAAATCCTCGCCGCCGTCGAGGCCCTCGGCGTGCGCCTGTCGATGGACGACTTCGGCACCGGCTACTCCAGCCTCGGGTACCTGCACCGCCTGCCGTTCAGCGAGCTGAAGCTGGATCGCAGCTTCGTCGCCGACCTTGGGCGTGGCGGCGCCGCGCCGGGGCTGACCGACGCGGTGATGAACATCGGCCGCAGCCTGGAGCTGCTGGTGGTCGCCGAGGGCGTGGAGGACGAAGCGCAGCTGGCGCTGCTGCGTGAGCAGGGCTACCCGGTGGCCCAGGGCTACCTGTTCTCGCGGCCGCTACCGGCAGCGGCGCTGGAGGAGTGGCTGATGCGGCGTGGGTTTGCCGGCTGACCTCGGGAATGCGGAGCGACGGTGGTGTACGGGCCAGTTCCGGAGGTTCGCGGGGATCGGCGGATAACGCCTGGGGCGTTATGCGCCCTACGATCCGGCCCGGCGCACGGTGGGTGAATGAAGGCGCCGAACGGCCCCCTCTCCCGCTTGCGGGAGAGGGTGCGGAGCCCGCCCGAAACACCGTCGCCGAACCCGTAGGAGCGGGCCACGCCCGCGATTCGCGCGCATGGCGCGCTCCTGCGAAAGCTGGGCGCTGTCCCGCGCGGCTCAGTCCTTCTTCTTCAGCTTCGGGTTGGGGAAGAACTGCACGCCCTGCACCTTCGGGTCGGCCGGCTTCTTCAGGGCGCTGACGCTGACCCGCGTGCTCAGCTCCTTGGGCACCGACTGGCCCTGGGCGTTGAGGGTGTCGGCGTAGCCGCAGGCCACGCACTCGCGGTGCGGCACGCCGTCCTCGTCCCACATCACGATCTTGTCCTGCTCGCTGCAGGCCGGGCACACCGCGCCGGCGATGAAACGCTTCTTCACCTCGCTCATCACGCGGCCTCCTCGGCCAGGCCGGAGTGGCGCAGCAGGGCGTCGATCGACGGCTCGCGGCCGCGGAAGGCGACGAACAGCGCCATCGGCTCCTGCGAGCCGCCCTTGGCCAGGATCGCCTCGCGGAAGGCGGCGCCGGTCTGCGGGTTGAACACGCCTTCTTCCTCGAAGCGCGAGAAGGCGTCGGCCGACAGCACTTCCGCCCACTTGTAGCTGTAGTAACCGGCCGCGTAACCGCCGGCGAAGATGTGCGCGAAGCTGTTGGCGAAGCGGTTGTACGCCGGTGGGCGCATCACCGCCACTTCGTCGCGCACGCCGTTGAGCACATCGAGCACGCCGCGGCCGTCGCCATGGCTGGTGTGCAGCTCGAAGTCGAACAGCGAGAACTCCAGCTGGCGCACCATCATCAGGCCGGACTGGAAGTTCTTCGCCGCCAGCATCTTCTCCAGGATGTCCTGGGGCAGCGGCGCGCCGCTCTCGTAGTGGCCGGAGATCAGCGCCAGGCCCTCGGGCTCCCAGCACCAGTTCTCCATGAACTGGCTGGGCAGCTCGACCGCGTCCCAGGCCACGCCGTTGATGCCCGAGGCGCCGGCGTGTTCGACGCGGGTCAGCAGGTGGTGCAGGCCGTGGCCGAACTCGTGGAACAGGGTGGTCACTTCGTCGTGGGTCAGCAGCGCCGGCTTGCCGCCGACGGCGGGGGTGAAGTTGCACACCAGGTAGGCGACCGGGGCGATCAGCTGGCCGCCGGCGTCGCGGCGACGGTCGCGGGCGCCATCCATCCAGGCGCCGCCGCGTTTGTTGGCGCGGGCGTAGAGGTCGAAGTAGAAGCGCCCGACGTGCTGGCCGTTCTCCTCGATCTCGAACAGGCGCACGTCCGGGTGCCAGCGCTCGAAGCCATGCAGCTCGCGAATCTGGATGCCATAGAGCTTCTGCACGATGGCGAACAGGCCGGACAGCACCTTGTCCACCGGGAAGTAGGCGCGCAGGGCTTCCTGCGACACACTGTAGCGCGCTTCGCGCAGCTTCTCGCCGTAGTAGCCGGAATCCCAGCTCTGCAGCTCGGCGCAGCCCTGCTCGGCGGCGTAGGCCTTGAGCTGGTCCAGGTCGCGCTGGGCGAAGGGCTTGCTGCGCACCGCCAGGTCGCGCAGGAAGTGCAGCACCTGCTGCGGCGACTCGGCCATCTTGGTCGCCAGCGACAGCGCCGAGAAGTTCGCGTAGCCCAGCAGGCGCGCCAGTTCCTGGCGCAGGTCGAGGATTTCCTGCATCACCGGGCCGTTGTCGTTCTGCCCGGCGTTCGGGCCCTGGTCGGAGGCGCGGGTGCAGTAGGCGGCGTAGACCTCTTCGCGCAGGGCGCGGTCCTGGGCGTAGGTCATCACCGCGAAGTAGCTGGGGAATTCCAGGCTGATCAGCCAGCCGTCCAGGCCCTTGGCCTCGGCGGCCTGCTGCATCTGCGCCTTGGCCGAGTCGGTGAGGCCGGCCAGGGCGGCTTCGTCGGTGACGTGCTTGGTCCAGGCCTGGGTGGCGTCGAGCAGCTGGTTGGAGAAGCGGCTGCCCAGCTCGGACAGGCGCGCCTGGATTTCGGCGTAGCGCTGCTGCTGGTCGGCCGGCAGGTCGATGCCGGACAGGCGGAAGTCGCGCAGGGCGTGTTCGAGGATGGTCTTCTGGGCCAGGTCGAAGTGCGTCGCGACGGGGCTGCCGGCCAGCGCTTCGTAGGCCTTGAACAGCTCGCGGTTCTGGCCCAGCTCGGTCCAGTAGGCCGAGAGCATCGGCAGGCAGCCTTCGTAGGCTTCGCGCAGCTCGGCGCTGTTGCACACCGCGTTGAGGTGGCTCACCGGGCTCCAGGCGGCGCCCAGGCGCGCGTGCAGTTCGTCCATGGCCAGCACCAGGCCGTCCCAGCTCGGGTTGGCGCCCTGGCTTTCGAGGATGCGCGCGATGGCCGCGCGGTTGTCGGCGAGGATCTGCTCGATGGCCGGCTTCACGTGCTCGGGGCGGATGGCGGAGAAGGGCGGCAGGTCGTAGTTCTGCAGAAGGGGGTTCGCGCTCACGGTGGCAACCTTGGCTGAGGAAACACCCGGCCATCTTAAATACAATCGGCGTCATCCGCAGCCTGAAGGAAGCTATCGTGGCCATACGTACGTATCAGGGCAAAACGCCATCGCTCGGCGAACGCGTCTTCGTCGACCCCAGCGCCGTGCTCATCGGCGACATCGAACTCGGCGCCGACAGCTCGGTGTGGCCGCTGGTGACCATCCGCGGCGACATGCACCGCATCCGCATCGGCAGCCGTACCAGCATCCAGGACGGCAGCGTGCTGCACATCACCCACGCCGGCCCGTTCAACCCGGATGGCTTCCCGCTGACCATCGGCGACGAAGTGACCGTCGGCCACAAGGTGCTGCTGCACGGCTGCACGGTGGGCAACCGGGTGCTGGTGGGCATGGGCTGCATCGTCATGGACGGCGCGGTGATCGAGGACGAAGTGATCCTCGGCGCCGGCAGCCTGGTGCCACCGGGCAAGGTGCTGGAGAGCGGCTTCCTCTACGTCGGCAGCCCGGCGAAGAAGGCCCGGCCGCTGACCGACAAGGAGCGCGCGTTCTTCGCCTACACCGCCGGCAACTACGTGAAGCTCAAGGACCAGCACATCGCCGAGGGCTACACGGCGTAGAATCAGCCATCGTTTTTCGCCGGCCCCGCGCCGGGCGCAGCCAGAGCCAGATCACCATGCATTACCAGAACATCCTCTTCGACCTCGACGGCACCCTCACCGACCCGCGCGAGGGCATCACCCGTTCGATCCAGTACGCGCTGGCCCAGCTCGGCATCGACGAGCCGGACCTGCGCCAGCTCGAGCACTTCATCGGCCCGCCGCTGCTGCAGTGCTTCATGAGCAGCTACGGCTTCGACGAGGCGCGCGCCTGGGAGGCGGTGAACCACTACCGGGTGCGCTTCAAGGACACCGGGCTGTACGAGAACCGGGTGTTCGACGGTGTCGGCGAGCTGCTCGCGCTGCTCGGCGGGCAGGGCCGCACGCTGTACATCGCCACCAGCAAGCCGACGGTGTTCGCCGCCGAGATCGCCCGGCACTTCGACTTCGCCCGGCACTTCAAGGTGATCTACGGCAGCGAGCTGGATGGCACCCGCACCAACAAGGTCGAGCTGATCGAGCACCTGCTGCGCCTGGAAGGCCTGGAGCCGGCGCAGACGCTGATGATCGGCGACCGCAAGCACGACCTGATCGGCGCCCAGCGCAACGGCCTGAGCAGCGCCGGGGTGGGTTATGGTTTCGGCAGCCGCGAGGAGCTGCTGGCCGAGAATCCGACGCATTACTTCGCCACCCTGGGCGAGCTGCGGGCCGCGTTCGGCGCGGCCTGAGGGCTGTAGGACTCTGCCGAAAGGGCATTCCGTGCGACCTTCCGTCGGGCCGAATGCCTGCCGCCGGCTGCCATCCGCGCGGCTAAGCCCTGACATTTCAACGATTTGTCTTTTGCGCATTGGCGTCTAATGTCATATTGACATCGCATGCTCCTGTTTTAGCTTTCCTTCAGGCCGCCGATGGACTTTCCAGGTACGGATGGCGGCGTCAGCAGCGGAGTGCGGCATGCGCGAACAACAGTTTCAATCCGGTGTTCCTTCTGCTTCGGCGCGGCCCCTGCCGCTGAGCCTGGCGCTGCTTTCCACGCCCTGGCTGGTGGCCGCCGCGCTGGCTTGGCTGGGCCTTGCCCCGTGGTTGGCGCTGGGCCTCGGTTGGCTCGCCTGCCTGGGCCTGGGGGCCTGGTTGCTGGCGACCCCGGCGGCGGCCGGCGCGGCGCAGTCCGCCAGCCTGGAAGGCCACGACCAGCCGCGCTGGAGCGGTCTGCAGGACGCCACCCAGCGCCATCTGGACGCCATCGGCGGCCACGCCGAGCAGGTCGACGGCATCCTCCAGCAGGCCATCACCCGCCTCACCGACAGTTTCCATGGCCTGGCCGAGCGCATCGACACCCAGCGCGGCCTGTCCCATTCGCTGATCGAGCGCTACGACGGCCGCGGCCGGGTGGACGACGCGATCAACTTCCAGGAATTCATCCACGCCACCCAGACCACCCTCGGCCTGTTCGTCGAGGCGACCCTGGAGACCAGCCGCACCTCGCAGCTGCTCGCCGAGCGCATGCAGCGGGTGACCGACAAGATCAGCGAGATCCTGCAGTCGACCCAGGACATGGACGCCATCGCCAAGCAGACCAACCTGCTGGCCCTGAACGCCGCGATCGAGGCCGCGCGGGCCGGCGAGAGCGGGCGCGGCTTCGCCGTGGTGGCCGACGAGGTGCGCGCGCTGTCGACCCGCTCGACGCACTTCTCCGAAGCCATCCGCCAGCACGTCGACGTGGTCTACCGGGAGATCAAGGACGCCGAAGGCGCCATCGCCCAGCTGGCCGAGAAGGACACCTCCTTCGCCCTGGATTCGCGGCAGAAGGTGCAGCACATGCTCGACGACCTGGAGTCGATGAACAGCCACACGCTGAAGGTCGTCCACGAGCTGGATCGTATCTCCGTCGAGGTCGGCCAGGGCGTCGATTCGGCGGTGACCGCGTTGCAGTTCCAGGACCTCAGCAGCCAGCTGCTGGGGCAGATCGGCAAGCACTGCGCGCGCCTGGGCGGCCTCGCCGCCGGGCTCGGCGCGCTGGCCGGACGCGCGCCGCAGGAGTGGCGCGGGCAGGTCGAGGCGCAGACCCAGGAGCTGGGCCGGCCGCTGGCCAACCCGGTGGCGCAGACCAGCGTCAGCGCCGGCTCCGTGGAATTGTTCTGACCCTTTCGGGTGATACGGATGATCGGCAGGCGCGGGCCGACGAATTGCTGACGTCAGCGATTGGACAACCGCGAGACAGGGATTTTACTTAACTGGCGATAGGCCAGTAGCCGGTGCGCAGGGTGCGCGCCGTGCCAGGATGGGCGCCGAACGATTCGGCAGCGCGTGGCAGCCAACAGGAGGCTCCCGATGGGCAAGCAGATTCTGATAGTCGATGACTCCGCCTCGATCCGCCAGATGCTCAGCTTCACGCTGAAGTCGGCCGGCTACGACGTGGATGAGGCGGTGGATGGCAAGGATGGCCTGGGCAAGGCGCAACGCAAGGCCTACCAGCTGGTGTTCACCGACCAGAACATGCCGAACATGGACGGCCTGTCGCTGATCCGCAGCCTGCGCGACATGGGCGGCTACCGCAGCGTGCCGATCCTCATGCTCACCACCGAGTCCAGCGACGCCATGAAGCAGCAGGGCCGCAGCGCCGGCGCCACCGGCTGGCTGGTGAAGCCGTTCGACCCGCCGAAGTTGCTGGAAGTCACCCGCAAGGTTCTTCCCTGATACCCCATCGACAGCCCGCCGGCTTCGCCCGGCGGGGCATGGCCGTGCCCGCGCGCGGCCCACGGGAGAGGCAGATGAGCAAGTCCTGCGCAGTAGCGAAGCCGTGGCCTGGCCGGGCGGGAGACACGCCATGAACCCGGACATGAGCCAGTTCCTCCAGGTGTTCTTCGAGGAAACCGACGAGCACCTGGCCAGCCTGGAGCTGCTGCTGATCGGCCTGGACCTGGACGAGCCGGACGCCGAGGCGCTCAACGGCATCTTCCGCGCCGCCCACTCGATCAAGGGTTCCAGCGGCATGTTCGGCTTCGACGACATCACCGCCGTGACCCACGAGCTGGAGACCCTGCTCGACCGCATCCGCTGCGGGCAGATGGCGCCACGGGCGGAGATGATCTCGCTGTTCCTTGAAACCCGCGACCTGCTGCAGCGCCTGCTCGACGTGCAGCGCGAGCAGCGCCCGGACCCGAGCCTGCCGGTGCAGGACACCGTCGAGCGCCTGCGCGCCTGGCTGCGGGAGCCGGCCGTGGAGGCGGCGGACGACAGCTTCGGGCGGTTCGACGAGGCGCTGTCGGCGGTCCCGGTCGAGGCCGCCGGCGACGACGATTTCGGTTTCTTCGATGACGCCCCGGGTGTGCCGGGCGAGGCCGTGGCCGCCGAGCCCTTCGGCCTGTTCGACGACGCCCCCGGCGCGCCCCGGGCCGTGGCGCTGGCGCCGGTCGTCGCGCCCGAGCCGGCCAAGGCCGCGCCGGCGCCGCGTGGCGAGAGCGAATCCAGCTCGATCCGGGTCAGCGTCGAGAAGATCGACAGCCTGATCAACCTGGTGGGCGAGCTGGTGATCACCCAGGCCATGCTCGGCCAGCTCAGCGAGGAACTCGACCCCGGCCGCTACGAGCGCCTGCAGCAGGCGCTGGCGCAGCTCGAACACAACACCCGTGACCTGCAGGAATCGGTGATGTCGATCCGCATGCTGCCGATCAGCTTCATCTTCAGCCGCTTCCCGCGCCTGGTGCGCGACACCTCGCAGCGCCTGGGCAAACAGGTGGAGTTGCTGCTGCACGGCGAGCACACCGAGCTGGACAAGAGCGTCATCGAGAAGCTCAGCGACCCGCTCACGCACATCGTGCGCAACAGCATCGACCACGGCATCGAGCTCCCCGCCGAGCGCCTGGCCGCCGGCAAGCCGGCCAGCGGCACGGTGAAGCTCGCCGCCAGCCACCAGGGCGGCAGCATCGTGGTGGAAATCTCCGATGACGGTCGCGGCCTGTCCCGCGAGCGCATCCTGGCCAAGGCCCGCGAACAGGGCCTGGCGGCCCACGAGGGGATGAGCGACGCCGAGGTCTGGCAGCTGGTCTTCCTGCCCGGCTTCTCCACCGCCGAGGCGGTCACCGAGCTGTCCGGGCGCGGCGTCGGCATGGACGTGGTGCGGCGCAACATCCAGGCCATGGGCGGGCGTATCGACATCGACTCGGCGCAGGGCGTCGGCACCCGCATGAGCATCCGCCTGCCGCTGACCCTGGCGATCCTCGACGGCCTGATCGTCTCGGTGGCGCGGGTCAACTACGTGATCCCGCTGACCTACATCGTCGAATCGCTGCAGGCCCGCGCCGACGACGTGCGCGGCATGGCCGGCGACGAGGCGGCGGTGATCCGCGTGCGCGGCGAGTACCTGCCGCTGTTTTCCCTGCACGCCCTGCTGGGTGTGGCCGGCGAGCCGCTGCCACCCGAGCGCGCGATCGTCGTCATCCTCGAATCCGAGGGGCGCAGCTTCGCCCTGCAGGTGGACGAGCTGGTCGGCCAGCAGCAGGTGGTGATCAAGAGCCTGGAACAGAACTTCCGCCGGATCGACGGGATCGCCGGCGCCACCATCATGGGCGACGGCAGCGTCGCCCTGATCCTCGATGTCGATGCCCTGCCGCGCCTGGCGGCGCACGGAGAACGCCTGCATGAACAGTCCTGAAGCGAGCCCGGCCGGCGGCCTGGCCCAGGAGTACCTGACCTTCACCCTGGGCCGCGAGGAGTACGCCATCGACATCCTCCGCGTCCAGGAAATCCGCGGCTACGACCAGGTCACCGCGATCGCCAACGCCCCGGCCTTCATCAAGGGCGTGATCAACCTGCGCGGGGCGATCGTGCCGATCGTCGACCTGCGCATCAAGTTCAACCTGGCCGATGTCGGCTACGACCAGTTCACCGTGGTCATCATCCTCAACGTCGGCCGGCGCATCGTCGGCGCGGTGGTCGACTCGGTGTCCGACGTCATCGCCCTGGGCGGCGAGGAGATCAAGCCGCCGCCGGAGTTCGGCTCCAGCTTCGACAGCGAGTACCTGCTGGGCCTGGCCACGGCCGGCGAACGCATGCTGATCCTGGTGGACATCGAGAAACTCATGACCAGCCGCGAAATGGCGCTGGTCGACGAAGCCGCGGCCTGAACCGCGGCCACGCCAACAACTGACGCAGCCTGAAGCGCAGGGGACGAGAGAATGGGACTGTTCAACGCACACGCCGTGGCGCAGCAGCGCGCCGACCGTATCACCGCCGTACTCCAGTCGCTGGCCGAGGGGCGCCTCGACGCCGCCATCGGCGACGCCCCGGCGCCCGGCTACGAGCGCCTCTACGAAGGCCTGCGCGACGTACAGAAGGCGCTCCGCCAGCAGCGCGCCGAGGTCGAGCAGGTGCAGGCCCTGGAAGCCGGCCTGGCGGAGATGACCCGCCAGCACGAGGCCGGCTGGATCGACGAGGTGATCCCGGTGGCCAGGTTCGATGGCCGCCCGGCGCGCATCGCCCAGGGCATCAACGAACTGGTGGCCGCGCACATCGCCGTGAAGATGCGCGTGGTGGCCACGGTCACCGCCTACGGGCGCGGCGACTTCAGCGTCGACATGGACCGCCTGCCGGGCAAGAAGGCGCAGATCACCGAGGCCATCGACGGCGTACGCGACGCGCTCAAGGCCGCGGCCAGCGCCGCCGACTACAACGCGCGGATCAAGAGCGCGCTGGACAACGTCTCGGCCAACGTGATGATCGCCGACAACGACCTCGACATCATCTACATGAACCGCACCGTCAGCGAGATGCTCGGCCGCGCCGAGGCGGACATCCGCAAGCAGCTGCCGAACTTCAACGCCGGCAAGCTGATGGGCGCCAACATCGACGTGTTCCACAAGAACCCGGCGCACCAGCGCACCATGCTGGCGCACCTCACGGCGCCGCACAAAGCCGAGCTGAATCTCGGCGGGCGGCGTTTCGCCCTGGACGTGGTGCCGGTGTTCAACGACGCCGGCCAGCGCCTGGGCTCGGCGGTGCAATGGACCGACCGTACCGAGGAGTACCGCGCCGAACAGGAAGTCTCGCAGCTGGTCGAGGCCGCCGCCGCCGGTGACTTCAGCAAGCGCATCGAGGCGGACAACAAGGAAGGCTTCTTCCTCAAGCTGGCCAGCGGCCTGAACACGCTGGTGGACACCGCCGACAAGGGCCTCAAGGACGTCTCGCGGATGCTCGCGGCGCTGGCCCAGGGCGACCTCACCCAGCGCATCGAGGCCGACTACCAGGGCACCTTCGGCGAGCTCAAGGACTATGCCAACGACACCGCGCAGAGCCTCTCGCGCATGCTCGGGCAGATCCGCGAGGCGGCCGACACCATCGGCACCGCCGCCAGCGAGATCGCCAGCGGCAACGCCGAGCTGTCCACCCGCACCGAGCAGCAGGCTTCCAGCCTGGAGGAAACCGCGTCGAGCATGGAGGAGCTGACCAGCACCGTGAAGCTCAACGCGGAGAACGCGCGGCAGGCCAACTCGCTGGCGGTGAACGCCTCGGAAGTGGCCACCGAGGGTGGCAACGTGGTGCAGAAGGTGGTCGGCACCATGTCGGCGATCAACGACTCGGCGCGCAAGATCGCCGACATCATCGGGGTCATCGACGGCATCGCCTTCCAGACCAACATCCTCGCCCTCAACGCCGCGGTGGAAGCCGCGCGGGCCGGCGAGCAGGGCCGCGGCTTCGCCGTGGTGGCCGGCGAGGTGCGCACCCTGGCGCAGCGTTCGGCGGCGGCGGCCAAGGAGATCAAGACGCTGATCAGCGACTCGGTGGACAAGGTCGAGAGCGGCAACACCCTGGTGGCCCAGGCCGGCCAGACCATGAGCGACATCGTGGTGGCGATCAAGCGGGTGACCGACATCATGGCCGAGATCGCCGCCGCCAGCGCCGAGCAGAGCAGCGGCATCGAGGAGGTCAACGGCGCGGTGTCGCAGATGGACGAGATGACCCAGCAGAACGCCGCCCTGGTGGAGGAGGCGGCGGCCTCGGCCGAGGCCCTGCAGGAGCAGGCCGGGATGCTCAACCAGTCGGTGGCGGTGTTCAAGCTCGACGGCCATGCCAGCGTGGTGCAGCTGCCGACCCCGCGTTCGATCCCGGTCGCCGCCGCGCAACCGCTATCGCGCGCCGCGCGCGGGCTGGCCAAGGTGGCGAAGGCGAAGAAGGACGAGGACTGGGAGGAGTTCTGAGGCGCGCGAGAACGTCGCTGGGCCCCCGCGTTCGCGGGGGTGACGGGATCGGGCGCGGAGTTCCCGGTGTCATCCCCGCGGATGCGGGGACCCAGTGCCTTTCCCCCGTCCGGGCCTGGCAAAGGTAAGCAAGCATGAGCGGTATCAGCCTGCCGGTTCCCGGCGGCCACGAGTTCCTCTACACCAGCCGCGACTTCCAGCAGGTGCGCCGGCTGCTCTACGGGCGCACCGGCATCAGCCTGTCCGAGAGCAAGGAGCAGATGGTCTACAGCCGTCTGTCGCGGCGCCTGCGCAGCCTGCAGCTGCGCAGCTTCGCGGAGTACTTCGGCTACCTGGAAGGGCACGCCGAGGAGTGGCAGCAGTTCGTCAACGCGCTGACCACCAACCTCACCGCCTTCTTCCGCGAGCGCCACCATTTCCAGGCCCTGGCCGAACTGGCCGCGCGCCAGGCGCGCGGGCACCGGCCGCTGCGTTTCTGGTCGGCGGCTTCGAGCACCGGCGAGGAGCCCTACTCCATGGCCATGAGCCTGGTGGAGACGCTGGGCTTCGACGCGCCGGTGCGCATCCTCGCCTCGGACATCGACACCGGCGTGCTGGAAACCGCCGAGCGCGGCGTCTACCCGCTCGACCGGGTGGACGCGCTGAGCCTGGCGCAGAAGCAGCGCTTCCTGCTGCGCGGCAAGGGTGCCAACGCCGGCAAGGTGCGGGTGGTGGAGGAGCTGCGGCGGCTGATCGAGTTCCGCCAGATCAACCTGCTGGACAGCGCCTGGGGCGTGCCCGGCGACCTGGACGCGATCTTCTGCCGCAACGTGATGATCTACTTCGACAAGCCGACCCAGACCCGCCTGCTCGAACGCATGGTGCGCCTGCTGCGCCCCGGCGGGCTGTTCTTCGCCGGGCACTCGGAAAGCTTCGTCCACGCCGGCCACCTGGTGCGCCCGGTGGGGCGCAGCACCTACCAGGCGGTGGGCGCCTGATATGGCCGCGGCGCAGCAGCTCAACCGCTACCAGGACCCGCGCTTCGGCTGCGAGGCGATCAAGCTGCTGCCCGGCGAATGCTTCGCCACCCGCGACGAGCTGCTGCTGGTCACCGTGCTCGGTTCCTGTGTCTCGGTGTGCCTGTACGACAGCCAGGGCGGCCTGGGCGGGATGAACCACTTCATGCTGCCCGGCGACGGCGGCGGCAACGCCCTGCTGTCCAGCTCGGCGCGCTACGGCGTGCACGCCATGGACCTGCTGATCAGCCAGCTGGTGCGCCTGGGCGGCCAGCGCCGGCACTTCCAGGCCAAGGTCTTCGGCGGCGGCTCGGTGCTGCGCCAGCTGAGCGCCGACGTCGGCCAGCGCAACGTCGATTTCGTCCTCGGCTACCTCGCCACCGAGGGCATCCCGGTGGTGGCCAGCGACCTGCTCGACGTCTACCCGCGCAAGCTCTACTTCTTCCCCGCCAGCGGCCGCGTACTGCTACGCAAGCTGCACGTGCTGGACAACGACACCGTGCTGGCGCGCGAGAGCGACTACCGCCGCCGGCTCTCCGGGCGCGCCCGCGACGGCGGCGTGGATCTCTTCTGACAGGAGGTGCGGCATGCCGCTGAAGGTACTGGTGGTCGACGACTCGGCGCTGATCCGCAGCCTGCTCAAGGAGATCATCCAGGCCGACCCCGAGCTGCAGTGGGTCGGTGGCGCGCCGGACGCCTTCGTCGCCCGCGACCTGATCAAGCAGCACGCCCCCGACGTGCTGACCCTGGACGTGGAAATGCCGCGCATGGACGGCCTGACCTTCCTCGACAAGCTGATGAAGGGCCGGCCGACCCCGGTGCTGATGGTGTCCTCGCTGACCGAAAAAGGCTCGGAGGCGACCCTGCGCGCCCTCGAACTGGGCGCCGTGGACTTCGTCGCCAAGCCGCGCCTGGGCATCGCCGAGGGCATGCACGCGTACGCCGAGGAAATCCGCGCCAAGCTCAAGGTCGCCGCCCGCGCGCGGGTCGGCCAGCGCCGCGCGCCGGCCACGGCGGGCGCCGCGCTGGGGCCGCTGCTGAGCACCGAGAAGGTGATCGCCATCGGCGCCTCCACCGGCGGCACCGAGGCGATCAAGGAAGTGCTCATGGGCCTGCCGCCGGACTGCCCCGGCACCGTGGTCACCCTGCATATGCCGCCGGGCTTCACCCGCTCCTACGCCGAGCGGTTGAACCGGCAGACGCGGCTGAACGTCGCCGAGGCCCGCGACGGCGACCGCATCCTCCCCGGCCATGTGCTCATCGCTCCCGGCGACTACCACCTGCTGGTCGAGCGCAGCGGCGCCAACTACGTCGCGCGGCTGAGCCACGAGCCGGCGGTCAACGGCCATCGCCCGGCGGTGGACGTGATGTTCGACTCCCTGGCCCGTTGCGCCGGGCGCAACCTGCTGGCGGCGCTGCTCACCGGCATGGGCAAGGACGGCGCCCGCGGCCTGCTCGGCATCCGCCAGGCCGGCGGCTTCACCCTGGCCCAGGACCAGGACAGCTGCGTGGTCTACGGCATGCCCCGCGAGGCGGTGGAACTGGGCGCCGCGCAGACCGTACTGCCGCTGGCCGAGATCGCTTCTTGCATGCTCCAGCAGCTTCGACGTAGCGGAGCGGGAAATCGCGTCTAGACTTCGCCGTGCGAATGGCGTCAAAAATATGGCATATAGCCACTAATATGCGTTGCCTGTGAACTGGCACGCCTGCACAATTGCGCTTTCGCCAAAGGAACGACACTTGTCCGGCGAACGAGATTTCTGGGGAAAGCCATGGCGGCACGTTGGGGGTTGCGCGGCAAATCGGTAGTAGCGCTGTTGTTGGCCTGCGTTCTGGCGTTGGTTCCCGCAGTGTTGCTGGGCTGGAAGGCGATGGAGGACATCCGTACGCACTTCGGCCTGGCCTACGCGAAGAATTTCACCCTGCTCAACCAGCAGAAGATCCTTGCCCCGGTGATTCGCGAGCTGTCGCTGTCGCGACGCCTGGCCGAATCGGTGGTGACCCAGGACTGGTTGCTCGAGGAGAGCAACTCGGAGCGCCGCACGCGCTTCTTCCGCGAGGCCGACGGCTACCGCGGCGACCAGGGCGAGTATTCCTACTTCGTCATCGTCGACTCGTCGCTGCACTACTACTTCAACGACTCCACCTCGCCGCTGTCCAACGCGCCGCGCTACACCCTGAGTCGCGAAGACCCGCAGGACGCCTGGTACTTCGCGACCATGGCCAGCGACAAGCCGTACAACATCAACGTCAACTACGACGCCAAGCTGCGCGCCACCAAGGTCTGGTTCAACGTCCAGGTCATCGCCGGCAACCGCAAGGTCGGCCTGGCCGGCGGCGGGCTCGACCTGACCGCCTTCCTCGACCAGTTCATCTCGCGCCGCGAAGCTGGCGTGACGCCGATGATCGTCGACGCCGACGGCGCCATCCAGGCGCACCCGGACCGCTCGCTGATCGCGCTGAGCTCCGGCGCCGGCACCAGCGCCAACGCCGGCCACCAGATCTTCGACCTGCTCGGCAATGACGAAGAGCGCAAGGGCCTGCGCCAGGTGCTCGACGACGCCCAGGCCAACCCCGGCGAAGTGCGTACCTTCTGGGGCACCCTCGACGGCAAGCGCCAGTTGCTGGCCACCGCCTACATTCCCGAGTTGCGCTGGCACGTGCTCAGCGCGGTCGACCTGCACGCCGCGCAGGTCCTCGACAGCCGCTGGATCTGGCCGCTGGTGGGCACCCTGCTGGGCCTGCTGGCGCTGCTCCTGCTGGGCTTCGCCTACACCGTCGAGCTGCTGCTGCTCAAGCCGCTGCGCGGCCTGCGCCAGTCGGCCAAGGCGATCGCCGCCGGGCAGTACGACAATCCGCTGCCGAAGTCGCGCGGTGACGAGATCGGCGAGCTGTCGGATGCCTTCGCCAGCATGGCCGACCAGGTCCGCCGGCACACCGAGGACCTGGAGGACAAGGTGCTCCAGCGCACCCACGCGCTGGAACAGGCCAACCGCGAGATGGCCGCGGCGCAGAAGAAGATCGGCGACTCCATCGACTACGCCAGCCTGATCCAGCGCGCCATCCTCCCCGATCGCCAGCTGCAGTCCTCCCTCGGCCAGCACCACTTCGTGCTGTGGAAGCCGCGCGACGTGGTTGGCGGTGACTTCTACATCTATCGCGAGGGCGGCGAAGACAGCCTGATCGGGGTGGTCGACTGCGCCGGCCACGGCGTGCCCGGCGCGCTCATGACCATGCTCGCGCTGGCCGCCATCGACCACGCCATCGACAGCGTGCAGGGCCACGACCCTGCGGCAATCCTGCGCGAGACGGACCAGGTGATTCGCGGCATGATCGGCCAGGAACAGGCGACCCAGGCCCTGGCCACCAACATGGACGCCGGCTTCGTGCGGGTGGACCACGGTCGCCGGCGCCTGCATTTCGCCGGCGCGAAAATCTCGCTGTTCGCCAGCAACGGCGACGAGGTTCGCGAATTCAAGGGCGGTCGCCGCGCCATCGGCGACAAACGCCAGGGCGAATACGAGAATATCGAGCTGCCGTTGGAGCCCGGCTGGACCTTCTACCTGTGCACCGACGGTTTCCTCGACCAGGCGGGCGGCGAGCACGGCTTCGGTTTCGGCAACAGCCGCTTCGCCGAACTGTTGAGGCGCCATTCACGCTTGCCATTGGCCGAGCAGGCGCGCGTATTTGCCGCTACCCTGGCCGACTATCAAGGCGAGCGGCCGCAGCGCGACGACATCACCATTCTGTCCTTCCGATTCGAGTAGGAGTACGCCATGGAAACACTAGACCTGTTGGCCATGCGTGAGAGCTACACCCGACAACGCATCCTGCTGTGCTTCAACGGCCCGATCTCGCGCAGCCTGATCGAGGAGATCGGCCATGCCCTGCGCAACTACATGCAGGCCGAGCAGGCGCACCCCAGCGAGGCCATGGACGTCTTCGCCGTGTACATCGAGATGACCCAGAACATCCGCCACTACGCCACCCAGCGCGGCTACGGCGAGCAGGACGCCTCGGCCACCGTGGCCATCGCCCGCGACGACGACGGCCACTACGTGGTCTCCGCCGGCAACCTGGTGGAGCTGGAGGACGGACGCTCGCTGGTACGCAGCATCGAAGGCATCGCCGGGCTCGACAAGGCCCAGCTCAAGGTCGCCTACAAGGAGCAGCTGCGTCGCCCGCGCGATTCGGAAGCCAGCAGCGGCGCCGGCCTCGGCCTGCTGGACATCGCCCGCAAGTCCAGCGCGCCGCTGCAGACATCCCTTACCGAACAACCCGATGGGCGCGCCTTCTTCAGCCTGCGCGCCGTGATCTGACCACGTGTTTCAGGAATACCAAGGTATGAGTGACCTACACATCAGCGGCACCCAGTCCACTCCGTCGATCCACTGTGACTGGCAGGCCGGCGTCCTTGCCATGCAAGGCGACTCCTATCCCGAGAACTCCTACGAACTCTTCGGCCAGGTGATCGAATGGGTGGAGCGCTTCCTCGCCCAGGAGTCGCGCCCGCTCGTTCTCGACCTGCGTCTGCTATACCTCAATACCAGTTCGATCAAGGCCATGATGGACATCTTCGACCTGCTCGAAGAGGCCCATGCGAACGGCCGCGAGACGCGGGTGAGCTGGCACTACGACCGACGCAACGAGCGCGTCGCCGAGCTGGCCGAGGAGTTCCGCGAGGACTGCACCTTCCCCTTCGTCATCCAGCCGTACGACGAGTGACGCCATGAACAGCGAACGCGAGCTGGACCTGCTGATCGAAGAGCTGCTGGCCGACCCGCAGTACCTCGACCATCCGCTGCGCGAGGCGCTGTTCCTCAAGCACCAGCAGTCCATGGACCAGCTCGCCCGCCTGGAGCGCATCGCGCGGATATCCGACGGCTTCCAGTCGATGGCGCGGGCGCAGAACTCCACGCTCTCGGAGCGCTACCACAAGCAGTTGCGCCAGCTGGAGAAGGTCGCGCGCATCTCCGACCGCTACCAGGACATGATGCGCGATCTCAACGTGGCGCTGAAGGAAGCCTCGACCCACGACCCGCTGACCGGCATCGGCAACCGCCGCCTGCTGATGGAACGGCTGCGCGAGGAGAGCGAGCGCGCCCAGCGCCACGGCAAGGCGTACGTGTTGGTGATCCTCGACATCGACCACTTCAAGCAGGTCAATGACACCTGGGGCCACGAGGTCGGCGACCGTGTGCTGGTGGAGATCGGCTGCACCATGCAGGCCGCGCTGCGTCAGTACGACCTGTGCGGGCGCTGGGGCGGCGAGGAGTTCCTCCTGCTGCTGCCGGAAACCTCGATGGCCGACGCCAGCCAGGTGATCGACCGGGTCCGCCAGGACATCCGCTCGTTGGCGGTGCGCGTGGGCACCGACGCGCTGTCGGTGACCGCCAGCTTCGGCGTCGCCGAATACCGCCTGGGCGAAAGCTACTCGCAAACCCTCAGCCGCGCCGACGCGGCGCTGCTGGAAGCCAAGCGCAGCGGCCGCGACAAGTGCGTGAGCAACCCCAATACCGCCGAGGCGTGAGCCGCTACCCCCGAAGCGTCCGGCGGCGTAGGGCGAATAACGCCTCGGGCGTTATCCGCCGTCAGCTTCCGCGCCAGAGTCATCGGCGCATAACCGCGAACGGTTATGCGCCCTACGTCATGGCGCCAACCGATGCCCCAAAGCCCCCGGCGTTATCAGGCCCGCGGCACGCGCAGGAACGCCGTAGGAGCGGGCCACGCTCGCGAATCGCGCGCATGGCGCGCTCCTGCGGGTGCTGTCAGACCCTGACGCTGGCGAACGTCGACTCGCCCTGGGCCTGGCTCAACGCCGAGATGGCCGAGGAGTGCGGCATCAGCGCGAGGTCCTGCGGGATCGGCATCACCATCACCGGCTGGCCGATCGGCTGGCCCTGGCGCTCGTCGCGCGGCGGGATGCCGAAGTATTCGCGGTAGCACTTGGAGAAGTGCGGGGTGGAAACGAAGCCGCACACCGAGGCCACTTCGATGATCGACATGGACGTCTGCTTGAGCAGCTGGCGCGCGCGGATCAGGCGCAGCTTCAGGTAGTAGCGCGACGGCGAGCAGTGCAGGTACTTCTGGAACAGCCGCTCGAGCTGGCGCCGCGAGACGTTGACATAGACCGCCAGTTCGTCGAGGTCGATCGGCTCCTCGAGGTTGGCTTCCATCAGCGCGACGATTTCCTGCAGCTTCGGCTGATTGGTGCCGAGCATGTGCTTGAGCGGCACGCGCTGGTGGTCCTGCTCGTTGCGGATGCGCTCGTAGATGAACATCTCGGAGATCGCCGCCGACAGCTCGCGGCCGTGCTCGCGGCCGATCAGGTGCAGCATCATGTCCATCGGCGCGGTGCCGCCGGAGGAGGTGTAGCGGTTGCGGTCGATGGAGAACAGGCGGGTGCTCATGGCCACGCGCGGGAAGGCTTCCTGCATCGCCGCCAGGCATTCCCAGTGCACGCTGCAGTCGTAGCCGTCGAGCAGGCCGGCGCGGGCCAGCGCCCAGCTGCCGGTGCACACCGCTCCGAGGCGGCGGCCGAGGCGGGCCTGGGCCTGCAGGAAGCTGACGTGCTCGCGGGTGACGCTGCGCTGGATGGCGACGCCGCCGACCACGATCAGCGTGTCCATCGCCGGGGCGCTGTCGGCGCCGGCGTCGGGGGTGATCTGCAGGCCGTCGCTGGCCCATACCTGGCGGCCGTCGAGACTGAGGGTGTGCCAGCGGTACAGCTCGCGACCGGAGAGCTGGTTGGCCATGCGCAGCGGTTCCACCGCCGAGGCCAGGGAGATCAGGGTGAAGTTGTCCAGCAGCAGGAAGCCGATGGACTGCGGAGCTCGGTTTTGCGGGGGAACTCCGGGGTTGAAAGCATTCATGATGCTCGATCTCCTCACGCTGGACACGGTGGCTCCCGGGAGAGCCTTCTTATGATTGTTCTGGGTCTTCGGGTGACCACGCGGTCACCTGCGATCGCTCTTTGAGCAAGAGCAAGGCAAATGCCATGCCTATGTTGATTGTGCGTTCAATAAAAAAAGGAAACGACCGTCCTACGGCGCTTTTGGAACCCCGGATGCGACACCTGGAATGTCGCTAACGCCTATGGCTAGTGGCCCCTGGGGATTTCGGTAGCACTCGCCGGGGCCTGGCGACGGACGGGCATGTTCGGAAAGTAACGCTTGCCGGAGCGGCCCCCGGACGGAACGGCGCTGCGCCAAAAGGTGGCAGCGGCGCCTTCCGCCGGGCGATTTCGGGTCAGCACTCGATGCTGCTGACCGCCAGGCCCCCGCGCGAGGTTTCCTTGTACTTGTCGTGCATGTCGGCGCCGGTGTCGCGCATGGTGCGGATCACCTGGTCGAGGCTGATGAAGTGCTGGCCGTCGCCGCGCAGGGCCATCTGCGCGGCGTTGATGGCCTTCACCGCGGCGATCGCGTTGCGCTCGATGCAGGGCACCTGGACCAGCCCGCCGACCGGGTCGCAGGTCAGCCCGAGGTTGTGCTCCAGGCCGATCTCGGCGGCGTTCTCGACCTGTTCCGGGGTGGCCCCGAGCACCTCCGCCAGGCCGGCGGCGGCCATGGCGCAGGCCGAGCCGACCTCGCCCTGGCAGCCCACTTCGGCGCCGGAGATCGAGGCGTTCTTCTTGCACAGGATGCCCACCGCGGCGGCGGCCAGGAAGAAGTCCACCACGTCGCGGTCGTTGGCGTCGGGGTTGAAGCGCATGTAGTAGTGCAGCACCGCCGGGACGATGCCGGCCGCGCCGTTGGTGGGCGCGGTGACCATGCGCCCGCCGGCGGCGTTTTCCTCGTTCACCGCCAGGGCGAACAGGTTGACCCACTCCATGGCGCTGAGGGTCGAGCCGATCACGTTGGGCTTGCCGATCTCCAGCAGGTTGCGGTGCAGGCGCGCGGCGCGGCGCTGCACGTTGAGCCCGCCGGGGAGGATGCCTTCCTGGCGCAGGCCGGCGTCCACGCAGTCGCGCATGGCCTGCCAGATGCGCAGCAGGCCTTCGCGGATGTCGGTTTCGCTGCGCCACATGCGCTCGTTGGCCAGCATCAGCTCGGAGACCCGAAGGTTGTGCCGGCGGCACAGCTGCAGCAGCTCGGCGGCGCTGTCGAAGTCGTAGGGCAGGCGCGTGCTGTCCTGGTCGAGGGAACCGGAGGCGGCCTGCTCGGCGTCGACCACGAAGCCGCCGCCGATGGAGTAGTAGGTGTCCGCGTAGAGTTCGGCGCCGCCCGCGTAGGCCACCAGGCGCATGGCGTTGGGGTGGTAGGGCAGGTTCTCGTCGAGCAGGCGCATGTCGCGCACCCAGTCGAAGGCGATGCCGCGCTCGCCGGCCAGGCGCAGCTCGCCGCTGTCGAGCAGGGCGGCCATGCGCGGGGCGATCTGGGTCGGGTCGATGCGGTCCGGCCATTCGCCCATCAGGCCCATGATCACCGCGCGGTCGGTGCCGTGGCCGACGCCGGTGGCCGACAGCGAGCCGTAGAGCCGCACCTCGACGCGCTCGACGCGCTCCAGCAGCTGGCGTTCGCGCAGGGCGCCGACGAACAGCGCGGCGGCGCGCATCGGGCCGACGGTATGCGAGCTGGACGGGCCGATACCGATCTTGAACAGGTCGAACACACTGATTGCCATGCCGGACTCCGCGAAACAGGACGCTGCGACGGAACGCCCGCGGCGTTCCCGATGCCCGGCATGATCGACCCTTCGCCGGCACTGGCGGGGTCCGGCACCGACTCGGCCTTATCCAAAAGCGCCGTCGCCTGCGACAGCCGAAAATACGTCGATGGAAATGTCGCCAATGCGACAAATAGATACGGATATGGGACTTTATCGATAGGCAACGTCAATCAGTCGACAGGCCCGTGTTGCGGGGTGTTTCATGATGCACAGGCGACGAACGGCACTCCGTTCCCGCCCGACCCCGCGCTTGACCCCTTCCCGTAATTGCTAGAGGCTGACCTCATGAAGTGTTTTATGTTGTCGCTGTTGGCGTTACCCGCTCTTTGTTCCGGCCTGGCTCAGGCCGCAGAACCGCAATCCTGCTCCCAGGTCCGCTTCGCCGACGTCGGCTGGACGGACATCACCGTCACCACCGCCGTCACCCGCCTGCTGCTGAGCGACCAGGGCTACCACACCAAGGTCGACCGGCTCTCCGTTCCCGACACCTACAAGGCCATGGCCGAGAAGCGCATCGACGTGTTCCTCGGCAACTGGATGCCGAGCATGGCCGCCGACCTCAAGCCGTTCGCCGACAAGGGCCAGGTGCAGACCGTGGGCGCCAACCTCGAAGGCGCCAAGTACACCCTCGCGGTGCCCCAGTACGCCTATGACGCCGGCCTCAAGAGCTTCGCCGACATCGCCAGGTTCAAGGAGCAGCTGGGCGGGCGCATCTACGGCATCGAGCCGGGCAACGACGGTAACCAGCTGATCAAGAAGATCATCGCCGACAAGGCCTTCGGCCTCGGCGACTTCCAGCTGGTGGAGTCCAGCGAGGGCGACATGCTCGCCTCGGTCAAGCGCGCCGGCGTGCTCAAGCAGCCCATCGTGTTCCTCGGCTGGGAGCCGCACCCGATGAACACCCGCCTGCAGATGCGCTACCTGGAAGGCGGCGACCAGTACTTCGGGCCGAACTATGGCGGGGCCACGGTCTACACCAACGTCAGGGCCGGCTATCTTGAGGAGTGCCCGAACGTCGCGCAGCTGCTGCGCAATCTGAAATTCGACCTGGCCATGGAGAACCACCTGATGGATGCGGTCCTCAATGAACGGAGCAATCCGCGCCAGGCCGCCAAGGACTGGTTGCAGGCCAATCCGCAGGTGCGCGACGCCTGGCTCAAAGGTGTGCAACCACGCGCCCAGGCCGAACCCAAGGCCGTCGTCCAGCAGTGAGGACGGGCTCTGGCAGGCGCCGGAACAGGGCTGCGGAACTGGATGCGACACCCCTGGTGCTGAATGCGACTTCGCCTGCACTGGTTGCGACGCACCCCGTATGCGGCGGATTTTTCCTGTTCCATGATCGGTTCCGCATCGACGAAGAAAGGGCCCGTGGCACCCCGCCGCGGCCCCACCTAAAAACCCACGCAGATCGCCCCACCCCGCAGAGGAGTACGCTCATGAAAGGTTGCAAGTCTTTGCTGCTGGCTGTGTCCCTGAGTGCGCCGCTGGTGGTTCAGGCCGCTGAACCTGAGTCGTGCGGCACCGTTCGCTTCTCGGACGTCGGCTGGACCGACATTACCGTGACCACCGCGACCACCCGCCAGGTGCTGGAATCGCTTGGCTACACCACCAAAGTGAACATGCTGTCCGTGCCGGTGACCTACAAGTCGCTGGAGAATAAGGACCTCGACGTCTTCCTCGGCAACTGGATGCCGAGCATGGCGAACGACATCAAACCCTACGCCGACAAGGGCTCGGTGGAGACCGTGCGGGCCAACCTGGAGGGCGCCAAGTACACCCTGGCGGTCACCCAGGCGGCTTACGACGGTGGCCTGAAGAGCTTCGCCGACATCGTCAAGTTCGCCGACAAGCTCGATGGCAAGATCTACGGCATCGAACCGGGCAACGACGGCAACCGTCTGGTCCAGGGGATGATCGACAAGAACCAGTTCAACCTCGGCAAGTTCAAGCTGGTGGAGTCGAGCGAGGCCGGGATGCTGTCCCAGGTCGGCCGCGCCGACCGTCGCAACCAGTGGATCGTGTTCCTCGGCTGGGAACCGCACCCGATGAACACCCGCTTCAAGATGCAGTACCTGCAGGGCGGCGACGACGTGTTCGGCCCCAACTACGGCGGCGCGACCATCTACACCAACGTGCGCAAGGGCTACACCCAGGAGTGCCCGAACGTCGGCAAGTTGTTGACCAACCTGAGCTTCACGCTGGACATGGAGAACAAGCTCATGGATGCGGTGCTCAACGGGGGCAAGAAGCCCGAGGAGGCCGCCAAGGCCTGGCTGAAGGAGCACCCGGAACTGCTGGATGCCTGGCTGGCAGGCGTCACCACGCGTGACGGCAAGCCGGCGCTCGACGCGGCCAAGGTCGCTTTCGCCAAGTGACCGCGGCCGGTTGCTTCCACCCTGCTTGATGGGCCCGCACTATGTTTCTGACTGAACACAAGATCCCCCTGGGCGAGCATATCGCCGCCTTCGTCGATTGGCTGACGCGCCACGGTTCGGCAGTCTTCGACAAGATCTCGGATGTCCTCGAGTTCCTCATCCACGGCGTCACCGGGGGGCTCTTGTGGTTCCACCCGCTGCTGCTCACCGCGATCATCGTGGGGCTGGTGCACTTCATCCAGCGCAGCATCGGTCTGACGTTGTTCGCCCTGGCCTCGCTGTTGCTGATCCTCAACCTGGGGTATTGGCAGGAGACCATGGAGACCCTGGCCCAGGTGATCTTCGCCACCCTGGTGTGCGTCGCCATCGGTGTCCCGCTGGGCATCGTGGCGGCGCACAAGCCCTGGTTCTACACCGCGCTGCGGCCGTTGCTCGACCTGATGCAGACGGTGCCGACCTTCGTCTACCTGATCCCCACCCTGACGCTGTTCGGCCTGGGTGTGGTGCCGGGCCTGATTTCCACGGTGATCTTCGCCATCGCCGCGCCCATCCGCCTGACCTGCCTGGGTATCCAGGACGTGCCGGCGGAACTGATGGACGCCGGCAAGGCCTTCGGCTGCTCGCGCTGGCAGCTGCTGACGCGCATCGAACTGCCGCACGCCATGCCCAGCATCGGCGCCGGCATCACCCAGTGCATCATGCTCTCGCTGTCGATGGTGGTGATCTCCGCGCTGGTCGGCGCCGATGGCCTCGGCAAGCCGGTGGTCAACGCGCTGAACACCGCGGACATTTCCCTGGGCTTCGAAGCCGGGCTGTCCATCGTACTGCTCGCCATCCTGCTCGACCGGGTTTGCAAGCAACGCTCGCTGCGGGGGAGGTAAGCACTATGTCAGCGATTCGTTTCGAACACGTGGATGTGATCTTCGGCACCCACACCAAGGAGGCCATCAAGCTGCTCGACCAGGGCATGGGCCGCGAGGAAATCCTCAAGCGCACCGGCCAGGTGCTGGGTGTCGAGGACGCCTGCCTGGACGTCAACCGCGGCGAGATCTGCGTGATGATGGGGCTCTCCGGCTCCGGCAAGTCGAGCCTGCTGCGCTGCATCAACGGCCTCAACCGGGTCAGCCGCGGCAAGCTGCTGATCGAGCACGAAGGCCAGGAAGTGGACATCGCCAGCTGCTCGCCGGCGACCCTGAAGACCATGCGCACCAAGCGCATCGCCATGGTCTTCCAGAAGTTCGCCCTGATGCCCTGGCTGACCGTGGCCGAGAACATCGGCTTCGGCCTGGAAATGCAGGGCCGCCCGGTCAACGAGCGGAAGAAGGTGATCGACGAGAAGCTCGAACTGGTGGGCCTGACGCAGTGGCGCGACAAACGCCCGGACTCGCTCTCCGGCGGCATGCAGCAACGCGTCGGCCTGGCCCGCGCGCTGGCCATGGACGGCGACATCCTGCTGATGGACGAACCCTTCTCGGCGCTCGACCCGCTGATCCGCCAGCAGCTGCAGGACGAACTGCTGGTGCTGCAGCGCAAGCTGCACAAGACCATCGTGTTCGTCAGCCATGACCTCGACGAGGCGCTGAAGATCGGCACCCGCATCGCGATCATGAAGGACGGCCGGATCATCCAGCACGGCAAGCCCGAGGAGATCGTGCTGAGCCCTGCGGACGAATACGTGCGCACCTTCGTCGCCCACACCAACCCGCTCAACGTGCTCTGCGGTTCGAGCCTGATGCGCGGCCTCGACCAGTGCCGCCGGCAGGCCGACGAGGTGTGCTTCGACCAGGGCCGCGACTGCTGGATCGGCCTCACCGACGGCAACCAGGTGAAGACCGCGCGGCAGGGCAGCAACATCATCGACCTGCAGCAATGGCGGCCGGGCGACGCGGTGGAGAAGCTCAAGCACGAGCCGACCCTGGTGGACGTCAGCATCCGCATGCGCGACGCGCTGCAGATCCGCTACCAGACCGGGCACAAGCTGGTGCTGCAGGAACAGAACCGCGTGGTCGGGGTGCTCGGCGACAGCGAGCTGTACCACGCGCTGCTGGGCAAGAACCTGGGCTGACGGGGCCGAGGACACGCAAACGCCGGGCATTGCCCGGCGTTTTCGTT
>NZ_JARJLT010000327.1 GCF_029335315.1 Pseudomonas citronellolis
GTGCGCAACCTGGCCCGGCGTACCCAGGAGTCGGTCGAGGAGACCCGCCTGGTGATCGAGCAGTTGCAAGCCGGCACCCGCGACGTGGTCAGCTCCATGGGCGCCAGCCACGGCCGTGCCCAGGACAGCGTCGAGCAGGTCAGCCAGGCGGTGGTGGCGCTGCAGCAGATCGGCAGCTCGGTGAGCGTGATCACCGACATGAGTCACCAGATCGCCAGCGCCGCCGAGGAGCAGAGCGCGGTGGCCGAGGAGATCAACGGCAACGTGGCGAACATCCGCGACGTCACCGAATCGCTCACCGGCCAGGCCAACGAGTCGGCGCGGGTCAGCCAGGCGTTGAACGACCTGGCCAACCAGCAGCAGGCGCTGATGGACCAGTTCCGCGTGTAACGAAGGTCGCCGGCAACTTGTGCGCGGCGATCAGTTTTCTGTCATCCGCGATCATTGAGCCGGCCTGGTGCCGGCCGTATCGTCGGTCTTCGAAGCCTCGCCGGGCGCCCGCCCGGCATAACGACAAGCACACGAGGAACCGATGATGTCCGAGATGACCCTGCACCCCAAGGCCGCCGAATCGCTGCGCCACTGGCACGCCATGATCGCCGCCCGCGACCTCTCGCAACTGCCCGAGCTGCTGGCGCCCGACGCGGTGTTTCGCTCGCCCATGGCGCACACCCCGTACCCGGGCGCGCCGGTGGTGGCGATGATCCTCAACACCGTGCTGCAGGTCTTCCAGGACTTCACCTACCACCGCGAGCTGGCCAGCGCCGACGGCCTGAACGTGGTGCTGGAGTTCGCCGCGCGGGTCGGCGAGCGCCAGCTCAAGGGCATCGACATGATCCGTTTCGACGAGCAGGGCAAGATCGTCGAGTTCGAAGTGATGGTGCGCCCGCTCAGCGGCCTGCAGGCCCTGGGCGAGGAGATGGGCAAGCGCCTGGGCGCCTACCTGGCGGCGGCCAAGGCCTGACGCGCTTCAGCCGGCCAGGCAGACGCGGTCGCGGCCGTGCTGTTTGGCCTGGTAGAGCAGGCGGTCGCAGCAGGCCAGCAGCTCGCCGGGCTGGGTGAAGGCGCGGTCGCTGGAGAGGCTCGCGCCAAGGCTGACGGTCAGGTGGCGCAAGGCGTCGGGGCGGTACAGGTGCTCGATGTCCAGGGCCGCCACGCGCTGGCGCAGGCGCTCGGCGATCTGCTGCAGCTCCAGCTGGCTGGCCACCTGCAACAGGATCACGAACTCCTCGCCGCCGTAGCGGAAGATCTGCGCCTGGCCGCTGCGCAGGGTATCGGCCATGCAGTTGGCCACTTCGCACAGGCACTGGTCGCCGGCCGGGTGGCCGTAGTGGTCGTTGAACGGCTTGAAGTAGTCGATGTCCGCCAGCAGCAGGGCGAAGGGCCGGCCGTTGCCGCGCATCTGCGTCCAGCTTTCCTCCAGGCGCCGGTCGAAGGCGCGGCGGTTGCCGACGCAGGTCAGCGCGTCGGTGGCGGCCAGTTCCTGCAGGCGCAGGTTGAGCGCGGCCAGTTCCGCGCGCTGGCGCTGGCCGTCGAGGTCGGCGAGGAAGGCGCGGCGCACGCCGTGGATGTTGGTCCAGCTGATGAACAGGCTGAACAGCAGCACCGGCAGGTACACCAGGGTGAACACCAGCAGCGCCTTCGGGTCGCCCGGGTGCAGCGCCGCCACGTAGCCGAGGATGATCGCCGAGATCGCCAGCGAGCAGGCGAGGATGCCGCGGAACGAGTAGCGCACCCCGAGGTTGCCGAGGACGATGAAGATCACCGAGGCGTAGAGGAAGGTCGGCACGTCCGGCGAGGTGCTACGCCGCAGCAGCTCGAACCAGGCCACCGTGGAAACGATGTCGTGCAGTGGCATCAGCATGTCCATCAGCAGCACGCTGCGGCTGTAGCGGAACACCAGGTAGATGTTCAGCAGGCCGATCAGGCTGAGGCCGCCGCGCAGCAGCAGCGAGGTGCTGGCCATGTCCGGGATCAGCAGGGCGTCGGCGAACACGTAGGCGTCGTAGGCCAGCATGGCGATGAAGTTGATCGCCAGCAGGAAGCCGCGGTAGTGCTGTACGACGTAGGCCTGGAAGGCCGGCCGCAGGTGCCGGGGGATGGCACTGTCGCGGCCGCGCAGGAGGGCGGGGGGGAACTCGGGCAGGCTCATGGCGCGAAAACCGGTGGCTCCTTGCCAGGCGGATGGGCTGGCGAATGGCCAGTGTAGGGGCGGGCCCCCGCAGCGTCCACCGCGAAGGCCAGCATAGGTGGCCAATGTGTCGGCTGGATGTGCGCGCGCTTGAGCGCCTGTACAAAAATGCCGCGCCCGCCTCAAAGCTCCTTGAGCAACTCCTGGCCGACCTGCAGCGCGCCCTTGAAGTCCAGCGCCTGGATCAGTTCGTTGAAGCGCAGGAAGTGTCGCGGCCAGGCCTGCTGGTGGCGGGCCAGGGCGTCCAGGCGGTCGAGCGCGTCGAGGTTGCCCGATTCCAGCAGGTCGAGGATTTCCCCCAGGCGCTCGCGCACCTGCGGCTGGCTCAGGCCGGGGGCGGTTCCCTCGGCCAGCGGCGGCGGTTCGGCGAACATCCGCTGCAGTTCGGCGAGGCTCGCCGCCAGCAGCAGGCGCAGTTCCTCCAGCGGCAGCGCCGCCAGGGCCTCGGCCGGCGCCGTGGAGCCCTGGCGCAGCAGCTCGGCTTCGAGGTTCGCCGCGCGCTCGGCGAGGGCGCAGGCGCCCATGGTCCCGGCGCTGCCCTTGAGGGTGTGGAGCAGGCCGGCGGTGCCCGCCAGGTCGTCGCCGCGGCGCAGCAGGTCGAGGCGTTGCAGCAGCTTGTCCATCTCCGGTTCGAAGCTGCGCAGCACGCGGTGGATCAGCTTCTCGTCGCCGCCGAAGCGCGCCAGCACGCCGGCGTGGCTTTCCACCAGCGCGTCGGTTTCCTCCGGCGGCGCGGGTGGCGGCGCGTCGGTGAGCGGCTCGCCGAGGTGGGCGAGCAGGCAGGCGACCAGGCGTTCCTTGTCGATCGGCTTGGCGATGTGGTCGTCCATCCCGGCGGCCAGGCATTGCTCGCGGTCGGCCTGGGCGGCGTTGGCGGTCATGGCGATGATCGGCAGGGTGGCGAAGCGGCCGTCGGCGCGGATCCGCCGGGTCGCCTCGAGGCCGTCGATGTCCGGCATCTGCACGTCCATCAGCACCGCGTCCGGCGCCAGCTGGGCCGCGCAGACGCCGTCGACGCCTTCCAGGCCGCCCTCGGCGAGCAGCACCTCGGCGCCTTCGCTGGCCAGCAGTTCGGCCGCCACTTGGCGGTTCAGGGCGTTGTCCTCGACCACCAGCAGGCGTCGCCCGGCCAGCCGGCGCTTGCTCGGGCGCGGCGCCGCTGGCGCCAGCGACGGGCCGCCGAGGGCCTGCTGCACGCTGTCGGCCAGTTGCCGGGGGGTGACCGGCTTGGTGAGGAAGTCGATGAACGGCGGCGCGTCGCTGTCGCGCACGTCGGAGAGCACCTCGCGGCCGTAGGCGGTGATCATGATGATGGTCGGCGGCGTCTGCGCCCCGGCTTCGCGCTGGATCAGCCGGGCGGCGCGTAGGCCGTCGAGGTCGGGCATGCGCCAGTCCATCAGCACCACGTCGTAGCGCAGGCCGCGCTGGCTGGCCTCGCGGTAGCGCGCCACCGCCTGCATGCCGCCGCCGACCTGGTCGGCGCGCCAGCCCAGCGACTGGCAGGTGCGCAGCAGCAGTTCGGCGGCGCTGGGGTTGTCGTCCACCACCAGCAGCTGCAGCGGCCGGTCGACCACCGCGCTGCCGGCCTTCAGCGGCTTGTCGCTGACCACCGGCAGGCGCAGGTCGAACCAGAACCGGCTGCCTTCGCCGGGGTTGCTCCAGGCCTGCAGCTCGCCGCCCATCAGCTCGACCAGGCGCTTGCAGATGAACAGCCCCAGCCCGGTGCCGCCGAAGCGCCTGGCGGTGGAGGCCTCGGCCTGGGTGAAGCTGTCGAAGATGCGCTGCAGCTGCGCGGCGCTGATGCCGATGCCGCTGTCGCTCACCGCCACCCGCAGGTCCAGCAGGTCGCCGGCGCGGCCCAGGCGCTCGACGCTGACCACCACCTGGCCGTGGTCGGTGAACTTGATGGCGTTGCCGGCCAGGTTGATGAGGATCTGCTGCAGGCGCAGCTGGTCGCCGAGCAGCACGCCGGGCAGGTCCGGGTCGATGTCGAAGAGCATCTCCACGTCCTTGCTGCCGAGGTTGCCCGAGAGCACCACGGCGAGGTCGCGCATCAGCGTTTCCAGCTCGAACGGCTGCTCGTCGAGGAGCAGCTTGCCGGCCTCGATCTTCGAGTAGTCGAGGATGTCGTTGAGCAGGCCGAGCAGCGAGTCGGCCGCCGAGTGGGCCTTGTCGATGTAGTCGCGCTGGCGCGCATTGAGCTCGGTCTGCTGGGCCAGGAAGAGCATGCCGAGCACGGCGTTCATCGGCGTGCGGATTTCGTGGCTCATGTTGGCCAGGAAGCTGGACTTGGCGGCGTTGGCGGCGTCGGCCTGCTCCTTGGCCTGGCGCAGGGTCGCCTGCATTTCGCGTTCGGCGGTGATGTCCAGGTTGATCCCGGTGACGCGCAGCGGCGTGCCGTCGGGGCCGCGCTCGACCCGCGCGGAGGCCTGGATGAAGCGCGTACGGCCGCTGGGCAGGACCAGGCGGTAGGTGCGCGCGTAGGTGTCCTGGCCGTCCACCGCGGCCAGCAGCCCGGCCACCGTGGCCTTGGCGTCGTCGGGGTGCAGGCGCTCGCTCCAGTGCTCGAAGCACAGGCCGTTGTCGGCCAACTCCGGCGGCTGCTCGTAGAGGGCGAACATGCGCTCGTTCCAGTGCAGGGTGTTGTCGCCCAGGCGCCACCACCAGATGCCCAGGTCGGCGACCTCGGCGGCCAGCGCCAGCTGGTCGCGGGCCAGGGTGAGCTTGTCTTCGGCGGCCTTGCGCTCGGTGATATCGACGGCGATGCCCAGGTAGCCGCTGACCTGCCCGGCGTCGTCGCGGATGGCGGTGACCACCAGGCTCACCGGCAGCTGCGAGCCGTCCTTGCGCCGGCAGGTCCATTCGCGGGTCTCGGCGCCGTCGCGCTCGGCCTTGTGCACCAGGGCGCGGAAACCCTCGATCGGCTCGCCGAGGCGCTGGCTCAGCCGCGCCGCGTGGGCGTCCAGCTCCTCTTCCAGGTGCAGCAGCGATGGCGTGGCCTGGCCTTCCAGCTCGGCCGCGCGGTAGCCGAACATGCGCTCGGCGCCGCTGTTGAACACGCGGATGGTGCCGTCGGCGTCGGTGGCGATGATCGCCACTTCCGAGGCCGAGCGCAGCACGCTGCTGAGCAGGCGGTTCAGTTCGTCCAGCTCGGCGGTGCGCTCGGCCACCTGGCGCTCCAGGCCGCTGTTGAGTTCGCGGATGTGCGCCTCGGCGGCTTTCTGCGCGGAGATGTCGCGCAGGGTGGTCGAGGTGCCCACCACCTGGCCGCGCGGGCCGAGGATCGGCGACACCGTGAGGGCCACGTCGAGCAGGCGGCCATCCTGGTGGCGGCGCTGGGTGTCGTAGGCCGGGATGTGCTCGCCGAGGGCCACGCGGACCAGCATGTTCTCGTCCTCGGCGACCCGCTCCGGCGGCACCAGCAGGCTGCTCGACTGGCGGCCCAGGGCCTGTTCGGCGGTGTAGCCGAACAGCTGGCGGGCGCCGGCGTTCCAGCTGCTGATCTCGCCCTTGAGGTTCTTGCCGATGATGGCGTCGGTGGAGGATTCGACGATCGCCGCCAGGCGCGCGCGCTGCTCGATGATCTGCGCGCGGCGCTGGCGGCTGACCGCCATGGCGCCGAGCAGGGCGGCCAGCAGCAGGCTGCCCAGGCAGCCGGCGGCGAACAGCACCGACGGCGCCAGCGGGTGCAGGCGGGCGAGGAAGGCCGGGTGAACGCTGTACTCCAGTTGCCAGCGGCGGCCGAACACGTCGCGCTGCAGGCTCTGCGGATAGAGGCGCGGGGTGCCGGTGTCGGCGCCGCTGTTGTAGAAGACATCGCCGTCGCCGCTGTCGGTGACGTCGGCCAGCTCGAAGTGCACGGCCGGGTCGTTCAGCCGCAGGTCGTCGAGCACCTCGCTCATCAGCAGTGGCGCGTAGGCCCAGCCGACGGCACCGGCCTGGCGCTGCTCGATGGTCGCCGGGGTGACGCCGTCGCGATAGACCGGCAGCAGCATGAGGAACGACTGCGAGGTGGCGCCGGAGGCCTGCACCAGGGTGATCGGCGCGCTCAGGCGCGGCAGCCCGGTGCGCAGCGCCGCCTCGGCGGCCTGGCGGCGGCGTGGCTCGGAGGCGACGTCCAGGCCGATGGCCGGCAGGTTGCTGGCTTCCGGCTCGACGTACTGGATGACGTAGCGCTCGCCGGGGTTGGCCTCGACCTGGTGGATGGCGAAGTCCGGCCGGCCTTCGGCGCGGGCCGCGCGCAGGAAGGCCGCCTCGTCGGCCAGCGGCACCCGGCGGATGTAGCCGAAGCCACGGGCGCCGGGAAACTCCAGGGCGATGTCGCGGGTCTGGCTGTAGCGATGGAAGAGGGCACGGTCGATATGCTCGGGCCCGGCGGTCATCACCGCGCCACGAGTGCCGCGCAGGCCGTACTGGTACAGCTCGATGCGCGCCTGCACGGCGTCGGCCAGGCGCCTGGCCTCCTGCTCCACGGCGATGCGCGCCTGGTCCTGGTTGCTGTTCTGCAGCAGCCAGGCGCCCACTCCGGAGCAGATCACCCCCAGGGCCAGCACGGCCCAGGACCAGCGGTTGAAGCTGAGGTTGCCCGGCATCGTGGTCTTCACCCGTTCACTCCCGTTCCTGGTCGGCCCGTGGTCGTCGCTCCGGCGCGCTCATCGCGCCAGGCCGTCGGCCAGCAGGCGGGTCATGTCCGCGCAGGGAATCGGCCGGCAATACAGGTAGCCCTGCATCACCGGGCAGCCCAGGGCCACCAGCGCCTGCTCCTGGTGGGCACTCTCGACGCCCTCGGCGACCAGCTCCAGGCCCAGGGCCTGGCCGAGCTTGACGATGGCCTCGACTATGGCCGAGTCACTGCGGTCCTGGAGCATGTCGCGGACGAAGCTCTGGTCGATCTTCAGCACGTCGATCGGGAAACGCTTGAGGTAGGCCAGGCTGGAATAGCCGGTGCCGAAGTCGTCGATGGCGATGCGCACCCCCAGCCCGCGCAGGGCCGCCAGGGTCTGCCGCGAGCCGAAGCGGTCGCTGGCCAGCACGCCCTCGGTGATTTCCAGTTCCACCCGCTGCGGCTCCACGCGGGTCTGCGCGAGGATTTCGGCGACCTGGCCGACGAAGCTCTCGTTGCGGAACTGCACGGCGGAGATGTTCACGCTCACCGACAGGTCGTGGCCGGCGTCGCTCCAGGCGCGCGCGTCCTGGCAGGCGCGCAGGAGGATCTGCTGGCCGATCGGGACGATCAGCCCGGTTTCCTCGGCCAGCGGGATGAACTCGGCCGGTGGCACCAGGCGGCCGTCGCCGTCGCGCCAGCGGATCAGCGCCTCGACCCCGACGATGCGCCGCGCGGTGGCCTCCACCTTGGCCTGGTAGAAGACCTCGAACACCCCCGTTTCCAGGGCCCGGCGCAGGTGCCGTTCGAGCAGGTGGCGGGCGCGCATGCGGCTTTCCAGGTCGGCCGAGAAGAAGCAGTAGCCGTTGCGCCCGGCGGCCTTGGCCTGGTACATCGCTGAGTCGGCGTGGCGGTACAGCGCCTCGGCCTCGTCGCTGTCGTCGGGGTAGAGGCTGATGCCGATGCTGGCGCTCATGTGGTAGCCGGTGTTGCGGATCAGGTAGGGCTCGGCGATGGCCGCCTGCAGGCGCGCGGCGAAGTCGCCGATGGCCTCGAAGCCGTGCACTTCCGGCAGCAGGATGGCGAATTCGTCACCGCCGGGCCGGCACACGGTGTCCATGCTGCGGCAGTGTTCGGTCAGCCGGCGCGCGGTCTCCTGCAGCAGGGCGTCGCCCACCGAGTGGCCCTCGGCGTCGTTGATCGCTTTGAAGTTGTCCAGGTCCAGCAACAGCAGGCCGACCCGCTGGCGGTTGCGCCGGGCGCCTTCGATGGCCTGGGCGATGCGGTCGTTGAGCAGGTTGCGGTTGGGCAGGTTGGTCAGCGGGTCCTGGTTGGCCAGGACCTTGGCCAGGTGCCGCAGGCGCGCGTGGGTGCGGATGCGCGCGCGGGCCACCGGCAGGTTCATCGGCTTGGGAATGAAGTCCACGCCGCCCACCTGCAGGGCGCGCAGCTCGTGGGAGACCTGGTTGTAGGCGGTGACGAAGATGACCGCGGCGTCGCACAGGCGCGGGTCGGCCATCAGCGCCTGGCACACCTCGAAGCCGTCCATGCCGGGCATCTCGATGTCCAGCAGGACCACGTCCGGGCGGATCCGCCGGGCCAGGTCCAGGGCCTGCCAGCCGTTGCCGGCGAAATGGATCACCCCCAGGCCCTTGGCGGCCTCGCCGAGCAACTGGATGTCGCTGACCTGGTCGTCGACGATCAGGATGACCGAATCGTAGTTGCGCATCTCTTCCGGCATTCCGTTGCTCCAGCAGGACAACTTTCCGAAGGAACCCAGGCTCTGAGGCTAGACCAGAACGACCGTACCTACCTCTGCATGCTGTCGATTCGCCAACTATCCGGCGCCGGCCAGCCGCCGCAGGCGTTCGCACACGGCGGCGTCCTCGCCGGCCAGTTCGGCGCCGGCCAGGCGCATCAGCACCTGCTCGCGGCGCGCCTGGCGCGGCGGCAGGGTGTAGACGGCGCCGACCAGCTCGCGCAGCGCCATGGGCAGGCCCAGGCGCGCCTTGAGGGTCACCGCGAACGGCTGGCTGAACTCCTCCAGGGCGCGACGCAGCGCGTCTTCGTCCAGACACCCGGCACGCGCCTGCCAGCGCCGCGCCAGGCCCAGCACGCTGAGCTCTCCCAGGCGGTGCAGGCGCGCGGCGCTCAGCAGCGGCGCCGGGTCCAGCGCGCACTCGGCGGCCAGGGCGGCGAGCCGTTCGGCCAGGCGTTCGGCGGCGTCCAGCTGTTCGGCCAGCAGGCTGGCCAGCAGCGCGTCGGCGGCGGCCGGCGGTTCCTGGCTCAGCGCCAGGGCGCCGGCCAGCTCCAGGCAGGGCGCGTGGCCCAGGCGGCGCAGCGCTTCGCCCAGCTCCAGGCAGGGCGTCTCGGTGGTCTGCTGGCCATGGTTGGCGGCGGCGATCAGTTGGACGCAGAGCGCCGGGTCGCGCTGCCAGGCGGCCAGGTCCTCGGCGTCCAGCGGCGCGTCGCCGGCCGGGCGCCCCAGCAACCGCGCGCGGGTGCTTTCCAGCAGTGGCAGCTCCAGGCTTTCGGCGCCAAGGCCGGCGAGGTAGCCGAGGAAGTCTTCGGCCGGTGGCGCGGGCGCCTCGGCGACCTTGAGCACCGCTTCCAGCGCCTCGACCAGGCGCGGCACCTGGAACGGTTTGGCGATGAACGCGCTGATGCCCAGCCGGCGCACGGCCAGGACGCTGTCGCGGTCGGCGCGGCCGGTGACCATCAATACGGGGGTGAGGCCGTCGTGTTCGCGCAGGGCCTGGAGGAATTCCAGGCCGCTGCCGTCGGGCAGGTTCCAGTCGACCACGATGGCCGCGTAGGACTGCCGGCGGGCCGCCGGCAAGGCCTCGGCGAGGCGACCGACGACGTCTATCTCGGCGCTCGGCCGCACCTTGAGCACCACCTGGCGGATCAGCGCGGCGATCCAGGGGGCGTCTTCGAGAATCAGCAGGCGCATGGACGGTCCCTCGTGTACGGGCGAAAGGGCGGCGACCACCGCCCGGGAAAATTCATCGCGCCGTAATACATAGCTCATTTGCGCCGGGTTCTCCTGTTCCGGCGCGGCCGATGAACTGCGCTTGCCAGCCGATGGCGGGCAATGACGCCATATGGCCATTATGGATAGACTGCCCGGTACATGGCCGAAGTTCCTGGGCGGCTCCGTGAGTACCTGAGCGAGTAGTGCGGATGCAGAGCGTGAGTACAGGGTGCGCAATGGAGAGGCTTGACGATCCACGCTACGCCGCGCTGTTGCGCCTGGCGCAGCGCCATTTCGCGGTACTCGCGACCGCGCTGACCGGCTTCGAGAGCGGACGTTCGCGGTTGCGCGCCAGCCTCGGGCTGAGCGCCGCCGAGCAGGCACGCCTGGTCGCCAGCCTGGCCGGGCAGGGCGAGCGCTTCGCCGGCGAGCGCCTGCGCTTCCAGTTCGCCTTCCCCCTGGCCGCCGCCGACGGCGCCGAACTCGGCCAGCTGTGGCTGTTCGACGAGCGGTCGCGGGAATTCTCCGTCGAGCAACGCGAGGCCCTGGGCGAGTTCGCCGAACTGGCCGCCGCGCTGTTCGAGCCGGCGCCGCTGCGCGACGACTCGGGAAAGGAGTCGCTGCGCCTGGCCCTGGCGGTGGAGGGTAGCGGCACCGGCATCTGGGATCGCCACGTGCCCAGCGGCACCATGCATTACTCGCGGGGCTGGAAGGCGCTGCTGGGCTACGCCGAGGAAGATATCGGCGAGCGCATCGAGGAGAGCTACACCCGCATCCACCCGGACGACCTGGCCTACGTCAAGGCCACCATCGAGGCGCACTTCGACGGGCGCACGCCGGTCTACGAGGTGGAGCACCGCATCCGCCGCAAGGACGGCGAGTACATGTGGGTGTGCAGCCGCGGCAAGGTGGTCGAGCGCGACGGCGCCGGGCGGGCGCTGCGCATGCTCGGCACCACCACCGACATCACCGCGCTGCGCGGGCTGTCCGAGCGCCTGCGGGAGAACGTCGAGCTGCTCACCGACCTGACCAACGAAATCCCCGGCATGGTCTTCCAGTTCCGTCGCCTGCCCGACGGCAGCGCGCGCTTCCCCTACGTCAGCGGCGGCAGCCGGGAAATCTACGGCATGGCTCCGGAGGAACTCGCCGACGCGCCCACCGAACGCATCCGCGCGATCATCCACCCCGAGGACATGCCGCGCTACCTGGCGGCGCTGGAGGCCTCGGCGCGGACCATGGTGCCCTGGCAGCTGGAATACCGCGTGCTGCTCCCGGAACTGGGCGTGCGCTGGCGCCAGGGCCACGCCCACCCGCGCCGGCAGACCGACGGCAGCGTGCTCTGGCACGGCTTCATCACCGACATCACCGAACGCAAGCGCATCGAGGCCGAACTGCAGGTGCTGGCCACCACCGACTTCCTCACCCAGCTGCCCAACCGGCGCTGCTTCATGCACCAGCTGCAGGCCGAGTTGGCCCGCGTGCAGCGCGGCGGCGAACGCAGCGCGGCGGTGCTGATGTGCGACCTGGACCACTTCAAGGCGATCAACGACCGCTGGGGCCACGCGGTGGGCGACCTGGCCCTGCGCCACTTCGCCGACATCCTCGGCGGCCTGATCCGCCGCAACGACAGTGTCGGGCGCATGGGTGGCGAGGAGTTCGCGGTGGTGCTCAGCGACGCCAACCGCGACAACGCGGTGATCTTCGCCCAGCGCCTGCAGGACCACGTGGCGCTGGCCCCGCTGTTGCACGAGGGCGAACGCATCCCGCTGAGCCTGAGCATCGGCATCGCCGACATGGACGCCGGCGACGCCACCGCCGAAGCGGTGCTGTCGCGCAGCGACCTGGCGCTCTACCGCGCCAAGCAGAACGGGCGCAATCGCATCGAATACCTCTAGCGGCCGAGCAGACCGTAGTCGCCGAGGCGGGCGCGTGGCGCGCCGGATGGGCTATGGTGCAGTCTGGACCCGGCCCCGAGGAGGCCCCCGTGACCCCACGCGTCGAAGTGCAGCGCGCCAGCCTGGCGCAGGAACCGCTGCTGGCGGCCATGCTGCCGGGCTATTTGCACGAACTCGGCGTGGACTGCGATCTCTACCCGTACCTGGCGCTGTACTGGGTGGAGGAGGGGCGCCACCCGTACCTGATCCGCGTCGACGGCCAGGTGGCCGGCTTCGCCCTGGTGCGCCGGTTGAGCGAGCAGGGGCTGTGGGAGCTGGCCGAGTTCTACGTCGCCGGCGCCTTGCGTCGCCGCGGCGTGGGCCGCAGCGCGGCCTGGGCGCTGTTCGCCGAGCACCCGGGGGCCTGGCAGCTCAACGTGCTGACCGGCAACCGCGACGCCCTGGCGTTCTGGTTGCGGGTGGTGCCGCGCGGCACCGTGCCGCTGCCGGTGGACGATCCGCAGGCCTGGCCGCACCTGCGTTTCCGTTTCCGCGTCGGCTGACCCTTGCCAGGCGCCGCGCGGAAGGGCAGATTGTGCGCCCGCGATTTCTCCCTTCGCCTTGCCCTTCGCCATTTCCGGAGCCCGCCATGCCGCACTTCACCGCCACCGTCACCGTCAGCGCCGAACACTGGGGCCGTGAAACCGAGGCCGTGGACAACCCCGGCATCCGCGTCGAACTGCGCAGCCTGGAGCCGGGGCTGATGGAACTGGGCTTCAGCGGCCAGCTGGCGGCCCCCGAGGAGCCGACCCACGTCTGCGTCAGCCTGGACAACGGCCTCAACTACTACGGCCCGATCACCGGCGGCAGCGCCGACGAGAACGGTGGGCGCATGAGCTTCGAGTGCGACATGGTCGAGCCCGAGTTGCTGGTCTGAGTCCAATAACCCTCAGCGCACCCGGTAGCTGGCCGGGTCGATGAGCGCGCCGTTATCCAGGCGCGCCAGCTTGCGGTTGATCTGCTCGCCGCTGCCGTCGCGGAACAGCCCGGTCTGGTAGTTGCCCGCGCAGATCGCGTCGGCGCGGGCGCACAGGCGCTGGTCGACGACGAACACGCCGTCCAGGTTGGTGGCGGCGCCGATCAGGTCGCCATGGCCGGTGAACAGCGCCGCGAGGTAGGACGGATAGCCGAGGCTTTCGACCTGCTCGCGCGGCACCAGCGCGGTGGCGTTGAGGGTGTAGCTGCCGAGGCGGTAGAAGGCCACCGGCACGGCGCCGCCGATGCTCGCGTCGAACGCCTCGCGCGACAGGTGCACGGTACGCTCGTGGTCCGGCTGCGAGGCGCGCACCGCCGCCACGTATTCGGCGTAGCCACGGGCCTTGGCTTCCTCGCTGTCGAAGCGCGTCAGCAGCCCCAGGTTGCCCACCAGCAGCACCCGGCGGGCGTTCTCGACGGTGACCTGCAGCGGCTTGCCCTGTTCGCGCCGGTAGATCTCCACGCGCTCGCCGCGCGGGTCGGCGCCCAGGTCGTACTTCGCCGGGGCGCAGGCGCCGAGGGCGAGCAGCAGCGGGGTAATCAGCAGTCTCTTCATCTTCCTTGCTCCTTTGGCGTGGGCCGACCGCCGGCCGACCCGATAGACGGCAACTCATGTCCTGCGGGGCGAACCCCATGCGCCGATTATTGGTGGGCGCCGAGGGCGGCGGCCAGGCTCGCGGGGCTTTTTGAGAAAGCCCCTAGCGCGGCGACAAGCGGTGTGAAAAAGCCATCGATGGCACCGAATAAGGCGTGCCCTCTGGGTGTTCACAGCTGGCCAATCCGCCACTTCCAGGAGCCCCGCCATGACCAAGCTTTCCCCGCTCCGCGTGCAGTTGCTGCTGTTCCTGCTGCTGGCCTGCCTGGGCGCGCTGCTGCCCATCGGCGCCGCCAGCGCCAACGGCGGCAGCGATGACGACGACAAGACCAAGGCCGTCCCCGATTGCCCGCGCGGCGAAGTGCGCGACAGCGCCAGCCAGCGCTGCCTGGAACAGACCAGCAGGCGCCTGCCGGACGCCGACCGCAGCGCCTACGCCTACCGCCTGGCCAAGGCCGGGCGTTATGAAGAGGCCCTGGCGCTGCTCGACACGATGCGCCAGCCGAATACCGCCGAGGCCCTCAACTACCGCGGCTACGCGACGCGCAAGCTGGGTCGCGTCGACGAAGGCATCGGCTACTATCTGCAATCGGTACGTCTCGATCCGAAGTACCCCAAGGTGCGCGAGTACCTGGGCGAAGCCTATGTGCAGCAAGGCCGCCTGGACCTGGCCCGCGAGCAGTTGCACAGCATCCAGGGGCTCTGTGGCAAGGGCTGCGAGGAGTACCGTGATCTGGCGGGGGCCATCGCCCAGTCCGAGCGCCTATGAACGATCGCAGCCAGACGCTGCGGCCGCTGCCATGGGAGCACGCGCGGACCGCGAGCGGCCCGCCCGAGCGTCATTCAGGCGGCCCGCCGGTGCGGCGGCCGCGCAGTGCAGCGGAGGCGACCATCGCACAAGCAGCGGATATTCGCGCGGAGATCGGCCAGTACCTGGCGCGCCTGTGGCGCTACGCGCTGGTCCTGGCGCGCCAGCCCCATGTCGCCGACGACCTGGTCCAGGCCACCTGCGTGCGCGCCCTGGAACGCGCCGCGCAATTCAGTTCCGGTAGCCGCCTGGACCGTTGGCTGTTCGCCATCCTGCGTTCGATCTGGCTCAACGAGATTCGCTCGCGGCGGGTGCGCAGCGGCCACGGCGTGGTGGACGCGGAAAGCGAGCTGGTGTTCGACGGCGAGGGCCAGGTGCAGGCCGAGGTGCTCGCCGGGCAGGTGCTGCGACGCGTCGCGGCGCTGCCCGAGGCGCAGCGCGAGACGCTGTTCCTGGCCTATGTCGAGGGCTTGAGCTACCGCGAGGTGGCCGAGATCCTCGGGGTGCCCATCGGCACCGTGATGAGCCGCCTGGCGGCGGCTCGCTTGAAACTGGCGGAAGCCGCCGCAGTCGAAACGGCGCCAGCCAGGGGAGGACGGCGATGAACGAACAGGGCGGGATGGCCCGGGTTTCCGACGAAACCCTGGTGGCCTTCATCGATGGCGAACTGGACGCCGAGCAGGCCCGCGAAGTCGAGGCACGGATCGCCGCCGACGCCGAACTGGCGCAACGCCTGGACAGCCTGTGCAGCGGTTGCCGGGGCCTCGACGAAGCTTTCGACGCGCTGCTCGCGCAGGCCCCGGTGGAGCGCCTGGGCGCCAGCCTCGCGCCGGCGACCAGGCCCCAGGCCAGTTCGCAGCGCAGTGGCGTCAAGCGCCGCTGGCTGGCCTTCGCGGCGGCCGCCTGCCTGGTCCTGGGCATGGGCGCCGACCGCCTGCTGCTCGGCGCCCTCGGCGGCCACCACGACGAAGAGGCGAGCTGGCGCCAGCGGGTCGCCGACTACATGTCGCTGTACACCGTGCAGACCCTCGACCACCTCTCGGTGGAAGACAGCCTGCGCCAGGCCCAGCTGACCAGCGTCGGCGCGCGCCTGGGCCTGGCCCTGCCGGCGGCGGACCTGCAACTGGACGGCGCCAGCCTGCGCCGCGCGCAGATCCTCGAATACGACGGGGTGCCGATCGCCCAGCTGACCTACCTGGACGAGCGCTACGGCCCCATGGCGCTGTGCATCACCCGTGGCGACGGCAAGCCGTCGGCGCTGGAGCAGGAGCGTCGCGAAGGCATGAACCTGGTGTACTGGAAGGATGCCGGCCACGCCTACCTGCTGATCGGCCACCAGCCGCCGCAGGACCTGCAATCCATGGCCGCCGGCCTGCGCGAACGCCTGGGGAGCGGCGGTGGGGTATGAAGCGCCTGCTGCTGGGCCTGCTGCTCTGCGTCGCGGCGGCCCAGGCGCCGGCCCAGGACAGCTGGCGCCTGGCCCGTGAGGAAGACGGCATCCGTGTCTACCTGAGCCCGGTGCCGGGCTCGAAGTACCAGAGCTATCGCGGCGTGGTCGACATCCGCGCCAACGTGCAGACCCTCGCCGACCTCCAGGAAAACCTGCGGGTGGCCTGCAAGTGGCTGTATTCCTGCGCCGAACTGCGCCTGCTGAAGGCTAGCGGCGACGATGTCTGGCTGTACATGCGCACCGCGCTGCCATGGCCGGCGCGCTCGCGCGACCTGGTGCTGCGCATCAGCACCGAACGTACCGCCGACGGCGGCCTGCTGCGGCGCATCCAGGCGGTGCCGGACTACCTGCCGCCGGTGCCGGGGCAGATTCGCGTGCCGATCCTGGCCGGGCTCTGGAGCCTGGCGCCGCTGGCCGACGGGCGCACCCGGGTGGTCTACCAGATGCGCGCCGAGCCGGGTGGCAGCGTGCCTTCGTGGCTGGCCAACGACTTCGTGGTGGACGCCCCGCTGGACACCCTGCGCACCCTCCGCGCGGTGGCCGAGCGCCAGGGGCCGCGCGCGCCCTAGAGGCTGGTCGCGCTGGCCGGGCGGTAGGCCGCGACGCGGTTGCGCCCGCCGTGCTTGGCGTCATACAGCGCGGTGTCGGCGGCCTTGACCAGGGCTTCCAGGCTGTCGGCGCCGGAAGTGGCGCTGCAGGCCACGCCGATGCTCAGGGTCAGCACCCCGAGCGGGCCATGCTCGTGGGGCAGGGCGCGGGCCTGGAGGCTGGCGCGAATCCGCTCGGCGAGGGCCAGGGCGTGGCGTTCGTCGGTGTCGCCGAGCAGCACCACGAACTCTTCGCCGCCATAGCGCGCCGCGCAATCCGAGGGGCGCCGGGCGTGGCTGTCGATGACTTCGGCGGTCACTTGCAGCGCGGCGTCGCCGGCCGGGTGGCCGTAGTGGTCGTTGTAGGCCTTGAACTTGTCGATATCCATCAGCAGCACCGCCAGCGGCTGGCCGCTGCGTTGCGTGCGTGACCATTCCAGGGTGGAGCGCAGGTCGAAGCCACGGCGATTGTGCAGGCCGGTCAGCGGGTCGGTGCTGGCGGCGACGGTCAGCTCGTCGACCTCGGCGTTGCGCCGGCGCAGCTGGCGGATCGCGAGCAGGGTGACGGCGACCATGGCCAGGTCCAGGGCCAGCGCCAGCAGGCCGATGACCCAGGCCCGCGAGCGCCAGTCGGCGTAGATTTCGCGGGAGGGCAGGGCGACCTCGAAGACCAGCGGGTATTCGCCGATGCGGCGGAAGTCGTACCAGTGCTCGGTGCCGTCGGCGGCGTTGCCGAAGAACCCATTGGCGCCGTCGCGCAGGTGGCTCCGGAAGGCCTGGTCGGCGGCCGGCTGGCCCTCGGTGTCCGGCCAGCCGGCCAGTGCGGTGCCGTCGAGCATACGCAGTTGCAGGGTGGCGCCCGGCTCCAGCGCCAGGCCGCTGAACAGCTCGCGGAAGTAGTCCAGGCGCAGGGTCGCGGCGGCCACTCCGGCGAAGCTGCCGTCGGGGTGCTCCAGGCGCCGGCTCAGTGCCACGCTGGGCTGCGCGGCGCTGGCCTGCGGGGTATAGGGGTGGCTGATGAACAGGCGCGGGCTGGCGCCGCGGCTCTGTACCTGGAAGTACTCGCGCTGGGTGATGTCGGCCTGTTCCGGCAGCTGCTTGCCCAGACCGAAGGTGATGCGCCCCTGGGCGTTGGCGATGAACACCGAGCCCAGGCCGCGGGCCTGGGCGCTGTAGTCGCGCAGCAGGGAATCGCGCACCGTCTCCGGCAGCGCGCGCAGCTCCGGCTCGCGGTGCGCGTGGGCCAGGGCGGCGAGGGTCATGTCGTACAGGTCGAGGTTGCGCTGCACGTCGTGCTGCACCAGCACGGCGATGTTGTGCGCGCTGCTGCGCGCGGCGTCCAGCGCGTCGCGGCGCATCTGCAGGATGGCCCACAGGGAGAGGCTGCTGAGCACCGCCATCAGCGCCAGGCTGACGAGGGCGATGAGACTCGGACGACGGACCAGCATGGCGGGAGATCCACTCGAAGTCGGTGTATGGGGGAACGCGCGCGGCGAATGCCGCACAAGGCATATAGCAGTTGCGCGGCGAGTTGTCCGCCGTATCAGCGCTGGCGCAGGGTCAGCGACGGCTGCTCGTCGTACAGGCGCTTGTACAGCGTGGAGAAGTGGCTGGAGCTGGCGAAGCCCAGGTCCAGGGCCAGCTCGGTGATGCTCCGCGGCGCTTCCTGCTTGAGCCGGCGGCGCGCCTCGGCCAGGCGCAGGCTGAGGAAGAACTGCTGCGGGGTGGCCTGGCAGATCTGCCGGAAGCAGTACTGCAGGGTGCGCTGGCTGGTGTGCAGGTCGCGGCACAGTTGCAGCAGCGACAGCGGCCGGGTGAGGTCCAGCTGCATGCGCTCGATCGCCGCCAGCACCAGGCGCCGGTGCTGTTCCAGGGTGCGCGGCGGCGCCGCGTCGGCGCGGCCGGCGTCCAGGGCCTGGAGCAGGCAGCTCAGCGCGGAATGGATGGCGGTGCTGGCGTGGGTCGGGTCCTCCGGGCTCCAGCGGCTGGCGGAGAAGGCCCCGACCGAGGCGCCGAGGCTCTGCCGCAGGCGTTGCGCGGCGGCGGCCGACAGTTCCAGGCGGCGTTGCGCCAGGGCCTGTTCCAGGCGCTCCTGCTCCTCGCCGCCGAGCAGGCGTTGCAACAGGCCCTCGCCGAGGCCCAGGCCGAGCATGTGGATTTCGCCGGCGGCGCAGATTTCCAGCTCCTGGCCGCCGGGCAGCACCAGCAGGGTGTCGTCGCGCAGCGCCTGGCCGTTGAAGCGCGCCTCGGCGCAGACCCGCAGCGGAATGCCGATCACCACCTGGCCTGGCGGCGGGGCCATGTTCTCGCGCAGGTGCAGGTTGGAGTGTTCGTAGATCAGCGAGGCCTCGGCCAGCTGCACATGCAGCAGCTCGGCCTGCAGGCGACCGCGGCCGAGCTGGGTGTAGGCCTGGCTCCAGCCGGCGAGGGCGTCGGCCAGTTCGTCGGAGTCCGAGGCGCGGTGGCGGGCGATGCCGGTCA
>NZ_JARJLT010000328.1 GCF_029335315.1 Pseudomonas citronellolis
GTGCGCGGCGGCACCAGGCGCTTGCTGCCGGTCGACTCGAAGGCTGCGGCGAAGCGCAGCAGGTTCGAGTCGTCGTAGGCGCGGCCGGCGAAGGTCAGGCCCACCGGCATACCGATGTCGGCCATCACGCCCATCGGCACGGTCACGGTGGGCACGCCCAGGTGGCGGATCGCCAGGTTACCGTTGGCGACCCAGATGCCGTTGCTCCAGGCGATGTCCGCCGACTCCGGGTTGACGTCGGCGTCGGCCGGGCCGACGTCGGCCACGGTGGGGAACAGCACGGCGTCGAGCTTCAGGCCGTCCATCCAGTCTTCCAGGTCAAGCTTGCGGGTCTTTTCCAGGCCGCGCAGGCCGTCGGGCAGCGACTCGATCTGGTCCCAGGTCTTCAGGCCGCGCTTGGCCATGTTGACGTACTCGTCCATGCCCGCGCAGAGGTCGTCCTCGCGGTTCGGCAGGGTGCCGGGGTCGTGGGGGAAGATCTGCGGCCCGTCGACGTCGGCCAGCTTGTTCAGCTGCGGATCGCCGTTGGCCCGCAGGAAGTCGTCGAAGCCCCAGCCGGACAGCTCCCACAGCTCGTCATGGAGGAACTGCTCGGTGACGATGCCGCGGTTGAACACGGTGGACGCGCCAGGGCGGTCGCCCTCGCAGTTGGAGACCAGCGGGAAGTCCACTTCCACGACTTCGGCGCCGGCGGCTTCCAGGGCCTTGCGCGCCTGTTCCCAGAGATCGATGACCGAGGCGCGGGTGTTGATCCGCTGGCCGGTCGGGCCGCCGATGCCGGGCTTCTCGCTGGTGCCGGCGGCTTCATCCTTGTTGATGAACATGCGCGGCACGCCGAAACGCTTGCCGGCCAGGGCCTCGGCGTTCGCCGCCAGGTCCAGGTAGGACGCCGGGCGCACCGAGGAGGCGCTGGGGATCGGCACCCAGGGTTGCAGGCGCCAGAGGTCGCCGCGCTTGTCGGCGTCGTCGGCGACCACCACGTCGAGCACTTCGAGCAGGTCGGCCATGGTCCGCGCGTAGGGCACCACCACGTCCATGGTCGGGGTCAGCGGCCAGTTGCCGCGTACCGAGATCACCCCGCGCGACGGGGTGTAGGCGCACAGGCCGTTGTTCGAGGCCGGGCCGCGGCCGCTGGACCAGGTTTCCTCGGCCAGGCCGAAGGCCGAGTAGCTGGCGGCGGTGGCGGTGCCGGCGCCGTTGGACGAGCCGGAGGCGAAGGGTGCGGTGAGGTAGGCGGCGTTGTACGGGCTTTCGGCGCGGCCGTAGACGCCGCGCTGCATGCCGCCGTTGGCCATGGGCGGCATGTTGGTCTTGCCCAGGCAGATGGCGCCGGCGGCGCGCAGGCGCTCGATGGTGAAGGCGTCGCGCTGCGCCACCAGGTCCTTGAAGGCCGGGCTGCCGGAGGCGGCGGTCAGGCCCTTGACCAGGTAGCTGTCCTTGGCGGTATAGGGAATGCCGTCCAGCGGGCCGAGGGTCTCGCCGCGCGCACGGCGGGCGTCGGAAGCCTCGGCTTCCTTGAGCGCCTCGGGGTTGCGCACGACCACCGCGTTCAGCGCGGTGGCGGTGGCGGCGCCGTCGTAGGCGTCGATCCGGGCCAGGTAGGCCTGGACCAGCTCGACCGCCGTGGTGCGCCCGGACTCCAGGGCCGCGCGCAGTTGTGCAATGGAAACCTCGGTTACTTCGATCATGCTTTCACCGCCGAACTCAGTTGGGTTGAAGGGTGCAGGTTTCCGCCGCGCGAGCGGGAAACGTTTCGAATCGCAAAGTGCCAGTTCATATCGGTTCTCGTTGTATTGCCTATCGCGGTGGGGCCTGAGTCACGCGGGCTCGGCGACGCCACGGGGGCCGCGATCCGCCCAACCGGATCACTGCCCTCGCCTTCGGCGGCCTCCCTGCGGACGCCCCACCGCCGTGCAGAGTACCGTTTTCCGCGGAAAAACGCCCGTCGAGACGAGCAACGGCGGGCACCCGGGGACTCGCTCCAGGGCGCGTCGCGCGTCCGGGGCGTCTGGATCGCCGCTGCCGGGCGCCCCGCCGCTGGCGCAAATTTTCCCTCGCGAAGGGCCTCCGGGGCGTTCCGTTGTGCCACCTCCGGCGGCTATCCTTGCGATAGCCCTCTGCCACCCCCGGTTCGAACGGCGGCGGGCCACGGCAGCCACGCGGGACCGACCCGCGCAGTTCGCATCGTTCGGCAAGGGATCGGCCGACCTCGCAACCCTGTCTACCTCCAGGAGTCGGTATGCCCCGCCAACAGCTCGCCCGCAACGCTGCGTTCGCCCGTGCCCGACGGCTGGGCCTCGGCCTGCTCCTGCTGGCCCTGGGCGCCGCCGGCACAGCGGCGGAGCGCGCGCCGCTGCGGGTGATGACCGACTACTGGCCGCCGTTCCGCATCGAAGGCCCCGAGGGGCAGATCGCCGGCCTGGATATCGACCTGCTGGCCGAACTGGAGCGCCGCACCGGCCTGCGCTTCGAAATCCATCGGGCGCCCTGGGCACGCAGCCTGGCAGCCCTGCAGAGCGGTTCGGCGGACCTGATGACCGGCCTGGCGCGCACCCCCGAGCGCGAGCGCTACATCGACTACCTGGAGCAGCCCTACTACGCCTGCGCCCCGCGCCTGTACGCCACGCCGGAGATCGCCGCGAACATCCGCGACTACGCCGACCTGCGCGGCCACACCATCGGCTACGTGCTGGAGTCGGCGTATTTCGAGCCGTTCGACTCCGACCGGCAGCTGAAGAAGTTCGGCGTGAACAACGAGGCCCAGTTGCTGCAGATGCTCACCCTCGGCCGCCTGCAACTGGTGATCGGCACCGACTGCCAGGTGGACTACGAACTGCGCGACCCGCAACTGGCCCGGCACATCGTGCGCACGCGCTTCCAGCCGGACAGCCGCACCGACCTGTACATCGGCTTCTCCCACCGCCGCCCGCTGGTCGCCGAGCGCCAACTGATCGACAATGCCCTGCGCCAGATGGCCGCCGAGGGCTGGATGCAGCGCGCCGCCGCCCGCTACCAGCCGGAGCCACGCCCGCAGCCCTGAGCGCCACGCTGCCGGTTCACCGCCAACAGGACCTGCCCATGAGCATCGCCATCCGCCGCGAACGCGCGGACGACATCCCCGCCATCGCCCGCCTGACCGAAGCCGCCTTCGCCAACGCCGAGCACTCCAGCCACACCGAACAGTTCATCGTCGCCGCACTGCGGCGCAGCGGCCAGCTGACGGTGTCCCTGGTCGCGGTCGAGGGCGCCGAGGTGCTCGGCCATGTCGCCGTCTCGCCGGTGCGCATTTCCTCCGGCGCCACGGGCTGGTACGGCCTCGGGCCGATCTCCGTGTGGCCCGCACGGCAAGGCCGGGGCATCGGCTCGCAACTGATGCGCGCGGCCCTGGACGAACTGCGCGCACTCGGTGCGAACGGCTGCGTGCTGCTCGGCGAACCCGGCTACTACGGGCGCTTCGGCTTCCGCGCCGAACCGCGCCTGGTGCTGCCCGGCGTGCCGCCGGAATACTTCCAGGCCCTGTCGTTGCGCGGCGAGCCGCCCACGGGCGAGGTGCACTACCACACGGCGTTCGAGGCCACCGAATAAACCGCCGCTAGTAGCCGAGCGACTGCAGCAGCGCGTCGGTCTGCATAGCCGGCGGCCGCCCGTAGAAGCGCAACAGGCGGTCGGCCCGGTTGCTGAAGAAGCCATCCACCCCGTCCGCCATGAGACGCTGGAAGTCCGCGTCCGAATCCACCGTGTAGGCGTGGATGAACAGCCCGCGTTCGTGGGCCATGCGGTTCATCCAGGGCTTCACCAGGTCCATGTAGCTCTGTTCGCCACGCTCGCTGCGCGTCACCGAGGGGCCGATACCCAGCGCGCCATGGGCCTTGGCCCAGTCGAGCCAGGCGGCGAGTTCCGCCTCGGAGGCGACCTCCTGCCCGGCGTAGAAGCTGGCCTTGTCCGCCGCGCCGGACGCCTTGAAGGTGACCGTCGAGCGCGGCGCGATGTAGCCGTCGCCGATCCACAGCAGCAGCACCTTGGGCACCTGCGGCATGCTCTGGTGCAGCAGTTCCAGGCTGCCCTTCTCGAAGGTCTGCAGCACCACCCTGCCCTGCGCCTGTGCCTCCGGCGCCAGCCAGCCGCGCCGTTGCAGGACCTTGCGCAGGTCTTCCTCGATGCCGGGAAACTGCGCCGGCACCTTGGTCTCCAGGTACAGGCCGGGTTTGTGCGCGCCGCCCTCGGCGATGTCGATCAGCTCGTCCAGGGTGAGGATGCGCAGGCCGGCGAATTTCGCCCGGGCGCGCTCGGGGTGGGCCCGGTTGAACCAGCTGCCGGCGTCCAGGCGCTTGAGTTCGGCGAGGCTGAACCGGCTGACCGGGTCCTTCTCGCGGCCGGGAAAGACGCTGGCGACGTCGGTGGTGCGCTCCAGGGTGTCGTCGTGCAGGGCCACCAGCACGCCGTCGCGGGTACGCTGCAGGTCGGCCTCCAGGTAGTCGGCGCCCAGCTCGCGGGCCGCCAGGTAGGCTGCGGCGGTTTCCTCCGGGGCGTCGTGGGACAAGCCGCGATGGGCGATCACCGTCGGCCAGGGGATGCCGGCGGCGGCGCTCAGGGCCTTGCCCGGCGCGTCCGTGGCGGCGCCGGCGAGGCCGACGCAGAGCAGGCCGGCGAGGCCGAGGAGGGTCAGGTGGGAGTGTCGCATCGGCGAGGTCCTTCCGCTGTCGAGGGGATTCCGCCCAGTCTGCCGAACCGCCGCTGCAACTCGATGACCGCGCAGCGCCAGTGTAGGCGGACATTTACCCCGGCTTAGCGAACCTTTACACGGCGCGCGGCCAGAATCGCGCCGCCGTCGAGGATCCTGGGCGCAGACCCGGGACCGGGGCGGCAATCCGGCCTTCGCCGCCCTCGGCGTGCTGACGCGGGTCGCCCCGCTCGACCGGCTGAGCCCCGACGAGCTGCTGGGCAAGCGGCGCGAGCGTGGCCTGCAGGTCTCCGACGCCAACCAGACCCTGGCCGACGTCGCCGCCAGCGGCGACCTGCAATCAGCCCAGCTGATCGCCGAACTGGCCCAGCCCGCGCGCCCGGCACGCTAGAACGACGCCAGAGCCGACCAATTTTTCACTCGCCTTTGACGCGGCCTTGATAGCGGCACCCGATAATGGCGAAAACCCTGAGTTTTCGCCCATGCCCGACCCCCAAGGCTCCCTTCCGTCGTCTTCGCCGTACCGCCGTGACGGGCTCGCCGGCAGGCTCGCGGGCGCCTCGCTGTTCACGCGCCTGCTCGGCTGGCGGACCCGCCACCTGCTGCGTCTCGCGCTCAGGACAGCCGAGGAGCCGGTGCTGGTGCTGGAACTCAGCCACGCGCCGGAAGCCTTCTGGCCGGTGCTGCTGGAGCACCGCAACCGCATCATCCTGTCCGGCTCGCCGGCG
>NZ_JARJLT010000329.1 GCF_029335315.1 Pseudomonas citronellolis
GTGCGGGCGAGGAAGTGGCTGAGGCCTGCCGCCAGACCCGCTGGGTCGTCGCGGTAATTCGGGCTTTCGTACCAGAACTGGTCGCTGAAGGCGTCCGCCTCGTCGCGCCAGCTGCCCATGTGCTCGGTGCGTTGCGAAACGAACACGCGGAACGTCTCGATCTCGCCGGTGACCACGCCCTGGTTGGTCAGGCGGTTCACCGTGGCGTAGAGGTTGCCGCCGGCGGCGATCTGGCTGCTGGCGTTGCTCAGCTGGTCGGCGTCGATGCGCAGGTCGCCGCCGGCGCTGATCGACGAGGCGGCGCTGGCCTGCAGGACTTCGAGCTTGTCGCGCTCGGTGATTTCCCAGACGCCGTTGCGTTTGCCGGAACAGTCGGCGATGGAGTCGTTGAGGTACTTGTAGCAATTCACCTCGACGATCTGCGCCGTGTACTTGCCGGCATCGTTGACCACCAGCACGGCGCGGGCGTTGTTCAGCGCGCTGACGTTCAGGCGCATGTCGCCCTGGCTTTCCAGGGTGGCGGAGAGGTTGTCCAGGCGCGCGGCGCGGTTGCCGGCGTCGTCGGCGGCGAGGTCCAGCGCGCCCAGGCTGAAGACGTCGGCGAAGCGGTTGGTGAAGCTGCCGACGCGCAGGGTCAGGTCGGCGCCGCTGAAGATCAGGCCGTTTTCGTTGAGCAGGCTGGGGGTTTCGACGCGCAGATTGGCGGCGCTGCCGAGGGTGCCGTGGTTGTTCAGACTGGCGGCGCGGACGTTGAGGTCGCCGTCGCTGGTGAGGCGGCCGCTGTTGTCCAGGCTGCCCAGCGTGGCGATGGTGGTGTCCGCCCCGCCAGCGATGCTGCCGGCGCTGTCGAGTGCCAGGCTGGCGGCGCGGAGGTTCAGCACGCCCAGGCTGCTCAGTTCACCCGTGGCGCTGTACCGCCCGCCGAGGTTCAGGTCGAGGCTGCCGTCGCTGGTGAGGCGGCCGGCGTTGGTCCAGTCGCCGCCGGTCCCCTTGAAGGTGCCGGTGGCCAGCAGTTGTCCGCTGGCGGTCTGGGTCAGTTGGCCGATGTCGAGGTTGAAGTCGCGGGCCTGGATCAGGCTGGCGTTGGTCCAACTCGCGGCTTGGTAGCTGAGGCTACCGTTGGAAATGAAGCGGCCGCCGGCCAGGCCGGCCTGGGCCAGGTCGAGGCCGAATTGGCCACTACCCAGGTGGCGCACGTTGCCGCCGTCGTTCAGCAGAGAACCGCTGCCGATCAACAAGTTCTGCGCGGCGCTTTCCAGGCTGCCGTTACGGTTGTCCAGCAGGCCACTGGTAGTGATCCGGGTGGTGCCCTGTGGGCCTAGTGCGCGCAGACGGCCCTGGTTGTTGGTCAGGACGGCAACGGCCAAGGTGAGCTGGTTGCCGGCTTCGATCAGGCCGAGGGTGTTGTCCAGCGTGCTGCGCAGGCTGAAGTCGATGTCCCGGGCACCCACCTGGCCGCCGCGGTTGAGGAAGTCGCCGGCAGTCACCACCAGGGCCTGGCTGGCGAAGAGGCTACCGGCAGAGTTGTCGAAACCGGCGCTGTTCACCCGGGCGTCGCCTTGGGTGGCCGCCAGGTGCCCGCCACTGTTGGCCACGCTGTTGGCGTCGAGCCGCAGCGTGGCGCCCTGGGCGATGCCAGCGCGGTTGTCGAAGTCTCCGGCGCGCAGTTGCAGTGCCCCCCCAGCGCTGCCGAGCGTACCGCCGGCGGAGTTGTCCAGGCGGGTGCCGAGGTCCAGCGCCAGCGCGGTGTCGGCGTACAGCCGGCCGCCCCGGTTATCGAGGCTGTCACCCTGCAGCGCGACGGCCTGGGCGGTGATCCCGCCCTGCTGGTTGTTCAGGCTGCCGACGCGGCCTGTGAGCCGGCCCCGGCTGCTGAGCAGGCCCTGCTCGCGGTTGTCCAGGTGGTCGAGGTCGAGGCTCAGGCCCTGGCCGGCGGCGAACAGGCCCTGGCGGTTGTCGAGGGTGCCGCCGCTGACCTGAATGTGCTGGCCGCCGATCTGGCCGTTGCGGTTGTCGAGTGATGTGGCGTTAGCGCTCAGGTTGCGCGAGGCGATCAGGCTGCCAGCGTTGCGCAGGGCCTGCGCGGTGATGAAGAGATCGCCTTGGGCGTTGCGGCTGTTGTCGGCATTGACGCCGGCTTCGATCACGCCGTTGTTGCTTAGGCGCGCGGCGCTCAGTTGGACACTGGAACCCGCCGCCAGGCTCTGGGCATTGCTCAATCCCCCTCTGGCCTGCACGAAAGCACTGCCGCCGGCATAGGCCGGGCCGTTCAGCGCTATGTCCTGGCCTTTCAGCGCCAGGTCGCCGCTGGCCGAGGCCTGGGCCAGCTCCAGCTTGCCGTTGGCGTCGATCCGGATATCGCCCGCGCTGGCCGCCATGTTGCCGGCCAGCTTCACGCCAACGCCGGCCTCGGTGCCCACCAGGCGGATGCTGTTGGCGTACATGCCGCCGAGCGCGGCGCTGTCGATGGCCAGCTGCGGCTTGCCGCTACCGTCGTCGGGCTTGGCGCTGGCGGCCAGGGTCTGCGCGTCCACCGTGTTACGCCCGGCGACCACCGTGAGTTGCTTGGCGTACAGCTCGGCGTTGAGTTTGGCGCTGCGGGTGATCAGTTCGAACTGGTCGACATTGCCCGCGTTGAGCCCGGCGCCCTCGATGCTGATCGCGCCGCCGTCGACGTCGTAGCCCTGCAAGCGCTCGCCCGCGAGGATCGGCTTGCCGGTGGTGAGCGTGACGCGCGGGGTGTTGATGAAGCCACAGCCGCTACACGTCACGCCGCCTGGCGCTGCCACGATCACGTGCGCACCCTGCCCGGCCACCTCGGTATAGCCGCGTAACTGCGCCGGGCTGCCGCTGGTGACTTCGTTGAGGATCTTCTGCGCCGCCTGGCCCTTGAGGTTCGGGTTGCCCAGCACGATGCCGCCGAGCTGGGTGCTGGCGGTCTTGCCGGTGGCGTTGTTGAGGATCAGCCCCTGCTGGCCCACCGAGTAGTCGCTGAATTTGTTGTGCGACAACCCCGCGCCATTCGGCGTGGCGATATTGACCAGGGGCACGCCGTTGCCCGCCGCCCCCAGGCTGGTGTTGCCGCCAGCATCCGCGTCCACCGCGAGCTGCGCCGCCGTGGCAACGATGGGATTGAGGAATAGCAGGCCGGCCAGGGCACTGGCGATGGCCTGGTGGAGGGGATGGCGGATGTTCATGACGAAGGGCTCGCGGGGAGGTAGCAAGAGGCCAGCGCACCCTAGCGCACGGTAGTGCGCGAACACTTAGGGGTTCCAAGCGCTCATGCGAAGGAAATTTCCGAAAGCCCTTCAGCGGCAGGCCTGGGCCCTCCTGGACGACCTCAGCAGATCTATGCGATTGGCAGCCATATTCGGCATCGCTCGCCCTCCTGAACGCTACCCGCTCCTAGCCTCTGCCAAGAACCCGGAATGGCCATCCAGCGCCCCACTCCAGACCCCATCAGCGCAAAGGCCTCCCTGCCCACAGCGGAAATCGACTCGACGGTCCCGCTCGCTCGATATCCATCGAGCAGGGAATGGCAGGGCAAAGAAGATGCTCGACTGATGGTCCACCTGATGGCGTTATGGAGCGACTTGCAATCACCCCGCATGCATCAAGGTTTTACCAGCAAGCGGCAACGGCAGTTCCGCTGTACAGCGTGCAAGGCTTTCTTCAGAGCGTTACCGGCCCGCTGACCTAGTCTTCAACTCCGCCTGGGCACCACACGCGCGGCTGCACAAGGTATGGCAGTTGTTCACCAACACCGCGATCGGCGCGTTCAGCCTGTGGCGGGTATGGATCAGGCACGACCTGTGCCTGCCGAGCTGGCTGACCCTGTTCGTCACCGGCGGCTTCCTGCTGAGCTACTGGCTGCGCGCAAGCTACGGCGGCTCGATGGTGCTCAGCGACGGCTCGGAGAAACTGATTCTCGGCGTCAACCTGGGGCTATTCGCCTACACGCTCGCCATTCTTATGGTCGCCGTTGCCGTGGCGATGGATCGCCGGAGCCGGGTGGCGGAGGTAGCTGTGTCATGGTGAGGTGTGATGGAGTGGCAAGGAGGTTCAGCGCGAAGTAGTGCTGCATGCGTGCCTGATTGCGCGGATTTGCTGCGCGCTAATAGAGCATCTGAATTAATCAATCATACGAAATAGGGACTACAAAATAAGGACAGATTTGTATTCGTCGCTCCATTCCTGTCCAATCGGATAGATATTTGGATCAGTGGGAATAAATCTGTCCCCATATACGATCCATGCCCCAGAGCTCGCACGAGTCCTTCATGAGCAGGGCGAATGTTGTTGAGGTACGGCGACAGGGCATAATCTTGGACGGCCTAGATCAGGGAATCTCAATAGATGTCAACTAGAACGCCAATCATACGTGCCTACTGCGTCCAGCTCGGTGAAGTGCTCTCCATTGCTGAAGCTCGGCGGGCATTCTTCTCGCTTCCGCTTCCCCGCAGTCGCTTCGATTTCTTGTGCTCGAACGAATCGTGCCGAGACCTCGCAACGAAACCCAAGATCACTGCCGTCAACTATGACAAGCAACCCAACGACACCTACCGGGGAGCGCACTTTCGCGAGAACAACAGCTACAAGCACTCACCGAATTGTGAGTGGATGATCGATGAAGACGCCGAGGAGGTCGACGGCAAACTGCCTGGTGAAAGCGAGAAAGATGCTTTCCTCCGTCGAGCTCGGCGCAAGCTGCATGATTACATCGATGTATTCGAACCCAATGCGGGACAACCTGCAGAGAGCGGATCAACAAGTGGTACTCCGGATGGCGACAAAGTCACTGGTGGAAATCGAAGCGAAGGCGTAGGCCGGAGCGAAAAAGAGTCCAGGAACCATCGTACCAGCAGTCTTGAGCGGCTGGTTGAATGCTATCGGCAAGCGCGACAGGAACTCTCGGAAGAAGAGTTCAAGGCGATGAGGCTGCGGGTGGTGGGCGAAAGCGAGATGCCACTGTCTTGGTTTTTCAGAAGCATCTCGTACGCCAAGCTGGGAACCTCCAACCGTGTTCTCCATGGCGGTGCGACTCTGGTCGGGCGCTATGGTGCCGGCTTCAAGCTCAAGTTCTACGACCGCCTTGATGGCAAGCTCGTTTTTCTCTACGTGTCTAAAGAGCAAATGGGCGAGTACCGCTTCCAGCGCTACCTCGATGAGCTGCTGCAGCAAGAGGAGGCAGACTATTTCCGTGTCTTCGCCTTGGGACAGCTAGCCCTTTCCCCCACCGGGAAGAGCATCAATTTGCAGGTCGATGATCTGAAGCAACTGGTAGTGATCCCCGGCCAGAAGAAGGTCTCTGAGTCTGCCCACGAAGCATCACCTACCGGTGCAGGCTAAGCGTAACAATGCGCGACGGGCCATTGAATGTTAAGAAGAGTGACCTATGATCAAATTCATAAACACCGCCACAAACGTATACCTTGAATACGAAACCGATTTTGAACCTAGTAACAAATGGGTCCGGGAGGAACTAAATACTCACAAGAAAGTAAGAATATCCCGAGTATTTTGTTTCACGCCAAGAGATTTGCTTAACCATCCAAAAAATAAAAAAATCGATGACGAGTCTCCATGCCTATTTAAGTTCGGTACTTTGCAAAACGATTACATAAAGATTCCTGCGCGCATTCTCGACATAAAAAATGACGTGCATATAAGTCATGACATAACACTAAAAAGATCAACATTTGTTGCCGAGCGTAATGTTTCAATTTTCGGCCGACTATCAGATCTGCTAGAACACTCCAATCCTATTGTGATTGGCGGTACGCGACAAGACGCCATCCCAAAGAACGTCTTTGAGGAGCTACTTGAAAAATTCCCTAACACCAACGAACTAAATCGATATGCAGGGGCTCGCGTCCACACCATAATCTCTCAGTACCTAGATGGTATGAAGGATGCTCGGGGACGCTATGAGAATTACCTAAATAAGAAAAAGTCACTCAGCAGCCTGGGAAAAATAGATTTAGACGCTTTGAAAAATCTGGAGATTGAGAAATACATCTTAATCCGACATCTAATAAAGGATGCCTTAGACACTAAGAAGAATTGGTCTGAGAGCGACTGGCAGAAATTGATGCTATCCTTCCTGCTCCTTCTATTTCCAAAATATATAAAAACTCTTGAGAACGTCACAATCCACGACTATTACAGCGACCCGAAAAACAAAACCAATCGCTTCATTGACATAGCTTTGATCGACGCGAATGGCAACCTTGACATAATTGAAGTCAAAAAGCCCTTTGATGATAAAATTCTTCGCAAGAGCCAATACCGTGGGAACAATATTCCAACCTCGGAATTGAGCGGCAGCATAATGCAGGCGGAGAAGTATCTTTTCCATCTATCAAAATGGGGCGTCAAGGGTGAAGAAAGCATAACCAAACAATACGCCAATCAATTGCCAGCGGGAATGAAAATCAAGATATCAAACCCTAAAGCTATTGTTATCGTAGGACGCGATCAAATCGGCGGCTCCAACATGACTCACGATCAACTTCTGGACTTTGAAATAATCAAGAGAAAGTACGCCAACATGATAGATATCATTACTTATGATGATTTACTCCGAAGGCTCGATAACACAATCACGGCCCTTAGCATCTAACGACAAATCTAATCAAGAAAACTTTATAGAACCACGAAAACAAGTACCAATATGAAGCTGCATTAGCGAAAGGGGCAAGGACACTCCTCACCCGCATGAGAGACTTACATAAGGCTTTGCCCTGAAGTTCGCGACGGATTCGCGCTTGATCTTATCCAGGGCGGGAAAAGGGGCAGATTAATTTCCTCCACTCTAAACGTCTGCTTCTGGCCAATTTCTGCCGTTTGGCAACGGCGCCCTTGGGTGGAATGCAGCCCACCACAAAGGCAAGATCCAGAGCCCTTGGCGACTACCTAACCTAGAATTTTCCCACGCAATTTCCGCCTTGCCGTCTTACGAAATCGATCGATAGATTCCGTCCCTGTCACGGTCAATCCCGTGGCCGGGTGTCGCAGCCCGAGGACGAAGCGCCCACAAAGCGCCGCAGCATCTGTCTAGGCGCTTTTTCGTGCCTGGGGCAGTGCCCCGTGGCGGATCGTGTGGGGCAGGCTTCGGTCTGGCCGGTTTTCTAGCGCTTCGTACCGGTACTGCGACCTCCGCACGATCCGCCTCCCCTTTCCGGGGCGGCGGTTTCATTCTCCCCGGAAGGAGTAACGGCAATGCGTAATCCCACTCGACCCACTGTCCGTCCCTCGCTGTCCCTGCTTTCCCCCCTGCCCTTCGCCTCCGCCCTGGAGGTGCGCCATGACTGAGCGCAAGCTGGTTCCCCTCTACGCGCAACCCGACCCGGTGTTCTTCATCGATTCCGCGATGCCCGCCAACGAGCTTTCCGAGGCCGCCGCGCGGCGACTGGTGGCGGTGGAGGACATGTTGCGGGTGCTGGAGTATCACCAGACCGACGATGTGCTGATCCACGAGACCGCGCGGCTGGCTTCGGCGCTGGTGCCGCTGGTGGGTGAGGCGCGGCAGTTGTATGAGCTGGCGTTGGAGGCGCCGCGCTAGGCGACCTTGCGTTCGCCAGCGAAGGCCGGCCGCGGGTTTCCCGGGCCGGCCTTCGGCGTTTCTGCTCAGGGCTTCGGCGGTTCGGCGGCGCCTTCCTTGAGTATCCAGTCGCGGAAGATGCGCGCCGAGGGCGCCAGTTCGCGGTGGCGCAGGCAGACCAGGTATTCGCCCTTGTCGGTCACGCAGGTGTGGCGGGTGACCCGTTGCAGCTCGCCGCGCGCCACCGCTTCGTCGGCCATGAAGCTCCAGGCCAGGCCGATGCCCATGCCCTGCTGCACGGCGCGGTAGGCCAGGGTCAGCTGGTTGAACACCGGATCGCCCGGCGCCGGGCGGTAGTCCATGCCGAAGTGGCGGAACCAGTCGCGCCAGTCCAGGCAGGTCCAGGCCGAGGCGTCGATCTGCACCAGGGGCGAGGCGGCCAGTTGTTCGAGGCTTTCGATGCCGGCCACGTCCAGCGCCGGGTGGGCCACCGGGTAGACGATTTCCGGCAGCAGGAACTGGCTGTCGAGGGTCGACCAGTCGCCGGCGCCATAGAGGATGCCGAGGTCGTAGTCGGCCAGGCTGGCCTCGTCCATTTCGTTGATGGCGTGGACGTGCACGGCGATTTCCGGGTGCAGGCGGTTGAATTCGATCAGCCGGGGGAACAGCCAGAACTGCGCCAGGGCGTGGGTCGCGAGGATCGATACGGCGTTGCCCTGGTGCAGGCTGCGGATGCGCCGCACGCTGTTCTGCAGGCCGTCGAGCAGGCCGCCCACGGTGGCCAGCAGCTCGCCGCCGGCGGCGGTCAGCGCCACGCCGCGCGCCTGACGCTCGAACAGCGGCACGCCGAGGTGTTCCTCCAGGGCGCGCATCTGCTTGCTCACCGCGCTCTGGGTGAGGAACAGCTCGGTGGCCGCGCGGGTGAAGCTGCCGTGGCGGCCCACCGCCTCGAAGGTGATGAGGGTTTCCAGCGGCGGCAGGTTCCTGAGGTACGGGTTGATGGCTGCGCTCCTCGGCGAGGCATTCCCCCGGGGAATGCCTGAATGCTTATTTATCCTTGGTCAAACGCTACCACAGTGGCTACCGTGGCGGCATTCACAGCATTCGAGGTTGCGGTTCATGAAAGGCGGGGTGGTCTATGCAGGCATGGCGGGTGCGATCTGGGGCGGGGTCATCCTGGCACCGTCGCTGATCCCGGAGTTCTCGCCGTTGCTGATCAGTTGCCTGCGCTTCGCGTTGTATGGCGCGCTGTCGCTGCTGATCGCGCTGCCGGTGGCGCTCGGCCTGCTGCGCCGGCTCACCCGCGCCGACCTGAACCTGCTGGTGCGCCTGGCGCTGACCGGCAACCTGCTGTACTTCGCCCTGCTCTCGGCGGCGGTGCAGCTCGCCGGGGTGGCCACCGCCTCGCTGATCAACGGCATCATGCCGCTGGCGATCACCTACCTCAGCCGCAGCGACAGCGATTCCCTGCCCCTGGGCCAGATGAAGCTGCCGCTGCTGATGGTGGCCGCCGGCATCCTCTGCATCAATCTCGACCCCAACGTGCTCAGCGGCGCCGCCCACGGCACCGGCGAGCGTCTGCTGGGCATCGCCTGCGCCTTCGCCGGGGTGGCCTGCTGGTCGTGGTTCGCCACCAGCAACGCGCGCTACCTGAAGGGCAGCCGCTTCAGCAGCCACGAGTGGTCGACGCTGAATGGCCTGGTCACCGGCGTGCTGGCCCTGGCCTTCGGCGGCCTGGGCTGGGCGCTGCTGCCCAACGCGCTGCCGCAGGGCCTGCCGGCGGAGCGCTGGACGACCTTCCTGTGGGTGTGCGTGTTCCTCGCCGTGTGCGGCTCCTGGCTGGCCAACGGCCTGTGGAACGCCGCCACCCGCCGGGTGCCGATGAGCCTGGGCGGCCAGTTGATCGTGTTCGAGACGCTGTTCGCCTGCGCCTACGGGTTCATGCACATGCAGCGCCTGCCGAGCCTGATGGAGACCCTGGCGATCCTGCTGCTCGCCGGCGGCGTGGTGCTGGCCGCCGGGCGTCACCGCGCGCCGGTGGCCGAACGCGCGCTGGCGACCTACACGCCGTCCTGACCTCCCCTACCCTTCGACGCGAGCCCGGACGCCATGCAGCCCCGCGATCTCTCCGCCTATATGTTCCTGGCCCTGGTCTGGGGCCTGTCATTCCTCGCGCTGCTCAAGGCGGTGGCCGGCTTTGGCTGGGTCGGCGCGGTGAGCTTCCGCGCGCTGATCGCCAGCGCCACCTTGCTGGTGGTGGCGAGGCTCAGCGGGCGGGCGCTGAATTTCCGAGGGCTGTGGAAGCCGCTGTGCGTGGTGGGCGCCACCACCGTGGCCGGGCAGCTGGTGGGCATGACCTTCGCCACACCGCTGATCGGCACCGCCATGGCGGCGATCTTCGTTGCCGCGATTCCGCTGTTCTCGATGCTCATCGGGCGCATCTGGGGGCTGGAGCGCCTCGCCCTGAGCGGCGTCGCCGGGCTGCTGCTGGGGCTGGTGGGGATGCTTCTGCTGGTGGGTTTCCCGGCGGTGCCGGTGACGCCCTCCTTCGTGCTCGGCTGCGCCGGCTCGATCTTCGGCGCGCTGTGCGCGGCCTACGGCAGCAACTACGCGGCGCTGCACCTGCGCACGGCGGGCTCCTGGGAGGTGACCTGCGGGGCCTTCCTGGTGGGCGGGGTGCTGACCCTGCCGCTGCTGTACTGGGTGCCGCCGCCGGGGCTGCCGTCGCTGACCGATGTGTTCTACCTGCTGCTGTGCGGCTGCGTGATGAGCGCGGTGAACTACGTGCTGTATTTCCGCCTGGTGTCGCGCATCGGCGCCACCAAGGCGATCAGCGTGGAGTTCGTGGTGACGGTGGTGGCGGTGCTGGCGGGGACGCTGGTGCTACATGAGCCGCTGTCGCTGGTGCAGGGGCTGGGGGCGCTGATCATTCTGCTGGGGTGTGCGCTGGTGCTGGGGTTGCTGCCGGGGGTTGGGCGCAGGGCGGTGGCTTGAGCGGCTGACGGGGTGTGGCCAGTAAGAATGCTCGCGGACGGACTCCGCTGCGGGGGCGTTCGCGAGCAAGCTCGCTCCTACACGAAACGCCATCCTACGGGGTGGCGCGGGCTGCTTGGGTGGGGGCGGCGGCGTCCGCGTCCAGCGCTGCCATTTCCAGGTGCGCGGTTTCGCGCAGCAGCAGCGAGCAGATCGCCACCAGGGCCATGGCCGCCGCGCCGTAGAGGGCCACGTAGACCGGTTGGTGGCCGCTGGCGATGAGGATCGCGGTGGCGGCGCTGGAGGCGGTGCCGCCGCCCAGCGCGGCGCCCAGCTGGTAGCTGGCGGAGATACCCGAGTAGCGCATGCTGCGCGGGAACTGCTCGGCGAGGAAGGCCGGGATCGGGCCCTGGGTGGCGCCCATGAAGAAGCCCACCGCCAGGTAGCCCAGCAACGCCAGGCCCAACTGGTGGGTGCCCAGCAGCGGGAAGAAGGCGAACAGCCCCAGGGCCATGATGGCCGCGCCGAAGATCATCACCGTGCGCCGTCCGTAGCGGTCGGACAGGTGGCCGAAGAACGGCGCCGACAGCACGATGGCGATGGACAGCGCGAAGTCGAACAACAGCGCCTGGCTGCTGCTGTAGCCGATGTCGGTGGCGTAGGCCAGGAAGAAGGTGCTGATGTAGGCCACGGTGATGTAGCCGAAGGCGATGCCGCTGCACAGCAGCAGTTCACGCGGGCGCTGGCGCAACGCGTCGAGCAGTGGCAGGCGCGCCCGCTGCTGCGGCTTGGGTTGTTCGGCCGGGGCGCCGTTCTGCAGGCGCGCGTAGAGGCCGATCAGCACCAGCACGCCGCCCAGCCAGAACGGGATGCGCCAGGCGACGCCGCTGAGGTCGTCGTTGTAGGCCAGGCTGACCAGGGCGAACACGGCAGAGCCGAAGATGCCGCCGATGCCGATGCCCATGCTCGTGAAGCTGCCCCACAGGCCACGCCGGCCACACGGCGCCACCTCGATGCCGAACAACGCCGCCCCGCCCCACTCGCCGCCGGCAGCGAAGCCCTGCACCAGGCGCAGCGCCACCAGCAGGGCCGGCGCGGCCACGCCGAGGCTGTGGTAGTCGGGCAGGAAGCCGATCAGCAGCGTGCTCGCGCCCATCAGCAGCAGGGTTGCCACCAGCGCCTTCTGCCGCCCGTAGCGGTCGCCGAGGTGGCCGAACACCACGCCGCCCAGGGGCCGCGCGAGGAAGCCGGCGCCGAACGCGGCGAAGGCCACCAGCACCGCGGTGAGGCGGTCCAGGCCGGGGAAGAACAGCTGCGGGAACACCAGCGCGGCGGCGTAGCCGTAGATGACGAAGTCGTAGAACTCCAGGGCGGTGCCCATGCCGGAGACGCAGAAGGTCTTGAACGCCGAGCGTGAGCCGGGCGCGGGGGTGTGGTCGATCATGCGGGTGTGCTCTTGT
>NZ_JARJLT010000032.1 GCF_029335315.1 Pseudomonas citronellolis
ACGCCGTTGAGCGCGGCATTGCCGGACAGCGCGTCGAGGTGGCGCTCGTCGGTCAGGTCGTTGGCGCTGGCGCCGCCCTGGCCGCTGGCGATGCTCAGTTGCACGCCGGGGCGCGCGTGCCCCCAGCCGTGGGGCAGGCTCACCACCCCGGCCATCACTTCGTCGCTGGCCGTCACCTCGATCTCGACGCTGCCCACCCGCGAACGCACACGCACCCGCTGGCCGTCGACCAAGCCGCGGCTGGCCAGGTCCTGCGGGTGCATCAATAGCTGGTGGCGCGGCTTGCCCTTCACCAGGCGGTGGTAGTTGTGCATCCAGGAGTTGTTGCTGCGCACGTGGCGCCGGCCGATCAGCAGCAGCTGCCCCTCCGCCGCCGGCGGCACCTCGGCGAAGCGTTCCAGGTCGGCGAGGAACAGCGCCGGCGCGGCTTCCACCTGGCGGCTGGCGGTCTTCAGGCGCGCCGCCAGGTTCGGCCGCAACGGGCCGAGGTCGAGGCCGTGGGGATGCTCGCGCAAACGCGCCAGGCTGAGCTTGTGTTCGCTGGCGTCACCGTAGGGACCGAAGCGCAGGCCCGCGTCGATCATCTGCTCCGGCGCCAGGGTCGGCTTCAGCTCGACACCGGTGCGCGCCGCGTAGGCGCGGGCGAGGCCGACGAAGATTTCCCAGTCATCCAGGGCGCCGGCCGGCTTGGGCAGCACCGCCTCGTTGAAGCGGGTGACGTTGCGCACCGCGAAGACGTTGAAGGTGGTGTCGTAGTGCTCGTGCTCCAGCGGCGCCGTGGGCGGCAGGATGAGGTCGGCGTAGCGCGTGGTCTCGTTGATGTACAGGTCGATGCTGAGCATGAACTCCAGCCCTTCCAGGGCCTGCTCCAGGCGCCGCCCGTTGGGCGTGGAGAGCACCGGGTTGCCGGCCACGGTGACCAGCGCGCGTACCTGGCCCTCGCCCGCGGTGAGCATTTCCTCGGCCAGCGCCGCCACCGGCAGCTCGCCGCCGTACTCGGGCAGGCCGGAAACGCGGCTCTGCCAGCGGTTGAAGGCGCCGCCGGAAGTGCTCGCCACCAGGTCCACCGCCGGTGTGGTGCAGAGGCTGCCGCCGGCGCGGTCGAGGTTGCCGGTCACCAGGTTGATCAGTTGCACCAGCCATTGGCAGAGGGTGCCGAAGCGCTGGGTGGACACGCCCATGCGCCCGTAGCACACGGCCTGCTCGGCGGCGGCGAACTCGCGCGCCAGCTGGCGGATGTCCTGGGCCGGCACGCCACAGCGGCGCGCCATGCTTTCCACGTCGAACGGCCGCAGCGCCGCGCGCACGTCGTCGAGCCCGGCCAGCGGCAGGTGGCTGGCGCGGCCCAGGCCTTCGCCGAACAATACGTCGAGGATGCCCAGCAGCAGCGCCGCGTCCTCGCCGGGGCGGATGAACAGGTGCTGGTCGGCGATGGCCGCGGTCTCGGTGCGGCGCGGGTCGACCACCACCAGCTTGCCACCGCGCGCCTTCAGCGCCTTCAAGCGTTTCTCCACGTCCGGCACGGTCATGATGCTGCCGTTGGAGGCCAGCGGGTTGCCGCCGAGGATCAGCATGAACCCGGTGTGGTCGATGTCCGGGATGGGGATCAGCAGGCCGTGGCCGAACATCTGCTGGCTGACCAGGTGGTGCGGCAACTGGTCCACCGACGTGGCCGAGTAGCGATTGCGCGTCTTCAGCTGGCCGAGGAAGTAGTTGCTGTGGGTCATCAGCCCGTAGTTGTGCACGCTCGGGTTGCCCTGGTACACGGCCACCGCGTCGTTGCCGTGGCGCTCGCGGATGTCCGCCAGGCGCTCGGCGACCAGCGCGAAGGCCTCGTCCCAGGCGATCGGCAGCCATTGCTCGCCGACCCGGCGCATGGGCTGGCGCAGGCGATCGGGGTCGTTCTGGATATCCTGCAGGGCCACTGCCTTGGGGCAGACATGGCCGCGGCTGAAACTGTCCTGGGCGTCGCCCTTGATGGACAGGATGCGCTCACCCTCGGTTTCGATGGTCAGGCCGCAGATGGCTTCGCACAGGTGGCACGCACGGTGGTGGAGGGTCTTGCTCATGGCTCGCCTCTTGTCGTCTCGCCGGCCTTCGCGGGCCGATCTTGTTCAGGCAAGCACTATGGAACGGGGCGGCGGCGAACGCCACAAGCCTAAGCACAGTGAATCAGGGGATATAGAAGAAGTCGGACCGGCGGGGAACCGGTCCGCCACCTTGCGGGGAGGCACGGCCGACGGATGGGGTGCGTCGACCGTGCACCGGCATCAGCGGATGCCGGTGATGCTGCCCTTGTTGCCGGTCACCTTGACGTCGACCTTCTTGAACAGGAAGTAGTCCTGCACCGAGACCTCGTAGCGCGGCGCGACGATCAGGTCGGCGCCGGAGGCCTTCACGGCCTTGAAGGCCGCCGCGGACTTGGCGCTGGACACCGGGTCGAAGGCGTTCAGCATGGAGCCGCCTTCACTGCCACCGTAGGACACGCCATCGGCGAACTGGCTGTCGCCGCCCAGCTTGAGGATGCCGAACAGGATGTTCACCGAGGACTGCCCGCTGATCGGCTCGCCGACGCGCACGTCGGCCTTCAGGTCGGTCTTGACCGCTCCGTCGAGTGGCGCCACCGGCTGGTTGACGTTGTAGCTGGTGCAACCGGTGGCGCTCACGATTACCGCTGCCAGGGCGGTACTCATCCATAGTTTCTTCATTGAAAGTTTCTCCTTGTGGCTAGGCCACCGTTTCGATGGCGGCGAGAAGCTATCAAGGGAAACCCTTGCACTTATGTAGTCCCGGTCGCCAGAGCGCATAGGAGCTTTCCGTTACACCCCTGAATCTGCGCCGGCGCAGCTTTCACGGGGTTCCGCGTCGAGGCCGGGCACTCCGCCGCAGGTGCCGCCAACCGGCGCTCCGCGGCAAACTTGCGTGGATGCGTAATTTCCTTATAGGATCGCGCCTCCCCCCTAAATTTCCGCTGCATGCGGTCAGGCCGCAGGTTCAGTCCGTTTTTTCTCGAAAAAGCCGGCCAGACCCTCCGGCCACACACTAGAGAACAAGCGGTAGGTACTGAATCATGAACGCTAGGCACTTCCTCTCGATGCTGGATTACACGACCGACGAACTCCTCGGTCTGATCCGCCGAGGCAGCGAGCTGAAGGACCTTCGCGATCGAGGGGTACTCTACGAACCGCTGAAGAACCGCGTGCTGGGCATGATCTTCGAGAAGGCCTCGACGCGGACGCGGATTTCCTTCGAAGCCGGGATGATCCAGCTCGGCGGCCAGGCGATCTTCCTGTCCCCGCGCGACACCCAGCTGGGCCGTGGCGAACCCATCGCCGACGCGGCCAGGGTGATGTCGCGCATGGTCGACGCGGTGATGATCCGCACCTTCGCCCACAGCACCCTCACCGAGTTCGCGGCCAACTCCCGCGTTCCGGTGATCAACGGCCTGTCCGACGACCTGCACCCGTGCCAGCTGCTGGCCGACATGCAGACCTTCCACGAACACCGTGGCAGCATCGCCGGCAAGACCGTGGCCTGGATCGGCGACGGCAACAACATGTGCAACAGCTATATCGAGGCGGCCATCCGCTTCGACTTCCAGCTGCACGTCGCCTGCCCCGAGGGCTACGAGCCCAGCGCCGAGCTGCTGGCCCTGGCCGGCGAGCGCGTGCGCGTGTTCCGTGACCCGCGCGACGCGGTGGCCGGCGCACATCTGGTGAGCACCGACGTGTGGGCCTCCATGGGCCAGGAAGACGAAGCCCAGGCGCGCCTGCGCACCTTCCGCCCGTACCAGGTGAACCGCGCCCTGCTCGACGCCGCCGCCGAAGACGTGCTGTTCATGCACTGCCTGCCGGCGCACCGTGGCGAGGAGATCAGCGAGGACCTGCTGGACGACCCGCGTTCGGTCGCCTGGGACCAGGCGGAGAACCGCCTGCACGCGCAGAAGGCGCTGCTCGAACTGCTGGTCGAACACGCCCACTACGCCTGACTTGCCCTCCCGATCGGCCCGCACGGAGCACAACCCTCCGTGCGGCATGAGGTCCCGGCGGGCGGCGGCGGCGAGTAATTCTCATTCGCCGCGTGTACACTCCCCCGCTTCGTCAGATTCTTCACGGCCCGATCCATGACCCGTCCGCTGTTGCTCGAACTCAGAAACCTTTCCTGTGGCTATGGGCAGCAACGCGTGGTGCAGGACGTCAGCCTGCACCTCAACGCTGGCGACATCGGCTGCCTGCTCGGCCCCTCGGGCTGCGGCAAGACCACCACCCTGCGCGCCATCGCCGGTTTCGAACCGGTGCAGGCCGGCGAGATCCACCTGGCCGGCGAGGCCATCTCGCGCCCCGGCTTCACCCTGGCGCCGGAGAAGCGCCGCATCGGCATGGTGTTCCAGGACTACGCGCTGTTCCCGCACCTGACGGTGGAGGACAACGTCGCCTTCGGCATCCGCAAGCATCCCGAGCGCCAGCGCGTGGTCCGCGAGCTGCTGGAACTGGTGAAGCTCGACAAGCTCGGCCGCCGCTATCCCCATGAACTCTCCGGCGGACAGCAGCAGCGCGTGGCCCTGGCCCGCGCGCTGGCACCGGAGCCGCTGTTGCTGCTGCTCGACGAGCCCTTCTCCAACCTCGACGTGGAACTGCGCCGCAAGCTCAGCCAGGAGGTCCGCGAAATCCTCAAGGCCCGTGGCACCAGCGCCGTGCTGGTGACCCACGACCAGGAAGAGGCCTTCGCCGTCAGCGACCAGGTCGGCGTGTTCAGGCACGGTCACCTGGAGCAGTGGGACACGCCCTTCAACCTCTACCACGAGCCGCAGACACCCTTCGTCGCCAGCTTCATCGGCCAGGGCTACTTCATCCGCGGGCAGATGCTCGACCCGGAAAGCGTGCAGACCGAACTCGGCGTGCTGCGCGGCAACCGCGCCTACGGCCTGCCCCAGGGCAGCGCGGTGGACGTGCTGCTGCGCCCGGACGACCTGGTCTACGCCCCGCAGGGCGAACTGAAGGCGCGCATCGTCGGCAAGTCGTTCCTCGGCGCGGCAACCCTGTACCGCCTGCAACTGCCCACCGGTACCCAGCTGGAATCGATCTTCCCCAGCCACGCCGATCACCAGCCCGGCGAAGAGGTCGGCATCGGCGTGGCGGCGGACCATCTGGTGCTGTTCAAGGCCGAAGGCAGCGTGGCGCTGGGTTCGCACGGTTGATCGACGGCGGATAACGTTGAACGTTATCCGCCCTACGCCAAGCTCGCCCCGGATAGGGGGCGCACGACCGCTCCCCCGCGATGCAACTCAGCCGCGCCGCAAGGCCCCCGGCGTCAGCCCCAGGTAGCGGCGCATCGCCGTGGTCAATGCGCTCTGGCTGGAAAAGCCGCACTCCTCCGCCACCCGCACCAGCGCCAGGTCGCTCTCGCGCAGCAGGCGCGCGGCGGCGTCGAGACGCAGCTTGAGCAGGTATTGGTGCGGCGTCAGGCCGACGCTGTCCTTGAATTGCGCGTGGAAATGGCTGGGGCTCAGGCAGGCCACCTGGGCCAGTTCGGCGACCGTGATGCGCCGCGTCAGGTTGGTTCGGATGTGCTCGTCCAGGCGCTGCAGGTCCAGCGGCCCGCAGGGCGGCGCCGAGTGTTCACCGAACAAACGCAGGTGCAGCGCGCGCAGCAGCACCCCGCCCAGCGCGCGGGCCAGCAGCGGGTCGCTGCCGTAGCGCGCCAGTTCGGCGCCGGCGTAGCTGAGCAGGTGCTGGAAGTCGGCGTCCAGGGTCGGGTAGCGCGGCGCCTCGAACAACCGCGCCAGCAATTCACGGTCCTCGTCCTGTGGGTCGCGCGGGGCCAGGTCAAGGATCAGCATGCGGTTGTCGCCAACCCCGGCGAACGCGTGGTCGGCGTCGCCCGGCACCAGGCAGGCGCGCATCCGGCAGACCTCGCCGCCGCGGCCTTCCACCTCGAATTCCGCGCGCCCGGCCAGGGCCACCACCAACTGGTGGTGCGCGTGGTCGTGAGCGTGGGACTGCTCGGAAAGGCGGGCGAGGCGGGCGTGCAACATCGGCGGCGGTCAGGCGGATTTGGCCGGCACTCTAGCCCAGTTGCCGGCCCCTGCCCAGTGACCGCTCAGCGCGCCTGTCGGCCGGCGTAATCGCGGGCGAACTGCGCGGCGATGCGCCCGGAGCGCGAACCACGATGGGTGGCCCAGCGGATCGCCTCGGCGCGGCTCGCCTCGATGTCCGCCTCGCCCAGGCCGTGGGACTGCAGCCAGCGCGCGACCGCCTCCAGGTACTCGTCCTGGCTGAAGGCGTAGAAGGAAATCCACAGGCCGAAGCGCTCGGACAGCGACACCTTCTCCTCCACCGCCTCGCCCGGGTGCAACTCGCCGTTCTCGCCACGGGAGAAGGCCAGGTTGTCCTCGGCGCGCTCGGCCAGCAGGTGGCGGCGGTTGGAGGTGGCGTAGATCAGCACGTTGCCGGCCTGCCCCGCCACCGAGCCGTCGAGCACCGTCTTCAGGCCCTTGTAGCCGGTTTCGCCATCCTCGAAGGAGAGGTCGTCGCAGAACAGCACGAAGCGTTCCGGGCGCTGGCGCACCAGCTCGATGATCTGCGGCAGGTCGCCCAGGTGTTCCTTGTCCACTTCGATCAGGCGCAGGCCCTCGGCGTGGAAGGCGTGCAGGCAGGCCTTCACCAGCGAGCTCTTGCCGGTGCCGCGGGCGCCGGTGAGCAACACGTTGTTGGCCGGACGGCCCTGGACGAACTGGCGGGTGTTGCGTTCGATCAGCGTCTTCTGCCGCTCGACGTTGCGCAGGTCGTCGAAGGCGATCAGCGCCGGCTCGCGCACCGGCGTCAGCTGCGCCTGGGCCACGCCGGCGTGGGGGCGGTACTCCCAGAGGTAGGCGATCACATCCGCCTGCAGCGCCTGCGCCGGTTCCGGTGGCAGGCTGCGCTGCAGCAGGTCGGCGATGCGGCTGAGTTGTTCGGTGAGAGGTTGCAGGGCGCTGGCGAGATCGGACATGGAAAAAACCACCTACGAGGGATTGGCGAGATGCTAATGAGCGGCCAGACTGGTCGTCTAACGCAAAATGGGCCACAACATGCGAGAAACGGGCATCCCTTTCCTTCATGGTGACGAACACGCGGCCAGCCCGGTGGCCGCCGTGGCCCTGGACTACCCCGACGGCCATCAGGTGGCCAGCCACAGCCACCAGCGCGCGCAGCTGCTCTACGCGGTGCGCGGGGTGCTGGTGGTGGGCAGCGCCGGCGGCATCTGGGTGGTGCCGGACAACCGTGGCCTGTGGATTCCCGCCGGGGTCGAGCACTGGACGCGGATGGTCGGCGACGTGCGCGTGCGCACCCTGTACATCGAGCCGGGCAGCGCCCCGCACCTGCCCGGCGAATGCGCGGTGCTGGCGGTCTCGCCGCTGCTGCGCGAGCTGATCCTGGCCGCCGTCGGCATCGCCGGCGAGGTCCCGGCGGACAGCCGTGACGGCCGCGTGCTGCGCCTGCTGCTGGACGAACTGACCAGCGAACCGGCATTGCCCCTGCACCTGCCGCTGCCCAACGAGCCGCGCCTGCGCCGGCTGAGCCGCGACATGGGCCTGGACGCCGGCCTGGAGGCCTGGGCGGCGCGCGCCGGAGTCGACGCCAAGACCGTGCGCCGCTGGTTCCTGCGCGACACCGGGCTGACCTTCGGCCAGTGGCGCCAGCAGGCCCGCCTGCTGCGCGCCCTGGAACTGCTGGGCAGCGGCGCCAGCGTGCTGGAGGCGGCGCTGGAAGTCGGCTACGCCACCCCCAGCGCCTTCAGCGCCATGTTCAGCCGTCAGTTCGGCCGGCCGCCCAGCGATTTCCTGCGCGGCGCGCGGGAAACCTCCGGCAACAGGCCACGCTCGTCGGGGAATTGAAAGTCGCGCTCGGGTTCCCCATCTAGACTGTCATGTTCAATCAGTCAGGTGCCTCATGAGCGACCACGACGAGATCCACGACATTCACAGCGCCGAGGAGGTCAGCGCGACCGGCCTCGCGCTGCCCGGGCAGAACCTGCCGACCACCGTCTACGTGATTCCGATCCACAACCGCCCGTTCTTCCCCGCGCAGGTGCTGCCGGTGATCGTCAACGAGGAGCCCTGGGCGGAAACCCTGGAGCTGGTGGCCAAGACCGAGCACCACAGCCTGGCGCTGTTCTTCATGGACAACCCGCCGGAAGACCCGCGCCACTTCGACCCGGACAGCCTGCCCGAGCACGGCACCCTGGTGCGCGTGCACCACGCCAGCCGCGAGGGCGGCAAGCTGCAGTTCGTCGCCCAGGGCCTGTCGCGGGTGCGCATCCGCGGCTGGATCAAGCGTCACCGCCCGCCGTTCCTGGTCGAGGTCGACTACCCGCACACGCCCAACGACGCCAGCGACGAGGTCAAGGCCTACGGCATGGCGCTGATCAACGCGATCAAAGAACTGCTGCCGCTCAACCCGCTGTACAGCGAGGAGCTGAAGAACTACCTGAATCGCTTCAATCCCAACGATCCCTCGCCGCTCACCGACTTCGCCGCGGCCCTGACCACCGCGCCCGGCAGGGAGCTGCAGGAAGTGCTGGACACGGTGCCGATCCTCAAGCGCATGGAGAAGGTCCTGCCGCTGCTGCGCAAGGAAGTGGAAGTCGCGCGCCTGCAGAAAGAGCTGTCGGCCGAGGTCAACCGCAAGATCGGCGAGCGCCAGCGCGAGTTCTTCCTCAAGGAGCAGCTCAAGACCATCCAGCAGGAACTGGGCATCACCAAGGACGACAAGAGTGCCGATTCCGACGAATTCCGCGCCCGCCTGGACGGCAAGATCCTGCCCGAGCAGGCGCGCAAGCGCATCGACGAGGAACTGAACAAGCTGTCGATCCTCGAGACCGGCTCGCCCGAGTACGCGGTCACCCGCAACTACCTCGACTGGGCCACCTCGGTGCCCTGGGGCGTGCTGGGCAAGGACAAGCTCGACCTCAAGCACGCGCGCAAGGTGCTCGACCGCCACCACTCGGGCCTCGACGACGTCAAGGACCGCATCCTCGAGTTCCTCGCCGTCGGCGCCTTCAAGGGCGAGATCGCCGGCTCCATCGTGCTGCTGGTGGGCCCGCCCGGGGTTGGCAAGACCAGCATCGGCAAGTCCATCGCCGAGAGCCTCGGCCGGCCGTTCTACCGTTTCAGCGTCGGCGGCATGCGCGACGAGGCGGAGATCAAGGGCCACCGCCGCACCTACATCGGCGCCCTGCCGGGCAAGCTGGTGCAGGCGCTGAAGGACGTCGAGGTGATGAACCCGGTGATCATGCTCGACGAGATCGACAAGCTCGGCGCCAGCTACCAGGGCGACCCCGCCTCGGCGCTGCTGGAGACCCTCGACCCCGAGCAGAACGTGGAATTCCTCGACCACTACCTGGACCTGCGCCTGGACCTGTCCAAGGTGCTGTTCGTCTGCACCGCGAACACCCTGGACTCGATCCCCGGGCCGCTGCTCGACCGCATGGAAGTCATCCGCCTGTCCGGCTACATCGCCGAGGAGAAACTGGCCATCGCCAAGCGCCACCTGTGGCCCAAGCAGCTGGAAAAGGCCGGGGTGCCGAAGAATCGCCTGGCGATCAACGACGCGGCCCTGCGCGCGGTGATCGACGGCTACGCCCGCGAGGCCGGCGTGCGCCAGCTGGAGAAACAGCTCGGCAAGCTGGTGCGCAAGTCGGTAGTGCGGCTGCTGGACGACCCGGAGGCGAACCTGAAGATCGGCGCCAAGGATCTGGAGGATTACCTGGGCATGCCGGTGTTCCGCACCGAGCAGCTGCTCTCGGGCATCGGCGTCATCACCGGGCTGGCCTGGACCAGCATGGGCGGCGCCACCTTGCCCATCGAGGCGACGCGCATCCACACGCTGAACCGCGGCTTCAAGCTCACCGGGCAACTGGGTGACGTGATGAAGGAATCGGCGGAGATCGCCTACAGCTACATCACCGCCAACCTGAAGAAATACGGCGGCGACGCCAACTTCTTCGACCAGGCCTTCGTCCACCTGCACGTGCCCGAGGGCGCCACGCCCAAGGACGGCCCCAGCGCCGGCGTGACCATGGCCAGCGCGCTGCTGTCCTTGGCGCGCAACCAGGCGCCGAAGAAAGGCGTGGCGATGACCGGCGAGCTGACCCTCACCGGCCAGGTGCTGCCCATCGGCGGGGTGCGCGAGAAGGTCATCGCGGCGCGCCGGCAGAAGATCCACGAACTGATCCTGCCGGAGGCCAACCGCGGCGACTTCGCCGAACTGCCGGACTACCTCAAGGAAGGCCTGACGGTGCACTTCGCCCGGCGCTACGGCGACGTGGCCAAGGTGCTGTTCCCGGCCTGACGCTGGGTTCGCGAGCAAGCTCGCTCCTACGAAGAGCCGATCCTTCCCGTAGGAGCGAGCTTGCTCGCGAACCGCGCCCGCCCACCTCCACGAACCTTTGCGCTATCCTCGCGACTGTCCGGACCAGCCCGAGGAGTCGTCATGCCGTCGTTCCGCCCCCTGCTCGCCCTGCCCCTGCTGTTGCTCGCCGCCTGCGCCAGCCAACCGAAACCCGTGGTCAGCCTGGACGACGACAAGGACTGCAAGCCGCTGGAACTGCATACGGGCCAGGAACTGGTGCTGACGCTGCCGAGCAACCCCACCACCGGCTTCCGCTGGGAAGTGCGCGACCCCGCCAGCGGCGTGCTGGCCAGCCTCGGCCCGGAGGTCTACAGCAACCCCGAGGACAACGGCCTGGTCGGCAGCGCCGGCGAATCCACCTGGCGCTTCCGGGTCACCGGCGCCGGCGAGGGCCGCCTGCAACTCGCCTACCACCGGCCCTGGGAAGCCGAGGTCGCCCCCGAGCGCACCTTCGACTGCGCGCTCAAGGTGCGCTGAGCCCGGCACCAAATACCACTCGAACTGACGCCCCCGGCCTGGGGCGTCGGCCAGCGCTGCGGCACAGTCGTCGAACCTTCGCCCTCAAGGATCGACAGATGCGCTGGCTGCTGCCCCTCGCCGTCATCGGCGGCCTCACCTACCTGCTCGGCGTCGCCCTGGAACTGCCCTGGCTGCGCATGCTCTGCAAACCGCTGCCGATCCTCGCGCTGCTGGCCTGGGTCAGCGCGGCGCCAGGAGGCGCCTACCGCCGCTGGATCATCCTCGGCCTGGGCCTCTCGCTGCTCGGCGACGTGCTGCTGGAATGGCCCATCGGCGCCTTCGTTCCCGGCCTCTGCGCGTTCCTCCTCGGCCACCTGGCCTACCTCGCCGCCTACCTCGGCGAAACGCGGCGTGGTGTGCCGCTGGGCCTGGCCTTCGCCGCGGCGCTCGGCGGCGGCCTGTTCATCCTGCTCGACAGCCACGGCCTCGGCCCGCTGCGCCTGCCCATCGGCCTCTACAGCCTGGTGATCAGCGCCATGCTCTGGCGTGCCCTGGCGCGCCTCCCCGGCGGCGCCAGCGCAAGGCTGGCGGCGGCCGGCGCGCTGCTCTTCGTGATCTCCGACAGCCTGATCGGCATCAGCCGCTTCGTCTCGCCGTTCGCAGGCTCCGGCTACGCCATCATGCTCAGCTACTGGCTCGGCCAGTTCGGCATCGCCGCCTCGGTTAGTGCCCGTCGGGAGCCTCTGCCATACTCGCAGACGAACCCCGCGACCTGAGGACGACATGCTCCGCACCGCCCTTTCCGCCCTGTGCTGCGCTGCCGCCCTGGGCGCCACCGCCGAGCCGTTGCGCCTGGCCGGTGACGACTGGTGCCCCTACCTCTGCCCGCAATCCCCGGAGAAGCCCGGCTTCCTCCTCGACGGCCTGAACCAGGCCCTGCCCGAGCGCCCGCAGTTCCAGGCCCTGCCCTGGTCGCGCGCGCTGCAGATGGCCCGCGACGGCCTGGTCGACGGCGTGATCGGCGCCTACCCGGAGGAGACCGAAGGCCTGCTGATCGGCCGCGAGCCCATCGCCTGGGCCGACATGCGCTTCTACACCCGCAGCGGCAGCCAGTGGCAGTACCGCGGCCCGGCCTCGCTCGACGGCCTCGCCGTGGGCCTGGTGCAGGGCTACTCCTATGGCGCGCAGCTGGACGCCTGGCGCGACCGCCACCTCGACGACCACGACAGCATCCAGGTGCTGAGCGGCGAGCGCGTGCTCGAACGCAACCTGCAGAAACTGCTGCTCGGACGCATCGACGTGTTCCTCGAAGACAGCCGCATGGTCGACCACTACCTGCGGCGGCACCGCCTCGTGGCACAGGTCCGCAGCGCCGGCCGCCTGCCCAGCCAGCGGCCGATGTACGTCGCCCTCAGCCCGCATCTGAAGGATGCCGACGCGCGCCTGGCGAAACTCGACCAGGGCCTGCGCCGGCTGCGCGAACGCGACGCCTGGAAGCCGTTGATGCGTGAGTATCTGGTGTCCGTCGACTGACACATTCGACCTGTAGAAAAGTCCGGCAGATGGCTGCGCCATCGTCTATAGATCAAATACCAGGGAGTTCGAATGGAGAGGTTTCATGCGTGCTGAAGTCCGTTTGCTGGTGATGCTTGGAACCTGCCTGATCCTGTCTGCGTGCACGGGCATGCTGCCCAGCGAGCGCGCCGAGGTGCAGTCGCCCTTCATCGACTATCAGGATGCGCAGCATCGCTTCGAACAGGTGGTGCCCGGCAAGACCACGCGTTCGCAATTGCTCAGCCTCGGCTTCGACCCGCTGACCCAGGGCAACGCCAAGATGCTCTCGTTCATCGACGTGCGCCTGCTCTTCGTGCAGCCGAACATCCCCATCGACTACCTGCCGGACGGCCTGGTGACCTGCCTGCAGGCCAAGGATCGCTGCATCGGCTACTCGTTCGACTTCAACAAGACCGACAGCCAGCGCGTGGGCAGTTTCTGGGCCGACATGTTCAACTTCCGCAAGCGCCGGCAGGTCCAGGGCTGGTCGTTCCGCCCGGTGTTCGTGCTGATCGACGACGTGGTGGTGCACAAGGTCAGCAACGGCGAGCCGAACATCCGCCGCATGGAAGACAAGAAGAACCCGCTGGGCCCGCTGCAGGGCGCCGGCGAATACTTCTCCGACCAGCTCAAGTGAGGCGCCGGGCTTGTCGCCCGGAGGTTGGGGCGTCGCGCCCCGCTCGGCTACAATGCGCACCCCGGCGTCGCCATGGCGCCGGCCATCCGCAATAGCCGTACCGAGGCCCCCGCGTGAGCGAGTCTGACCGCATCTTCGCCCAACCCCAGGCACAAGTCGCCGACTTCACCTTCAACGAGGACGTCGCGCGCGTCTTCCCGGACATGATCAAGCGCTCGGTGCCGGGCTACCCGACCATCGTCGAGAACATCGGCGTGCTGGGCGCGCGCTTCGCCCGGCCGCACAGCCTGATCTACGACCTGGGCTGCTCGCTGGGCGCGGTCACCCAGGCGCTGCGCCGCCACGTGAAGAGCGACGGTTGCCGGGTGATAGGCGTGGACAACTCCGCGGCGATGCTCGAACGCTGCCGCGAATACCTCAGCGCGCAGGACGCCATGTACCAGGAGCTGTTGCCGGCCGAGCTGCTGGAAGCGGACATCCTGCAGCTGGACTTCCAGCCCTGCTCGCTGGTGGCGCTGAACTTCACCCTGCAGTTCATCGCGCCGGAGCAGCGCCTGGAGCTGCTCGAACGCATCCGCGCCAGCCTGCTGCCCGGCGGCGCGCTGATCCTCTCGGAGAAGCTGCGCTTCAGCGACGCGGCCGAGCAGGAACTGCTCAACGAGCTGCACCTGGACTTCAAGCGCGCCAACGGCTACAGCGAACTGGAAATCGCCCAGAAGCGCACCGCCATCGAGAACGTGATGCGCCCCGACACCCTCGAACAGCACCGCGAGCGCCTGGCCCAGGCCGGCTTCTCCAAGGTGGTGCTGTGGTTCCAGTGCCTGAACTTCTGCTCCCTGGTCGCCCTGCCATGATCGAACGCTTCGCCCTCGACAGCCTGCGCCGGGAACTGGCCGGCACGCCCCTGCAAGCCTGGAGCGAGAGCCTCGCCGGGCAACTCGCCGGCAAGGTGGAGGATGGCCATGGCGACCTCGAGCGCTGGCTGACCGCCGTCGACCAGTTGCCCGCACTGCGCGCCGAAACCGCCGAACTGGCGCAACGCTTCGCCCTCGAAGGCGCCTGCGACGACGCCACCCGTGGCGCGCTCCGCGGCGCCCTGCAAGGCCTGATTCCCTGGCGCAAGGGGCCCTTCGATGTGTTCGGCGTGCACATCGATACCGAGTGGCGTTCGGACTGGAAATGGGAGCGCGTCTCGCCGCACCTGGACCTGGTCGACAAACGCATCCTCGACGTCGGCTGCGGCAATGGCTACTACCAGTGGCGCATGCTCGGCGCCGGCGCGCGCAGCGTAGTCGGCGTCGACCCGAACTGGCTGTTCTTCTGCCAGTTCCTGGCGATGAAGCGCTACCTGCCCGAGCTGCCGGCCTGGCACCTGCCGCTCACCCTGGAAGAGTTGCCGGAACGGCTGGAAGGCTTCGACACGGTGTTCTCCATGGGCGTGCTCTACCACCGCCGCTCGCCCATCGACCACCTCTACGCGCTCAAGGACTGCCTGCGCCGCGGCGGCGAACTGGTGCTGGAAACCCTGGTGGTGGAAGGCGACGTGAACACCGTGCTGGTGCCGGAAGACCGCTACGCGCAGATGCGCAACGTCTGGTTCCTGCCCTCGGTGCCGGCCCTGGAGCTGTGGCTGCGCCGCGCCGGGTTCGGCGACGTGCGTTGCGTCGACCAGAGCGTCACCACGGTGGAGGAACAGCGCTCCACCCAATGGATGCGCTACCAGTCGCTGCCGGAGTTCCTCGACCCGCACGACCAGAGCCGCACCATCGAAGGCCTGCCGGCGCCGCTGCGCGCGACCCTGGTGGCACGCAAGACCTAGCGAGCGTGGGCGCATAACGCCCCAAGCGTTATCCGCCGTCGGCTCCCGCGCCACGGCCATCGGCGGATAACCGCGAACGGTTATCCGCCCTGCGCCGTACTCGGGCTCAGCGGTTGGCCGCCGCCACGATCAGCGCCTTCATCTCCGCCACCGCCTGCTTGAAGCCGACGAACAGCGCATGGGCGACCAGCGCGTGGCCGATGTTCAACTCGTTGATCCCGGCGATCGCCGCCACCGCTTCGACGTTGTGGTAGTGCAGGCCATGGCCGGCGTTGACGATCAGCCCGTGGGACAGGCCGGCCTCCACGCCGTCACGGATGCGCGCCAGCTCCAGGGTGGTTTCCGCCACGCTGTGGGCGTCGGCGTAACGGCCGGTGTGCAGTTCGATGGCCGGCGCACCGACGCGGGCGGAAGCCTCGATCTGCCGGGGGTCGGCGTCGATGAACAGCGACACCTCGCAGCCGGCCGCGGCCAGGCGCTGCACCGCGGCGTGGATGCGCGCTTCCTGGCCGGCCACGTCCAGGCCGCCCTCGGTGGTCAGCTCCTGGCGGGTTTCCGGAACCAGGCAGACGTGGGCCGGGCGGATCAGCTCGGCGAACGCCAGCATCTCCTCGGTCACGCCCATCTCGAAGTTCATGCGCGTCTGCAGCACCTCGGCGAGCACGCGCACATCGCGATCCTGGATGTGCCGGCGGTCTTCGCGCAGGTGCACGGTGATGCCGTCGGCGCCGGCTTCCTCGGCGTCCAGCGCGGCCTTGACCGGGTCCGGGTAGCGGGTGCCGCGAGCCTGGCGCAGGGTGGCGACGTGGTCGATGTTGACGCCCAGGAGGATGCGGTTGGCTTCAGTCACGGGGAGGTTCCTTGCGATTCATGAAGAGTTCGCGGCTGACCAGCGGTCGGCCGCCGAGGTGCGGCGCCAGGGCCTGGCGCATCAGGCGCTTGGCCGCCGCCAGGGCGCCGGGGGCGCTCCAGTCGGCTTCGCTCATGGCCAGCAGGTCGGCGCCATGGAACAGGCCCGGCTGGAACCCGCCCACCGGCTCCAGGCCGGCGTCGGGCAGCAGGCGGTAGAGGCCGCCGGGAACGATGTCCTGGCCGACGATATCGCGATCGAGGGCGAAACCATAGCCCAGCTCGTCCAGCAGGCGCCATTCGAAGGCGCGCAGCAAGGGCTCCAGCGGGCGCCCGGCGGCCAGCGCCGGAAGGGTCGCGCGGTAGTGCTCGAACAGCTCGGGATGGGCGGCTTCGGCCGGCAGCAGGCGGATCAGCAACTCGTTCAGGTAGAGGCCGCTGAACAGCGCCTCGCCGGCCAGCAGGTTGGGAATCCCGGCGGCTTCCAGGCGGCTGACGTTCTTCAGCTCGCCGCGCCCGCGGTACTCCGCCTCCAGCGGCACGAAGGGCCGCGCCAGCGCCCCGGACTTGCCGCGCGCGCCGCGCAGCACCGCGCGCAGGCGGCCTTCGGGGGTGAAGAAGTCCACCAGCGCGCTGGTTTCCTTGTACGGCCGGCTGTGCAGGATGAAGGACGGCAGGGGAACGCTGACGAGGCTCATGCGCGAATGCGGCCGGCAGGCGGCCCGCCAGGGCGGGCCACAGGGGTGGGGATCAGAGGTCGCCGTAGCCCAGCGAACGCAGGGCGCGCTCGTCGTCGGACCAGCCACCCTTCACCTTGACCCAGAGGTTGAGCATGACCTTGGAGTCGAACAGCACTTCCATGTCCTTGCGCGCGTTCTGGCCGATGCTTTTGATGCGCTCGCCCTTGTCGCCGATGATGATCTTCTTCTGCCCGTCGCGCTCCACCAGGATCAGCGCGTGGATGTGCAGCACGGCGCCCTCCTGCTTGAACTCCTCGATCTCCACGGTGATCTGGTAGGGCAGTTCGGCGCCGAGCTGGCGCATGATCTTCTCGCGCACCAGTTCGGCGGCGAGGAAGCGGCTGCTGCGGTCGGTGATCTGGTCTTCCGGGAAGAAGTGCTCGCTTTCCGGCAGGCGCTCGGCCACCAGTTGCTCCAGCACTTCGAGGTTCTGCCCCTGCTGGGCGGAGATCGGCACGACCTCGGCCTTCGGCAGCTTCTCGGCCAGCCATTGCAGATGCGGCAGCAGCTCGGCCTTGTCGTCCAGGCGGTCGACCTTGTTCACCGCGATCAGCACCGGGCAACTGACGTGCTCGACGCGATCCAGGACCATCTGGTCCTCGTCGGTCCAGCGCAGGCGGTCGACGACGAAGATCACCACGTCCACATCCTTCAGCGCGGCGCTGGCGGAGCGGTTCATGTAGCGGTTCAGCGCCTTGTCGTTGTCCTTGTGCAGGCCGGGGGTGTCGACGTACACCGCCTGCACCGCGCCCTCGGTCTTGATCCCGAGCAGGGTGTGGCGGGTGGTCTGCGGCTTGCGCGAGGTGATGGCCAGCTTCTGCCCGAGGATGTGGTTGAGCAGGGTCGACTTGCCCACGTTGGGGCGGCCGACGATGGCGACGTAGCCGCAGCGGCTGAGGTCGTCGTGTTGTTCAGTCATGGCCATTCTCCACGCCCAGGGCCACCAGCGCGGCGGCCGCGGCCACCTGCTCGGCGATGCGGCGACTGCCGCCGTGACCGTGGGTCTTGTCATTCAGCAGGGCCACTTCGCACTCGACGAAGAAGGTCCGGCAATGCGGTTCACCCTGGATGTCCACCACGTCGTAACGCGGCAGGTCGCAGCCGCGCGACTGCAGGAACTCCTGCAGGCGGGTCTTGGGGTCCTTGTTGGTATCCACCGGGGTCAGCTCGCGCAGTTGCGGGCCAAGCCAGGCGAGGATGCGCTCGCGCGCCGAATCCATGCCGGTGTCCAGGTAGATGGCGCCGATCAGCGCTTCCATGGCGTCGGCGAGGATCGACTCGCGACGGAAACCACCGCTCTTCAGCTCACCCGAGCCCAGGCGCAGGTAGTCGCCCAGCTCGAAGCCACGCGCCAGCAGGGCCAGGGTCTCGCCCTTGACCAGCCGCGCGCGCAGGCGCGACAGCTGCCCCTCGCGGGCCTGCGGGAAGTGGCTGAACAGCGCTTCGCCGATGACGAAGTTGAGGATGGCGTCACCGAGGAACTCCAGGCGCTCGTTGTTGCGCCCGGCGAAGCTGCGATGGGTCAGGGCCAGGACCATCAGGTCCTGGTCCTTGAAGGTATAGCCGAGCTTGCGCTCGAGTCGATCCAGGGTATTGCTCACGGCATTCTTACACGGAATTCTTTGTCGAAATGGACCACCAGGTCGAGGTTCTCGATCAGCGGCTCGCGTTTTTCATACTTCAGGTGCGCGCGGAACTCGTTGTTGTCCTGCTCCACACTCAGCGCGTCCTGCAGGTTCAGGTCGCGGATGTTGTTGATGGTCAGCGCCTTGTCCACGTAAGCGTAGAACTCCGGAACGCTGCGCACATCGGCCGCTTTATCGGTCTCCACGGCCGTGATGGCCTTTTCGATGGAGTAATAGTCCAGATAGTGCGGAATGATCTTGAACGCGGTACTGGCGAGGAAGGCCACCAAGGCCAGCACCACCAGCCATCCCAGCAACGACATCCCCTTCTGCGAACCTGCGTAGTTCATGCTGACCTCATGTCGGTATCGTTCTTATTTCCCGCCGCCGGCGGTTCCAAGTGCAAGCGGGGCGAACCCGCTCCCCGCGCGCCGCCCCGCCCTTCGTTCCAGCACCGACCCCAGGGCCGGTGCTCGACGCATCTCACAATCAGTGAATCACGCCGACCCGCGAGAAGTTCGGCAGGTTGCGCATCTTCGGATCCGGCCAGCTCATCCACACGGCGAAGGCCTTGCCGACGATATTACGGTCCGGAACCATGCCCAGCAGATCCTTCGGGATCTTCGGGTCGTTCCAGTAGCGGCTGTCGTTGGAGTTGTCGCGGTTGTCGCCCATCATGAAGTAGTGCTCGGCGGGAACCGTCCACTCCTTGCCCGGCTCGACGCGGTAGCGGGTCATTTCCTTGCGGATCAGGTGCTCGACCTCGCCCAGCTTCTCCTTGTACAGGGTCACGCTGCCCAGGCTGCCCGGTTCTTCGCCGAGCAGTTGCTCGGAAACCAGCTGGTCATTGACGTACAGGCGCTTGTCGCTGGTGTAGCGGATGCGGTCGCCCGGCACGCCGACCACGCGCTTGATGTAGTTGATGTTCGGGTCGCTGGGGTAGCGGAACACCATGACATCGCCGCGCTGCGGGTCGCCGACCGGGATCACCTTGGCGTCCAGCACCGGCAGGCGGATGCCGTAGGCGAACTTGTTGACCAGGATGAAGTCACCGACTTCCAGGGTCGGCTTCATCGACCCGGACGGGATCTGGAACGGCTCGACCAGGAACGACCGCAGCACCAGCACGATGAACAGCACCGGGAAGAAGGACTTGCCGTACTCGATCAGCACGGGTTCCTTGTTCAGCTTGTCGAGCACTTCCGGGTCGGGCTCGCCGACCGAGCCCTGGTAGGCGGAAATGGCGGCCCGGCGGCGCGGCGCGAAAAGCACCAGGTCGACCAGGGCCAGGGCGCCGCACACAGCGACGGCGATCACCAGCAACAGCGGGAAATTCAGCGTCATAGAATCTAACTGTCCACCTTGAGCACGGCGAGGAAGGCTTCCTGGGGAATCTCCACACTACCGACCTGCTTCATCCGTTTCTTACCGGCCTTCTGCTTCTCGAGCAGCTTGCGTTTACGGCTCACGTCACCACCGTAGCACTTGGCCAGCACGTTCTTCCTGAGCGCCTTGACCGTCGAACGGGCGATGATCTGCCCACCGATGGCCGCCTGAATCGCGACGTCGAACATCTGCCGCGGGATCAGTTCCTTCATCTTCTCCACCAGCTGACGGCCCTTGTAGGGCGCGTTGTCGCGGTGGACGATCAGCGCGAGGGCGTCAACCTTCTCGCCGTTGATCAGCACGTCGAGGCGGACCAGGTTGGCCGGCTCGAAGCGGTCGAAGCTATAGTCCAGCGACGCGTAGCCACGGCTGGTCGACTTCAGGCGATCGAAGAAGTCCAGCACCACTTCGTTCATCGGCATGTCGTAGATCACCTGGACCTGGCCGCTGAGGAAGTGCATGTCGCGCTGCACACCGCGTTTCTCGATGCACAGGGTAATGACGTTGCCCAGGTGCTCCTGAGGCACAAGGATGGTGGCGCGGCAGATCGGTTCGCGCATCTCGTCGATGGACGAAAGGTCGGGCAGCTTGGACGGGTTGTCGACATACAGGATGTCGCCGTTCTTCTGCACGATCTCGAAGATCACCGTCGGCGCCGTGGTGATCAGGTCCAGGTCGTATTCGCGCTCCAGGCGCTCCTGGATGATCTCCATGTGCAGCATGCCGAGGAAGCCGATGCGGAAGCCGAAGCCCAGGGCCTCGGAGCTTTCCGGCTCGTACTGCAGCGCGGCGTCGTTCAGGGTCAGCTTCTGCAGGGCTTCGCGGAAGTCCTCGAAGTCGTCCGAGCTGACCGGGAACAGGCCGGCGTAGACCTGCGGCTTGATGCGCTTGAAGCCGGGCAGCACTTCCACGTCAGGGGTGTTGCTGAGGGTCAGGGTGTCACCCACGGGCGCGCCGAGAATGTCCTTGATGCCGGCGATGATGAAGCCCACTTCGCCGGCCTTGAGGTCGGGCATCTCGGTGTGCTTCGGGGTGAAGACGCCGACGCTGTCCACCTGGTGGACCTTGCCGGTGGACTTCACCAGGATCTTGTCGCCCTTCTTAACCCGGCCGTGCTTGACCCGCACCAGCGAGACCACGCCCAGGTAGTTGTCGAACCAGGAGTCGATGATCAGCGCCTGCAGCGGCGCCTCGATCTCGCCCTCGGGCGCCGGGATGGTCGCGACCAGGCGCTCGAGCACCTCGTCCACGCCCATGCCGCTCTTCGCCGAGCAGGCCACGGCGTCGGCGGCGTCGATGCCGATGATGCTCTCGATCTCGTCCTTGACCTTGTCCGGGTCGGCCTGCGGCAGGTCCATCTTGTTCAGCACCGGCATGACTTCCAGGCCCTGCTCGATGGCGGTGTAGCAGTTCGCCACCGACTGCGCCTCGACACCCTGGCCGGCGTCCACCACCAGCAGCGCGCCTTCGCAGGCGGCCAGCGAGCGGCTGACTTCGTAGGTGAAGTCGACGTGGCCGGGGGTATCGATGAAGTTCAGCTGGTAGGTCTTACCGTCCTGCGCCTTGTAGTGCAGGGTGACGCTATGGGCCTTGATGGTGATGCCACGCTCGCGCTCCAGGTCCATGGAATCGAGGACCTGCGCTTCCATCTCGCGGTCGGAAAGACCACCGCACATCTGGATGAAGCGGTCGGCCAGGGTCGACTTGCCATGGTCGATGTGGGCGATGATGGAGAAATTGCGGATATGACTCAGGTCACTCACGGCTTGACACACTCGGAAGGCTGAAGGCGGCGATCCGCCGAAAAATAGCCGGGGAGTTTACCTGAATTCGCCGCCACGCGTCACCCTGAGGCGCAGCCGGCCGACGCCCAGCGGCCACCATCCAGTACGTTGGTACTAGCCGCCCGCCTCCAATGTAGGATTTTCCCTCCCCGCCCGCCGCCCTAGTGTCCTCGATAGCGCCGCACGCCCCGCGAGACCGCCTGCCTCCATCCCCGCGATCGCGCACCCGCCCCGGGTGCGGCGAAGCGATTCGGCCGCGCCATTCCACGACACCAACAAGAACCAGGAAGCCCGCCATGCCCAGACGCCATCCCTTCAGAACGGGCGCCCTCGCCCTGCTCGTGGCCCACGTCGGCGGCCTGCCACTGGCCGCCGGCGCCGCGGACACCGAGCAGCCCCTGGCGCTGGGCCGGAGCGACGTCATCGGCACCCTGCCCCTGCCCTCCCTGGGCGTTTCCCGCGACCAGATCGCCGCGCCGGTGCAGACTTTCAGCGGCGACGACCTGGAAAAGACCCAGGCGCTCGGCGTCGCCGACTACCTCAACCGACGGGTCGCCGGGGTCTACGTCAACGAAATCCAGAACAACCCGCTGCAGCCAGACATCAACTACCGCGGCTTCACCGCCTCGCCGCTGCTCGGCACGCCGCAGGGGCTGTCGCTGTACCTCGATGGCGTGCGCATGAACCAGCCGTTCGGCGACGTCACCAGCTGGGACCTGATCCCCGACAACGCCATCGCCAGCGCCCAGCTGATGCCCGGCAGCAACCCGCTGTTCGGCCTCAACACCCTGGGCGGCGCGCTGTCCCTGCAGACCAAGAACGGCCGCGACAACCCCGGTGGCGCGCTCCAGGCCACCCTGGGCTCCTACGGGCGCAGGATCGGCGAGGTCGAGTACGGCGGCAGCCAGGACCAATGGGACTGGTTCTTCGCCGCCACCCGCTTCGCCGAGGACGGCTGGCGCGAGCATTCCGATTCCGACGCCGGCAACCTGTTCGGCAAGCTCGGCTGGACCGGCGAGGCCACCGACCTGAAGCTGACCTACAGCTTCGCCGACAGCGACCTCAACGGTAACGGCATGGTCCCCGAGAGCTTCCTGCGCCGCGACCGCGACAGCGTCTACACCTACCCGGACAACACGCAGAACACCGCCAACTTCCTCAACCTGCAGTGGAATCACGACTACAGCGACGACATCAGCGCGTCGGGCAACCTCTACTACCGCCACATCGACACCGACACCTTCAACGGTGACATCAACGACGAGGCGCTGCCCGAGGGCATCGGCGAGGCGGGCCAGAACATCCTGCCGACGGCCGGCAGCTACAGCACCGCCGCCAACCTGCAGGCCTGCACCGCCCAGTTGCATCCGGGCGGCGAGCCCGGCGAAAAGTGCACCGGGATGATCAACCGGACCCGCACCACGCAAAGCAACATCGGCCTGTTCCAGCAGATATCGGTGCGCAACCGGCTGCTGGGCCGCGACAACACCTACGCCCTCGGCGGCGGCTTCGACTACAGCCAGGTGCGCTTCCGCCAATCGGCCGAGTACGGCGCCCTCACCGCCGACCGCGGCATCGTCGGCACCGGGGTGTACGCCGAAGCCGGCAACGCCTTCAACCTCGACGGCGATCTGGACGACCGAGCCGCGCGCCTGAAGGGCAATACCCGCACCTGGAGCCTCTATGGCAGCGACACCCTGAACCTGGGCACGGGCCTCGACCTGACGCTATCCGGGCGCTACAACGACATTTCGGTGAGAAACCACGACCAACAGACCCACTACGAGCTCGACGGCGACGCCCCCGGCGACAGCGTCGACGAAAACGCCTCGCTCAGCGGCAAGCACAATTTCAACCGCTTCAACCCGGCCGTCGGCCTGACCTTCAGCCCTACCCCCGGACTGACCGCCTATGTCGGCTACAGCGAAGGCAGCCGCGCCCCGACCACCATCGAACTGGGCTGCGCCAATCCCGAGTCGCCCTGCCGCCTGCCCAACTCCATGGCCGGCGACCCACCATTGGAACAGGTGGTCACCAGGACCTGGGAAGCCGGCCTGCGCGGTCGGATCGGCGACAACGCACAGTGGAACGCCGGGCTGTTCAGCTCGCGCAACAGCGACGACATCATGTTCGTCTCGTCCAGCACCAGCGGCAGCGGTTACTTCGCCAACGTCGGCGAAACCCGGCGGCGCGGCGTCGAAACCGGCATCGCCGCAAACTGGGCGGACTGGACGCTGGCGGCCAACTACACCTTCATCGACGCCACCTACCGATCGAGCGAGACCTTCCTCGGCGAAGCCAACAGCAGCGCGGACGACGGCACCATTGGCGTGAAACCCGGCGACCGCATCCCGCTGATCCCGCGCAACATCCTCAAGCTGTCGGCCGATTACGCGGTGAACGAGCGCCTGAGCCTGGGGGCCGACGCCATCAGCGTCTCCAGCTCCTACGTGCGCGGCAACGAGAACAACGAGCACCAGAGTGGCGGCCTCTACCAGGGCGGCGGCGAGATCGGCGGTTACACCGTGTTCAACCTCAACAGCGCCTACCAGATCAACCACGACTGGCGCGTGTTCGCCCAGGTGAACAACCTATTCGACCGCGAGTACGCCACCGCCGGCATGCTCGGTGCCAATCCGCTCGACGCCAGCGGCGTGCTGCGCACCGACGGCGCCGCCGCCAACGGCACGGTCAACGGTCGGCGCAGCAATTCCGTGGGCGAAACCTTCGTCGCGCCGGGCGCGCCACGCACCGCGTGGATCGGGGTACGCTGGGCCTTCCGCTGAAGCCAGCCCCGTAGGGCGCATAACGCCTACGGCGTTATCCGCCGCCTCCCCCGGCACAAAGGTTCAGGACGGCGGCGGATAACCGCGAACGGTTATGCGCCCTACGTTGAGGGCACATCTGCCTTGTGACTTAACACACGGGCATGAAAAAGGGCGGTTCACACCGCCCTTTTTCGCCCCTCAGTCGCCGGTCATTCGCCCAGCTTGAAGGTGATGAAGCTGGCGCGCCCCTGGCGCAGTACGCGCATGGACACCGACTTGTCCTTCGGCAGGCCCTTGGCGATATCGGCGAAGCTCTTCGCGGACTCCACCTGGCGGTTGTTCAGGTGGGTGATGACGTCGCCCGGACGCAGGCCGATCATGGCCGCCGGACCGTCCTGTACGTCCTTGATCACCACGCCGCCCTTGATATCCAGCGACTTGCGCTGCTCGGCGGTGAGGTCGGCGACGGTCACGCCCATGCGGTTGCTGCTGCGCTCGGCGCCCTGGCCTTCGATGGCGGCGACTTCCTCGTCCTCATCGGGCAGGTTGCCAATGGTCATGTCCAGGGTCTTGCGCGAACCGTCACGGAAGACTTCCAGCGACGCCTTGTCGCCCGGCTTCATGCCGCCGACCAGGTGCGGCAGGTCGGCCGACTCGTTGATGGTCTGGCCGTTGAGGCTGAGGATCACGTCGCCAACCTGCAGGCCACCCTTCGCCGCCGGGCCGTCCTGCACCAGCTGGGCCACCAGGGCGCCGGCCGGCTTGTCGAGACCGAGGGATTCGGCGAGGTCCTTGCTGACTTCCTGAATCACCACGCCCAGCCAGCCACGGCTGACCTTGCCGCCTTTCTTCAGCTGGTCGGCCACGTTCATCGCCACGTCGATCGGGATGGCGAAGGACAGGCCCATGAAGCCACCGGAGCGGGTGAAGATCTGCGAGTTGATGCCGACCACCTCGCCCTGCAGGTTCAGCAGCGGACCGCCGGAGTTGCCCGGGTTGATGGCCACGTCGGTCTGGATGAAAGGCACATAGTTCTCGTTCGGCAGGCTGCGCCCCTTGGCGCTGACGATACCGGCGGTCACCGAGTGGTCGAAGCCGAACGGCGAGCCGATGGCCAGCACCCACTCGCCCACCTTGAGCTTGTCGGAGTCGCCCAGCTTCAGGGTCGGCAGGCCCTTGGCGTCGATTTTCAGCAGGGCCACGTCGCTGCGCGCGTCGGCGCCGATCAGCTTGGCCTTGTGCTCGCTGCGGTCGGACAGGCGCACGACGATCTCGTCGGCGTCGGCGACCACGTGGTTGTTGGTCATCACATAGCCATCATCGGAAATGATGAACCCCGAACCCAGCGACTGCGCCTCGCGCTGGCCGCCCTTCGGCGTGCGCTGGCCGCCCTGGCCACGCGGCATGCTGCGCTCGATGAAGTCACGGAACATCGGCGGCAGGCCCTCCAGGTCGGGCATCTGCCCGCTGGCGACCTGGTCCGGCACCTTTTGCGTGGTGCTGATGTTGACCACGGCCGGCGAGGCCTTTTCCACCAGCGTGGTGAAATCCGGCAATTCGGCGCGAGCGGCCACCGACAGGCTCAAGGCCAGCAGGGCGACCATCGCGGCCATACTGCGTTTCAGGGTTTGCATGGACTACTGCTCCCGTATTCAAAGGGAAGTTGACTTAGGCGGGACCCACGGCCCCAGTGACCAGCGCGCGCAACACAACCGGCTGCGACGCCGGATCATCCGAATGGCGCCGGGCATGGCGCCGTACCAGTAGCCAGGTCGCCAGGAAACCGACGAGACCGGCCAGGATCGACCACGGCTCGTCGAGACCGGCGCCGCGAGCGAGCAGCGCCGCGGCGAACAGGCCGAGCAAGGGAAATAGATAGAACATCAGGGCGCTCTTCAACAAGAGTTCTTCGCCCACGCCGACGACCACGCTGTCGCCGACGCCGAGTTGCAGATCGCA